>FXLX01000167.1 GCA_900180385.1 uncultured Candidatus Thioglobus sp. | reverse complement strand
GTTTACGTTTACTTATAAACCTTGCAATAACGTTAAAATATAACATTATTATAACGTTTTTTAACGTTTAAAATAAACGTTGCATCGAAACAGATTAAGTAACGTTATAGTTAGGTAACGTACAAAAATAACGTTATTATAATGTTATATCGACGTAAAAAATAAACGTTACCTAGTGACCTAATTACAATGTTAAATTTTAATGTTTTTTAAACGTTTTTGCAACGTCCTATTATTAACGTTTAATATTAAACGTTGTACTTACGATTAACTAACGTTTAGTGTTTTACGTTATGTATTAAACCAAAATATAACGTAAAATAATAACGTTTGTACAACGTATAACTTACGTTACATGTTATACGTTTTTTTGTAACATTTATATAACGTTTGAATAACGTATATGTTTACGTTTACTTATAAACCTTGCAATAACGTTAAAGTATAACATTATTATAACGTTTTTTTAACGTTTAAAAGTATTTCTCACAAATTGAAAGAAAGGCTAAAATAGTTTTTAGCAGTCAGCAACTCTGCATGGTCAAAGAAATAAAGAAGTTGATGCAAAGAGCAAATTCTCTATTTCACTTTAAGGCCAACCCCTTCATAATTTTATTTTCATGCATCCCCCTTTTTTTCCTCAGACACATCCCTTAATTTAAATCAGAGCCAAATATGTCTCTGTTTCAATTTAATATAAGTCTCTTACTGGGACTTCCTTCCTACTAGTAACCACCATGTATGCGTTGAACTGTCAATCGAATCCGTAGGTAAAATTTCGTTTTATCATTTTTAAATTTTCGCGGGCTAGAAACAGGAAGTAACAAAATTCGTACATGCGCATTGCCGAACGGTTCAAATATCGAGCTCGCATATCAACACAGAGCTGCACAAAAAAACCACTTTATATATAAATAAATAAAGTGTATATATAGGTTTGTGACTTCCTACTTGTCTGTTAATGTGACTCATGAAAAAACAAAAACAGCCGATTATACATGTTATGTTAAAACACTATTTCTGCAAGTATTCTATCGATAGGGACACCCTATTTTGGGGTAGTTATTCGTTGTCGTTCATCTGTGGACACATTGGTTTGTGTGCATTTACTTTTGACCAATTTTGCATTATGTTTTACCCTTGTCCGTCTGTCTTTCCCTCCGTCATGTTTTGGTTTCCCTTCAATAACTTGAGTTTGCCTTGGACTTGGTCAAATGTTTTGAAATTTGGCTGTGTTAAGAATCACAAAAGGCCTGTCAACTTTGATTTTGATAAGAGTAGGGGCATCTATGTCCCATGTTCACCTTCTTTTTTTCATTTTATTATATTTTTTGCTGGTAAAATACATGTGTAAATTTGCTGACCGACTGACTCACTTCAGTATGTATGGGTCAACAACTGCCATACAAAAATTGTTTAATTAAGGTGTTGCCTGATTGTTGAGCCACTTTTTCAACAGTTATAGAGCGTTAGAATAAGTTGCAAAATGTACAACAAATACCGAAGTTGGAGAAAAAAGATGGCTTTAGAAGATACAAGTCAAAAAAGTGGACGAGAACAGAGGTCAGACGACGAAATTTACAGTGTAAAGC
>FXLX01000166.1 GCA_900180385.1 uncultured Candidatus Thioglobus sp. | reverse complement strand
AAATGAATACAAAAGAAAGGAAAAGACAAAAAGAAGAGCGTACCAGTGTCCCCCGCCCTTTATCATGGAATATTTATCACAGTATGGGTACCTGTGCGGCGCAACTGACGTGTTTACGTAAAGTTTGTGGGCACGTTACCGTTTCCGATCATCGACTGTCAAAACCGGAAGGGTTCAATGTAAGTTTTTATGTTTATATGTGGTAGTAAACATTGCTAATGAAGACAAAAAATTACAGACACCCGCTGATATAATACCTTTATACGCCAGGAAAATTTAAAACATATCTGTTGAACGGAAATATCCTTTTTTTACACTTAAACTTGATTTTGATGTTGCGTAAACATTGACATCATTGTTTTCTCGCTGAATTCAGCAAGGACGACCCTGATTTTTTCAAAGAAGCTTCTTCGTACAACCAATTATCACCACACAAAGTCATGTCTCGTTCCAATTTACATTTTTTGTATAAATATAATCTTATCATTTCCAATGACTGTGGGCATCTAAATGTGTAAAATGTGTTCGTATTACGTATTCCTAACCCACAGTCCACTGTGTACAATCGAGTACGGCAACGGTTGTTTGGTTTCACTTCCGGTTAGCTAGGAAGGACGTCAGGACACGAGAGGTGGGCACATTTTTTGAAAATTTTGTTATCTAGAAATAAATTGATAACCCAAGCATTACACTTGTCTTTTTCTAGATATAGTTTTGCGTCAAAACACATTCAATGTTAAGCCCATTATTACAAATGGTATGAAAAAATCATGGGAGATGGTGGTGTTGGTGATCATTTTCACAGATTTTTGCGTGGTTTTCCTCGATTTTGTGCTCCTATTTGATATATTTCATCTTTTTATTGATTCTGCATTTAGATTAATATGTTCCCTACCTTTGTCACTATCCTACCATTGACGATTCCTGCAAATTATCGCTTGTCATCTCAGTTTTTGTCAGTGGGTTTAAAAGTCGGTGTACGTGTTTGGTTAATGCAAAAATATTTGTTTGCAACGGTTTGGTAATGCAAAAGTGTACGATATGGTATGTATAGAAAAATTCGAAAATTCGATTTCAACTGAAGTATGCCACAGCAATTCGATATAATCTTAATCAGGGACATCGATTATCTTTGGGCATTACTCTGTACGTGTAGAGATAAAAAAAAACTATACACAATATCCTTTCTTTCTCATGATGAGGTAACACCAAAAACCAACATTTTTATTATCGTATTCTCAATTCCATCTTTACATTAAAGGCTACATAGATTTTGGCCATACATAAGACGTTTAAAAGCCAGGGTGTCTATTTAACAGCATCCCAGAAGTAGTAATGCCTTCCTCTTACAAGACACCCGATGAGTGTCTTGACTTCCTGTATGTGCAAAAACGAAAAATCAGTTAATCCATATTTCATTTCATTTCATACTAAGATTTGAAGTAATGAACCAACCATGCGTCATAAATATTTGACGATGTCACCTTTATTCTTAGGTCCACTCATGAACCTTAACCATTTACCATGGAACATTTTGTATCCAATTCGCCAAAACTTGTTAACTGCAGGACATTCGTACCTTATTAGGTTGGT
>FXLX01000165.1 GCA_900180385.1 uncultured Candidatus Thioglobus sp. | reverse complement strand
TTTCAGGAAATCAGAATAATTGCTACTGGCCCTTGCATAACGAATCAATTGCGAGATGTAAACACCATATGCAGGAGAAGCTGGTATATTGCTGCACATATTTGGAAAATTTATGATCTTAAAATTGAAGTCGTCCCGTTTATCATAAATTTTAGTACTGATTTGACCACTGTCGTCAAAGGAGTAGGTATGATAAGGGCAGAAATTGGCCTAAAAAATAGACAAATTATAAATGAAACGTATAGCTTTCGTTGTTTCTTGATTTTATAAGACCTTTACCCCAACTACTATTTTGGTAACAATTTTCCATATTTGCACGTGCGATGACGTCACACTAGTCAATGAAAAGTCTATCGTTTCGTGAAAATATATGAAATCTAACAAGAAATGTGTATTTAATGTCAATTTTCAGTATAACCACAAGCAGGTACCAACGGCATATTTTAGTATGATGTTTAATATACATAAACACATATCTCATTTAATTTTTGTGTTGGTACCCGAGTGTGGAGAGTATGAAATCTGCAATCAAAAAATAATTTTAAGGTCGATTTCTCGTCAGCGGCCATTTTTTATTGACCGTTTTCATCCGTAATAGACAGAAATAGAAATCGACCTTTTAATCTCATCCAAAATAAAGTTGGTTATCGTAGTTGTTTTGCTACGGGAGTAAAACTTGAACAATTTTTATGAAACAGTTTTGACGTTAAATAAATTTTGGAGGTGATTTACTGCCGACCTGATTGTGCATTGAGTCCGACGTGTTTTTTTTTCTAACCCTCAGTGGAATTTCATGTGTTACTATACTAAAGTATACTTTAATATTATCCCCACAATTCACAAAAAGTACAGAAAACAAAACAAGCAACCAAAAAGAAAATTAGTACGTCAGATTATCTTAGAAATTAATTCATTGGACATGTAAACACATCGGAACTTTCTATTTTTAGTAGTCCCTTTACTTTTTATTATTTTCTTTTTTTCTTTAACAAATATATTTTATTTAGCTCTTTCGCAAAGTGAATTCCCGATGAATAATTGTATTAACGTAAATTTGATTTATATATAGCTTAATATTAACGTTGCGGTGGCGTAATGGTTTAGCACACATGACTGCCGATAACAACATCGTGAGATCAATATTTTATTCTTACTTATTTCAATAAAGTATGGAAAAACAAACAATATATTTGATAATTCATAATTCATCTAATACAGTACATATAACGATATAACGTGCATGTTTTAACATAGTACACGGATGTCAGGTTTGATTTACATATTCGGTGTTTTGTTTATAATGGTCCTTTTGTTATCCTTACTAAGAATGTCATTGATATAGTCTATCGTTTATGAGTCAGTGCTAAATGTGTAGTATTACTTGGAATTTTAGTGGTATGATTTTACTTTAATGGGCCATGACCGATAATACAGTATTACCAAGCATTCTATTTATATAATCTATCACGTTTTACTTTTCTCAACAAAAAAAGTTTGAAGATACCGTAAATATAAATTACCGTCTTCCAATCAAAGTATACTACCGTATTTGTACTCTTAGACATATCAGAATCGAAATAAATCATGGAAGCCAG
>FXLX01000164.1 GCA_900180385.1 uncultured Candidatus Thioglobus sp. | reverse complement strand
GGGGATCGCCATTTTTCGTAACTCTTTAATGGGAGGAGACAAAAGGCATAATCCATTCTCGGATTATACCTGCAGTTAACAGGGGCGTAGCTACCGTAAGGCACTTTAGGCACGTGCCTACACATAATTTTTTCCCCAACATTTGTTTATTGATGAAAAATGACAAACAACGCATTACATATTTTAATTATGTCTGTTTTATGTTTATTGTACTGATGACAAGCTTCCACAAGTTGAAAGATAAACATTTGCAATGAGTACTGTGACCTTAACTAACTCTTTGAAATTGACAGTTCATTTTATCTTCAAAGGCTTTGTCTTGACATAAAATAAAACACAATTTGTTTTTCACACGCTTTTTAACATCTGAATCTAGAAATGAATTGATACATTTACTAGTTTGTCATTGACCGTCAAAAGAACTGTTGTCGGGCTATTGGCTTGCAGTGTAAAAATGTCTGGCTCTAAACCTAAACTTAAAGTTAGAACTTTGGATGAAATGTTTAAAAAGATAAGCTCCACACATTAACAGATCAGACAACTAATTCAATCTTTGATTCTTTTCGTACGGATATTGGCGACAGACAAGCGTTTCTTGATGAAGTTGCTAGGTGGAAAACACGCTGGAATATGGTTGATGGGCAAAAACCACAAACATTACTGGAGACACTCAATGTCACAAACCAAGACTTGTACCCTAATATTTATGCAATTTTTACAGTATTGATAACAATGCCAGTGTCTTCGGCGTCTAGCGAGCGTTCATTCAGTGCGATGCGCCGCGTAAAAAACTGTCTTAGAGCTACAATGGGTGATGAGAGATTATCAAATTTATCGTTGTTACACATCCACAGAACAAGAAATCTAAGCGTCGAAGATGTTATCAACAAATTTGCAGTGAGAAAAACAGACGTCTGGACTTTATCTAATTACCAGTCCGTGTTGCTGGACATGATGGCTGCATGTGCTTACATGAACTCTGAAATTTTATTCTTTGAATGTTTCCGGGAATGTTTCTTTCATACATTTTGCATTTATGATAATCTTCGCTATAGATTCAATGCTTTGTGATGCTGAATTTTTGTAACTGCTAAAATTATTCTGAAAAGCGGTGTAGAAACATTCAGTCAAAAGTTCTCATATTCAGCAAAAATATATTAACAACTTCGATTTTTGTATTGTTTCCATGATAAAATAAGAATATATTTCATGTCTTTTATTGTTCAGATTTCGCCATTTGTACATCTATTTACGCTTAAAATCGTTTTCCGTTTGAGCCCCCCTGAACCCCCCACCAGGGTACTGCCCTAGAGCTGATGGGGGCCTTAAGCGGCCCCAGACCCCTCGCCGCAAGTTGTGCCTACATTTCATTTTATACCTAGCTACGCCTCTGCTTATACTTATAAAAATTAACATTTTGTGTATGTCTTTTGTATTGTATGTTATGTCACTAACAACCAAACTATAAAAAAAAATAAGAAAATAAAACAAGACTCATTTGTCTCGATTATTTTAAAATTCCAAATCAAATTAGATAAACAAGAGTAAAATTGATACAACCTAAGCATGTGTTGTCTGTTAACTGTGATTTCAGATACACA
>FXLX01000163.1 GCA_900180385.1 uncultured Candidatus Thioglobus sp. | reverse complement strand
AAATTCACCAAATCGATATTCCACGCCAGCTGATAGGCGCTTGGCAAATTCTGATTGAGATAATTGCAGTAATTCATCAGCCAAGCAGTTTTCAGCCGACCAAACAATAGATGGTGTCTAACGGTCACTTTGAGACCCGCCCAACTAATATTACTATATAATTTAACTCTTTCAACGGTCACCTCTCTAACTTGGCCAACGGTCACCTATTTCATGCGAGAATTGTGAGATCGTCTTCTAATAACGACCATTTTGGACATCTTATCACATGACATAATGTGTACGATCGATCACGTGATACGGTTACTTTTAAGATAATAAATAATCGCCGAAGGGAAATACAACTAATTGAGTTGGTAATTTAAATGTTAAATAAACATAGATAAAAAGAGACCCTAATAAATAATTGAATAGGTGTAAACAGTGTTCATTAAGGCTCATTAAGATAATCTTTATGAAAACAGGTGAAATAAAAGTTTGTCGGTGACAAGATCATTGAAGATGTTTCAACGCCGTATTTTAACGTTAAATTAGAAACATGAAACTATTAAAAAATGCAAACTGGGAAAAGTGGCCGTTAAGTATTTTGAAAGTCATTTTGTTGAAAAATAATCCATTACGGTTTTTAAAGAAACTTGCAGGCAGGTTTGCAGGCAGGAAGGCAGGCAGGCATGTTTGCAGGCAGGCATGTTGGCAGGCAGGCAGGCAGGCAGACAGACAGACAGACAGGCAGGCAGGCATGTTGACAGGCAGGCAGGCAGGCATGTTTACAAGTAGGCAGGCGAGCAGGCAGACAGACAGGCAGGTTTGCATGCAGGCATGCAGGTTTGCAGGCAGGCAGGCAGGTTTGCAGGCATGCATGCTGGCAGGTTTGCAGGCAGGTTTGCAGGCAGGCAGTCATGCAGGCAGGTGAGCAGGCAGACAGACAGACAGACAGACAGACAGACAGAGATAGACAGGCAGGCATGTTTGCAGGCAGGCAGGCATGTTTACAAGTAGGCAGGCGAGCAGGCAGACAGACAGGCAGGCAGGCATGCTGGCAGGCAAGCAGGCAGACAGACAGACAGACAGACAGGCAGGCAGGCAAGCAGACAGACAGAGACATGCAGGCGGGCAGGCAGGCAGGCATGTTGGCATGTTGGCAGGCATGTTTGCAGGCAGGAAGGCAGGCAGAGAGACACAGACAGAGACAGGCAGACAGGCATGCAGGTTTGCAGGAAGGCAGGCAGGCAGGCAGGTTTGTAGGCGGCCAGGCAGGCAGACAGGCAGACAGACAGAGAGAGACAGGCAGGCAAGCAGGCAGACAGACAGAGACAGGCAGGCAGGCGAGCAGGCAGAAAGACAGACAGACAGACAGGAAGGCAGGTGAGCAGGCAGACAGGCAGGCAGGTTTGCAGGCAGACAGACAGGCAGGCATGTTTGCAGGCAGGCAGGCAGGTTTGCAGGCAGGCAGGCAGGTTTGCAGGCAGGCAGGCATGTTTGCAGGCAGGCATGTTGACAGGCATGTTTGCAGGCAAGCAGGCAGGTTTGCAGGCAAGCAGGCAGGTTTGCAGGCAAGCAGGCATGTTAGCAGGCAAGCAGGCAGGCATGTTTGCAGGCAAGCAGGCAGGCA
>FXLX01000162.1 GCA_900180385.1 uncultured Candidatus Thioglobus sp. | reverse complement strand
TGTTCTTGCCATGATATTGCTGAAAAATTGCTCAGTGTTAAACAACAATCACTCACTGACTACTTTTGTCATGATATTTAAGGAATATTTGAAATTGTTGAACAGGTTATACGATATAACCTGGTTTGGGTCAGTTTACGCTTAATAAACCGCGAAGCGGTTTATGAAAAGCGTAAACTGACCCAAACCAGGTTATGCAAGTATAACCTGTTCAACAATTTCAAATATTCCTTATAATTTAATTTTTACAACAAAATTTAATGATTCCTCGATTTTAATTACGATTATTTCATGTGACTATTTGAATTTGTCGTTGGCGGATGAACACGTTGGTGACGTCACAATACCAACCCAGGTTATCGAGTATAACCAAAATTTTCTCCAGGCGGATTAGCCAATCAGATTGAAATATTCAAATCAAATTAAATTATATATACATCACTGTCGTCAAAGAGCTCCGGTCGGAATTGTTCTGTCATCTTCCGGTACAAGTCAATTAGGCATGTTTGACATACAGGCGACGACAAAAAGTAAGTATTATGATCATATAGTATTATTATATCTTGAATCCAGAAGATGTCGTTATCGGTCGATTATTTTTGCTTGTTTTTACCTATATATTACTGTAGTTATCTTCATCGATTACTCAGATATAGATAAAATGATGGACATAAACAATGAAAAATGCTAATAATGAGATTGAAATCATCAAATAAAGCTATAAAAAGTAGTCTATATGTGTAATTAAAGTACACAAACCCTTTGTAATGCTTATATACATGATAGTTTGCACTGGCGTGCCACCATGAATAGTTTTAGACTTACTACAGTGAAAAACACAATGCTTATTTACGTACATTCGTTCCGGCTCTGTCAGCCACTACTTTCCGGTTGGGTCGCAAAAATTGTGTTTCAGTAGAACCGGTTTTGTCTATGTAAAAAATTGAAAGAATAGCGAAAACAGCTCAATATCACAATTATGTTTCCTTTCTGTAATTTATTTAAGGTTCATTATAACACTTGTCAAGGGTATGTTCGACTTGCAAATTGATAAAAAGAAAAAACAAAAAATTGTCTTCAATGAATAAAAGTTGTGAAAAAAAAACAACAGCACATAGTCAAAATATTTTACATGTGGATGTTTTGTATAACATTAAAAGAAAGAAATACAAAACGGTTTGTGCAGAATTGGCATTCGCCAAGTCACCTTCGACAGAATGGTCATGATTTTGTATAGAACTTATAATTCTTTTTCTTTATTTGCTATGCAGTTGGATTATTGCAATATTCAAAGAGTGTTTGAACAAAAGTAGGAACTCTCACTGTTTATATAGATATCAAGTAACTCTTATTGTTTTGGATTAATTTTTGTTTTCAAATAATATATTGAAGGACAATAAGAAATTTTGATTAAAAAAATAATAAAAATAAAATAAAAATAGGGAACCGCATCGGTAGCGTAATGGTTAGCGTGCTCGCCTCGAGTGCGATAGATTGTGGGTACGAACTGCGGTCTTGTCAAACAAAAGAATATAAAATTGGTATTTGTTGCTTCTCCGCTAAGAACGCAGCATTAAGGAGAAAGAGCAAAGACTGGTTGGCTCGGAATCAGAATAATGTGTCTGAGTGGAGCGACATATCCCT
>FXLX01000161.1 GCA_900180385.1 uncultured Candidatus Thioglobus sp. | reverse complement strand
CGGGAAGATATACGAAACTGGAGACCACTGACTCTATTAAACAGTGACTACAAAATAATTGCAAAAATTCTTGCAGAAAGATTAAAAGTTGTTTTACCAAAATTAATACATTCGGACCAGAAGGGATTTGTAAAAGGTCGTAATATCAGTGAAGCTAACCGTCTAATACAAGATGTAATAGAATATACTGATCGTGAAGATGATGACGGTATCACAATATTTTTAGATCAACAAAAGGCCTTCGACCGGGTAGAATGGGGATGGGTGGATCATGTATTAAGCAAATTTAACTTTGGTGAAAAATTTAGGGAGTGGGTTCAAATGTTATTCAAATATGCACAAACTTGTATCAAGACCAATGGTTTTGTGTCTAAATATTTCAATATTTCAAGGTCCTGTAGACAAGGGTGTCCAATAGCGCCTCTTGTTTACATACTACAGGCCGAACCTGTAGCCTGTGCTATAAGGGGGGATAGTGAAATACAAGGAATCAAATTACCTGGGGGGAAAGATGGGGAATATATCGAGACTAAGCTCTGCATGTTTGCAGATGACACTCAGCTATGATGAATCTGTCAAAAAATGTTTTGATATTTTAACTATATATGAAAAAGCCTCTGGTTCAAAAGTCAATTATGAAAAGACAAAAGGTATGTATATTGGATCGGCTAAAAATAACAGACCCACGTTTACAAAAATAGTTTGGACAAAGGATAATGTTAAAACTCTTGGCATTCATCATGGTTATAATATACAAAATGATGAGATATGGAAATCAATAATAGATAAAATGAAAAATTGTGTCCACGTTTGGAAAAGTAGAAACTTGACATATACAGGTAAAACTAATAGTGAAAAATCTCTTGATCTCTCTTTGTGGTTACGAAATTGAAATGCGGGGAATACCAGAAAAATACGTAAAAGAAATAACAACTTTGGTATGGGGTTTTATCTGGGGAGGGGGTATTAATCAAATAGATAGGAAAGTTTGCTGCTTGGGAGTAGAAAATGGAGGCATGGGTATGATTAACATACAAGAGTTTATTGACAGCAAAAGAATTAAGCTTCTATACCGAATTTTACATGAACTATTAGAAAGTTGGAATGCAATTGGTAAGTATTGGCTCCGTAAGTTAGACATCAAGTTTAATGAAAAATATTTTGTATGTAAGTGCTCTAATGTATCAACTCTAAATTTAAATATATTACCAATTTTTTACAAAATATGTATCCAATCATGGTCAAAATTACAGGAACTTATTCAATTGTGTAATAATGACATTGATTCCATTCTAAAAACCAGAATATTTTGTAACTCTTCAATAACTTTTAAAAACAAACCATTAGGGTTTACCTCGTTTCTGCAAAGTAACTTACGAACTATAAACGATATTTGGGATTCAAATAATACAAATTTTAAAAGTTGTCATGATATATACAATTTATTAATAGATAGGAGGAACTGTATTTCAGAGTTTTCTAAGATAAAAAAAGCAATCCCCGAAAAGTTCATAAAAGTCTTAAAAGGTGAAACTACAATAGTACCAGAACGTAGAGTTACCTTAAATATCAACGATAAGCTACAATTTTTAAATGAGTCAAATACAACTAGATCACCCGCTAAAACCAAAATAAAGGAAATTCCGGGACTCTCT
>FXLX01000160.1 GCA_900180385.1 uncultured Candidatus Thioglobus sp. | reverse complement strand
GTTCTGGGCTGATCTCTTGTTTGATTAGCTCTATAATGTCTTGTCTAAGTTCTGGTGTGAGCTTAATGCTTTTACTGGCAGTTACATGAACGTTACGTCATTATACACTAACATCCCACATAATGACGGTATCGAAGCATGTCGAGAGGCCTGGGACCAAAGAGCCGTTAAAGAACCACCAACGGAATGTCTTGTCCAGTTGCTCACATTGGTACTGAAGCATAGCAATTTTACATTTAATGGAGAGCATTTTTTACAAATCAACGGAACAGCTATGGGAACAAAGATGGCACCTTCATACGCCAACATCTTCATGGGGAAACTTGAAAAACTAATCATACAATCTGCACCTCACAAGCCACTTTCCTGGTTTCGTTTCATAGACGACGTTGACATGAAGTGGACCGAGTCGGAAGAAAACCTCAATCGTTTCTTTGACCATGCCAACAATGTTCACCCCACTATAAAATTCACCCATGAAACATCTAGAAATAACATCTCCTTTCTGGATACTTACACCACCTGTGAAAATGGTATTATGTCAACTGACATATACAACAAACCGACAGATAAACATCAGTACCTGTCCCCACAGAGTTGTCATCCTAAACATTGCACCAAAAGTATTCCGTACAGCCAAGCTCTCCGAATCAAACGCATCTGCTCCAACGAACAAACCACCAAAAAACGGCTTGGGGAACTGAAATGTCATCTGAAAAAGAGGGGTTACAACAATGCGAGCATTAACCATTGTTTTAACAAAGCAAGTGGTATTGACAGAAAAGACCTCATCCAATATAAAGAAAAGAACGCGAACAACAGAGTGCCATTTGTCATCACATACCATCCTGCGCTCAGTAATTTATCCAGCATCGTTCGTGAGCACTGGACAACCATACAAAAACACCCAGAACTGTGTAAAATCTTCAAAGAACCACCCGTCTTGGCCTTCAGGAAACCCAAAAGTTTGAAAGACATCTTGGTGAGAGCTGACATCTCCCCTCGATCTGCCTACAATGGTCAGTGTCAAAAATGTGATTCGAGACGATGTATGACGTGCAAAAACATCCAATGCACACAAAAATTCAGCAGCACACATACAGGAGAAAAATTCATCATATACTGCAATGCCAACTGCAAGACAGAAAATATTATCTACCTCCTGGAATGTGCAATTTGTGGTCTTCAATACATCGGAGAAACTAAACAACAACTTAGTAAACGCTTGAATGGCCACAGAAGCGATGCAAATTGCAAACCTGACCTTCCACTCAGCAGACATCTCAGATCGACGGGCCACCATGATTCTTTCGGCAAACTGAAGGTCACCATAATTGACCATAACCCCAAGTGGGATGATAAAAGCAGACAGGAAAGGGAAAGCTTCTGGATTAGAAAACTTAAGACCTTATCACCGAATGGAATCAATGAGAAAAAGTAATATCCTCTCTTGACTCCTATTCGTGTTGGTCTCCTCCAGTCGTATTAGGACATACAGTTTGCTCTATTGGCCCAAAGTATATATTCCACACTGTGGCGGGCCGTTTTTTTGAATGAGTTTGGGTATCATACCGTTTTCAACAATATTTTGACAGTGCTATTTGATACATTAACCAATAATGTCTCATTTTTATTTTTAAATCGTTTTTTTTTTTTTGCTTTTTTAAG
>FXLX01000159.1 GCA_900180385.1 uncultured Candidatus Thioglobus sp. | reverse complement strand
CTGTGATTTTTGCTATGACTTTGAAGGGTCCTCTCCACAAGCATGCTAGCTTGGTTGTTAACCCTGGTTTAACATTTGGAAAGAAAACAAATACTTGATCGCCTGGCTGAAAACTTTGCCAAGATAGTTTCTGGTCATAATATTTCTTCTGTCGGTGCATAGCACCTTTAACATTTTCCCTGACATGTTTATGAGTTTCTTCCATTCTGTCCTTGAGTATCCATGCCCAACGATTTTGAGGGATATGTGCAATGCTACGTGGCATGCAATATTGAATATCCAGCGGGGTTGTAACCTCTCTTCCCAACATCATATAATTCGGAGTGTTTCCCGTTGTTTCATGCTCTGCGGCTCTATAAGCCATTGAAATGTAAGGGAGGTGTTCATCCCAATCGTTTTGATGTTCATTGACAAATGCAGACAAGATCGTAAGTATTGTTCTATTATTCCGCTCGACCATCCCATCTGACTGAGGATGAAAGGGAGCAGTCCGAGTTTTCTGTATTTGCAGTAATCTACACACCTCCTGAAACAAGTTGCTTTCGAACTGTACCCCCTGATCCGTATGAATCACATATGGAGTCCCAAATCTGACTATAACCTCTTCAACTAAAAGTTTTGCCACTGTTTTTGCCTCCATGTTAGGCATTGCAAAACATTCTGTCCATTTAGTATAGTAATCACTGATTACTAAAATATGCTTATTTCCTCCACTTGTTTCTGGTAATTCACAAAGAATGTCCATAGCTATGCGTTCCATTGGGAACCCAGTTTCGACTATTTGCATAGGAGCTCTCTTCTTCTTATTTGGAGGCTTCTTTTGTGAGCAGAACGAACAACCTGCTACATATAACTTTACATCCTTTTGCAAACCTGGCCAATAATACCCCTGTCTAATTTTGGCTAGAGTTTTTCGCAACCCAAGATGTGCAGATGTTCGATTATCATGATAGTGTGACAGTATAGTCCTTCTTTCTGTCATAGGTACAAGCACTTGTAGCTTTGTGCTTAGTCCTTCTAATCGCCTAACAAGTACATCATCTATGATGGTAAGTTGGTCAAATTGAGCCCACATTGACTTCACTGTTATTGACTCTCCTGTAATTTCCTTCAATTCTGGTTTTTCTCCTTTCTCAACCCATTTTCTGATCAGTGTTAAATCTTTATCAGATTTTTGTTTCTCACTGATAGATACTTCCTTCTCATCTACTTCCTGTGTTTCTCGTTCCTGTATGTTTCTAGCATGTTGTGCCAGATTTTCTGTGTTTTCCCAATTTGGATCAAATCCACATTGTCTACATGGGATGCGACTGAGCGCATCGGCATTTCGATGCTGTCTACCTGGACGATGTACAATCGTCATATCATAGGAGCTGAGTACTTGAAGCCACCTTGCCAGTTGTCCTTCGGGATTTTTGAAGTTTAAAAGCCACCTGAGTGAGCCATGATCTGTTCGCACGATAAATTGTTTTCCATACAAGTAATGCTTAAAATGTTTCACAAAGAAAACTACCGCTAGTAACTCCTTTCGAGTTACACAGTAGCGTCGTTCCGGTTTTGTCAAAGTTCGACTAGCAAACGTGATGGGTCTCTCTTTTCCCTCAATTTCCTGAGACAGGACAGCTCCAATGGCTTCATTACTTGCATCTGTGTCAAGTATAAATTTCTTCCA
>FXLX01000158.1 GCA_900180385.1 uncultured Candidatus Thioglobus sp. | reverse complement strand
GCATGCAACGCGGCATGAAATTGGAGGCGTGGGTAATGTGACGAAAATCCTTATGGATACTTGTATTCATACGAGAAAGATTATAAAATGTTCTGTTTTGATTGATTCCTACCTTCATCATGTTTATGTTCACGCAAAAGATTACTTTACTAAAAGGCAGTCCACTTTACCGTTCAGGGGTATTTATGTTGTGGGGATAGAAGCTTTTATTTGTATATACGGAAAGTTATTGTTTCCTAAACAGTATGTTCATCCTTTCTTTGGAGAACCGGAAAATAACCTGTTATCCCTTGAACAGTAATGCTTAGTACTTTGTGGTATCGTCGTGTGCCACCCCTACATAGATAAGTAATAGACTAGTCCACGTCGCCCAGAGTATATAAGGAGACCGAATCCAGCTATCAGCGAGAGTGTGTTGGTCAGTGTGTTGAACTAGCAACATCGTGCATCTTAACTAAGAGAGTTTGGTAAGTGTTATATATTATTCCTTGGATTAAATAGTGATTCCATGTGATAGTGAATATTCTTTAATATTCCGTAATTCCGGAATTCAAATATATCAAGGTATATAAGGAAAGTGTTTATGGTTATTTGTGCGATTTGCATGTGTTCAAATGGAACTATAGTGACGGATATATTTGTTGGAAGTGTGTACTTAGCAATTGTAGTATATCTTGTGTTTCTTGTGTAATTGATTCCATTGGATTGCCGTGTGCGTTTGGATTAGTGATATTCTGATATACAATTGCAGATTCCTGACGGTGTAGGAAGTATCATATTGCTAATAGCAAATTGAGTGTGCAATTTGATAGTGTTCAGAAGACTGAATCCTATACTTTGTATATACGTTATAAAAGTTATCAATTCGAATCTATTATATATGTGCCATTTTCGTGGTATCATTTTGCTTGTGCACATTGCATTGTGTTAATGTGACATTTGAATTATTAGTGTATTTTAGCATTTGGAATCCCGATTAAGTCGGTACGAATCCATTGACCGCTTAGGGTTTACACGTTACAAATTTGGTGGCAGCGGTGGGATTCCATTGTTGAAAATATTCTGTATATTATTGAGATACGATTGGCTACTTGTGATTGTTATTTAGCATTGTGTAAACTATTTTTTTATTGTGTTAAAGTGTTAAAAGATTTGAGAAGAGAAATTTATCATTATAGCTGGTAAGTAGATTAATAGTAGGAAATGTCTGATATAAATAGTGAAATAAGCAATTTGACATCGGCAATAGAACATCTAGAAAATAGTTTGAGACAGAGTTTTGTACATTCGACTCCCAAGCCAGATACGCAGGCTAGTGCAATATATATGGAAAATATTTCAAGGAAAAGTGAAGACAGGGAGCAATTCAATTCTTTTCAAGAGAACTGTGATGAAGTAGTTCAAATAGAAAGTGAAAATCAGGAATTAGTTGTAGAAAGCTTCCCATTCGAACAATCAGATCTGAGAAACGATAACTCAAACGAAGAGCGAAGAACACGACGCCCACCCGTTTGGATGAAGGATTATTGTTCATAGCTATTTGTGTAAATACTTGTAAATACCTTAGTAAATATTTGGCTTTGTACATAATTTAGCTATGTGTCAAGTTTACTAGCAATTAAATCAGGTGTTAATGCTTATATTGTAGATGGTCTTGAAGAAGGTAGAGTGCAGCCAATT
>FXLX01000157.1 GCA_900180385.1 uncultured Candidatus Thioglobus sp. | reverse complement strand
AAATGATATTGGAGAGAAGCTCCTCTCTCTCAGTAGACTCTTTGCAGATGATACTTCTTTAGGTTATTCAAGTCAAAATGTTGTTGAAATTGAAAATGTTATAAATCATGATTTGTGTGAACTAAATACCTGGTCCACAAAATGGTTAATGTCTTTTAATCCAGACAAAACTGAGATTATGTTATTTTCCAATACAGACGTTAGATATAATTTTAATTTCACATTTAATGGAAACAATATCCCTATAACAACGAGCCATAAACACTTGGGTGTAACCTTGTCAAGCGATGCTAAATGGAATAACCACATTGAAAATATAATCTTAAGCGTATCAAGACATTTAGGTATTCTGCGAAAATTAAAATATAGGTTAAGTAGACAAAATCTAGAAAAACTGTACTTAGTATATATCCGCCCAATTTTTGAATATGCCTGTGAAATATGGGATAATTGTGGAGTGTGTTATTCAACCAAACTTGAAAAATTGCAACTAGATGCTGCAAGGATTGTAACTGGATTACCAATTTTCACAAAAACAGATAAATTATACTCAGAAACAGGATGGACTACTCTCTCTAGTAGAAGGCATAATAGGAAACTCCAGTTATTTTATAATATAAAGAATGGACATGCACCAAATTATCTTAGAGAACTTATTCCTCCTACTGTACAAAGCACAACTATTTACCCCTTAAGAAACGGTTCGGATTTAATAATACCTTTTTGTAGACTCTCGATTACAACTGAATCTTTTATTCCATCTACTGTTAAACTCTGGAACCGGCTAGATCAATTTGATCGTAATCTTGACACATTAACTAAATTCAAAAAAGCCATTCGAAAGGAACAGTCAGATAACACAAAACGTATCCCGAAACATTTTTATTATGGTCCCAGAAAACTTAATATTATTCTTACTCAACTTCGTAACTCGTATTCCTTTCTAAATTACGATCTATCAAAGGTTAATATAGTAAATGATGCTGCTTGTTCCTGTGGAGCTCCACGGGAAGATGCATTCCATTATTTTTTTACCTGTCCTAATTATACTGAAATAAGACGTATTATGATGAACAACTTAAATTGGGTACAGACAAGCGATTTGAATTTGAATCTACTAACCCGTGGGTCGGATGATTTAACATACGAAGAAAATATTAATATCATCAAACACGTTTTCAATTTTATTAAATCTTCAAAAAGATTCCTTGTAGTATAATTACTCGATAATTATCTACTCTCCAACCTCGTATCCATCCAACACAACCTTTTTATTAATTCGTTAATTATTTACAATATATCTCTATATGTATTATATGCATGCTCAGAATGATCATTATACTATGTGAATTTATTGTATAAATGGGAGAAGACTTCATAAGTTGGTAAAACTTGTGTCCTATCCCTTTTGTTAATTTAACAAATAAAATCATCATAAACTAAACAGTGCAGTGAAAGATAAATGAGGTGTAGGCAGCTCGTTAAACCTCTCTCCCATCAAGGCCCCGATTCAATACAAACGCAAACCTCTAAACATTTATTGATAAAGAATAGAGATACATGTACATAAGAAATTAGGATGCAGGCACCCTAAAGTACTACTGTTATTCCAAGATGTATAAATTTGTAGGCCATTCTGAAGTTATATCCTCAAAACAGAAAAAAACAGAAATAAAATTAGATAT
>FXLX01000156.1 GCA_900180385.1 uncultured Candidatus Thioglobus sp. | reverse complement strand
CAGTACCTCTAGAAATATAGTCTAAGCCTAGTATTTCAATGCTTATAATATGGTTAAGTCCCACCAAATATTTCGAAAGAATATTGACAGTTACAGCACACGTGTACAAAAATATCGTTTTTCACATAATCTGCATATTTTAACATTGGAGTCTGGTACGGTTGAAATCAATTTAGCAATACTTGGTATCGATTTTTGTGTATTATGTTTATATTTAAATCACCTAGAGTTCACCTAAGGGCATGTGTCGTAAATACATTCATGTTTCAACTTGTCTGATCATTGGGGGTTAATCTCTTTTTGATTACTTCACGTATCGAATACCCACTTCACTGGCACGCGTATGAATAATTAAACGCGGGGCCTCTTTAGAAAAACCAATATAAAATTTAAGGGTTGCCTAATAGACCGTAATAAAAAATCCATCTTATAAAATCATACAATTTTGCAGTGGTATGGTAATATATTCAGTGTGTAATTGTTTGTATTAAAGTATGCATTATTATTGGTAATTAAAACACGGTGTTAAAACCCCTATGAATGGTACAATACTTAGAATAATAGAATAATAATGAGAGGTCTTTAATTAAGCAACACAAAATTATGTAAATTTACTCGGTTTGGAATACTTCATTATCGATTGAGACAGGTGTTCCTGTGAAGAGCCAAATTCAAGTGAACTAATTACAGAGTACAGCGCTTAGGGATGTTAAATAGTTAAATACATATATCTAATGTTGTTTTATATGTCTTTAGATACGATAGGTGTATTTTCATTACCCCGCTGGAAACGTTTAACGATGTAATAACGCTCCAATATTCAAATCACACCACACAAAAATGGGAAATTATAGGAGTTGTTGAGATTTGGAGGGTTAATAATTACCTCACGTATTGAATACTTAAACGCGGGGGCTTCTTTAGAAACCAGTATAACTATAATGTTGCACGATAGACCTTAATTAAAATACATTTTATAATGCGCTTTACACGAACGTTTGAACAGCTGTTGTAACGTCCTTTAAAATGTATGTTGCGCCAAATAACGTCCCTTTCAAACACAAACCCTATCAATCAAAAGACAGGGCAGGGTTAAACATTCTACCTATCGGATTTTATTTGATTGTAAAACCCCACCTCCCTCTCTTTCCCACTGCGCCAAAATACGTGACTAATCCCCTCCCTCCATATAAAAACATGTGTTTTGAAGCTAACATCATCCAAGAAAACGGAAATGGCTGTCTATGTAGACACACATCACATTAGATGGAGGCATCTCTATGTCATGCCGTTGGCTTCAACGTTCCTCGACGAGGAGTCAATGGACGACTGCATCAGAAAAGCCATGGAGTGGTGCGAGGGTTTACCCTCACACGATGCCACCTATGTAAAGAAAATGGAGCTGTCTGAAACCATCGGTGTGACACTGAAGGATGGGGTGTGGTGTTGGACCAGTGACACGATGTTGGTTGCTGAGGTTGTATGTGGACTAAGCAACGCATGCGTGTTCATAAGAACACTTTATCCCTGCTAGGATATCCTAGTAGGGTAAAACGGCCCTTTTCAGGGCCACCAATATTTTTCAAAAAAGAATCTAGATTGTTATTGGATAAATCCAAGTGAACTAATTGCAGAGTACAGCGCTTAGGGATGTTGTTTTATATGTCTTTATAGAAATAACAGAG
>FXLX01000155.1 GCA_900180385.1 uncultured Candidatus Thioglobus sp. | reverse complement strand
AATAGCAATTCACTTGACAATCCAACTAATACCCCGACGACACTTACGAAAGTGTAAATCTAGTCAACAAAAGAAACGATACAAAGATTTTTTTTAAATATATTTTTATGTTAAAACCAAAACAATTGTTTATTATCATTTACGTCAATGTTTGCGTGAAACGCGTTTATCCTCACAAAACAAACAATAACATCCTGTTCCGTTACGGAAAAATTCCGGAAAGTCAATTTTCCGTCCCATGATCGAGTTTGCGATGATCGAATTAGGCATTTAAATCACCTGCGGTCATTAATTGTGCTGTCAACAAAAGTAAACAATTTGCCATTCTGAAAATTTGAATTTTCACAAGAACGTCGATGCCACGGCTCCGTCAAAATGACCGTGAGCGAGCGGTGGGTATGGTTCAGGCTGGAATGACTCACCAGGCCGTTGCAGACCACTTTAATGTGTCTAGAATAACCATTTCAAGGCTAATGATTCGTCTTCGACAAACAGGTAGGACGAATGACAGACCCCGTAACGGCAGGCCGCGTGTGACGTCACAACGTCAAGACAGACATTTACGCCTTATTCACCTCCGGAACCGTATGATAACGGCTGAGGACACTGCCCGTAGAACACCTGGTCTAGCAAACGTCCGAATTTCGGGTCAGACTGTTCGCAGAAGACTACGTGAATCTGGACTCCGAGCTAGGCGTCCGGTGGTAGGACCAATCCTTAAACAACGCCATAGGACCGCGAGACTAGCCTGGGCTCGTGCACGCCGTCGTTGGAGGCTTCACACCTGGCAACACATCCTTTTTAGTGATGAATCCCGATTTTCACTTCGTTTTAGCGATGGACGTTATCGTGTGTACCGCAGGCGTGGGGAACGTTTTACGGACCAGTGTGTGTACGAGTCCGACCGTTTTGGAGGCGGAAGTGTTATGGTCTGGGCTGGAATTTGTCATGATGGTCGCACTCAGCTCAAAATTGTTCAAGGAACATTGAATGCCGTAAAATACAGAGACGATATTCTTGATCCTATCGTTCTGCCCTTTCTGCAACAGCGAAACTTTGATCACGTCTTTCAACATGACAATGCAAGATGTCACGTGGCTCGTGTTTGTCAAGACTTTCTGAACCAGAATCACATCCGTGTTCTTCCTTGGCCGGCATTATCACCGGATCTGTCACCAATTGAACATTTATGGGATGAACTCGGTAGACGTGTTCGCCACCGTCAAAATCCACCGGAAACACTACAGGAGCTGCGTGACGCACTTGTGCACGAGTGGAACAACATCCCACAAGCCTTTATCCAACGATTGATTGGTTCTATGCGTCGGAGATGCGAAGCTGTCGTTGCTGCAAGAGGTGGTCACACACGTTACTGAAATCCGCAAACCTCCATACTGCATGACAATTTCTGTCTGTCCATGATTTGTTCTGATAATGATGTTGAGAAATTTTGTTGATATTGCCTTATTTGCTATGCCCATATGAATCTAAATTATACGATTTTGTCGATGTTTTCCTATATGTACAAAATATTGAGCATCAAACCCTTGTATCGTTTCTTTTGTTGACTAGTATATATGATAACAATCAGCGCTGGAAATTTAACCACGTCTTACGAAAACAACGGTAATTGGCCTTGACTTCAAAGATGAAAACCTCCTCCATAGTCTCTGAATCAGTCACACGC
>FXLX01000154.1 GCA_900180385.1 uncultured Candidatus Thioglobus sp. | reverse complement strand
GGTTATAATGAATAGGCTATTATAGAATAGAATAGAATAAGTTTATTAACCAAATCAGGGCCCCAGGAGGGCATATACAAATAACAATTATGATTGATACACAACAACAATACAAATAACAATTATGATTGATACACAACAACAATATATCAACTTAAATATTCGCGGTGAAATATCAATAATTGTGGTGCAGGCACACTCGGGCAGGAAAAGAGATATATGCACATAAACGTACATACACTTACTCACATATATATGAGGGGGGGGGGTGATGAGAGAGAACATATACATATATATCAGGTGATTCATCACCAATCTGCAAGAGACACCTTGAGTCGATGCTAAAAGGAATAAAGTCCTACTTGTGTCTAGTGCAGACCGGCCATGTTGATGTGGAAGGAATATTGTTTGGAACATGGAAAGGGATCAGAGCTTTTGGATAACCAGCAGTGAGCATCAAGGGACGATGCCAAAAAGAATATTTTCTTTCTCATGCTCAATGCAGGTCATCCAGTTTGCAGATCTCCAATTCCATTTAATCAAATAGTTGTTGATAAAAGATATTGACAAAGATATCTGAGTATAGTTGGGTCTTCATTATTTAAGATCCATATGAGTTTACATTTGTCATCTAAATTTTGAAAATTTTGACACTCGGATGTCAAATATGTAGTAAAAATTTCCCTATGGTTTGCATGGCAAGTACAATGAAGTAAATAATGGATCTCATCTTCTACCTGACCCGAAGTGCACCTGCAACAGATTCGGTTTTCCCGGAGAGTACCCTGGTACCTTCCTATTTCTATTTGTAATTTGTGAGCTGATATTCTTAATTTGGACAACCTTCTTCTCTGCTCAAAATTTTTAATGATTGACAAATAATTCTCATATCCAAAATTGGTTTTTATTTTTAAATAAGTTCTTAATTTTCCCTCTTTAAGTGAATGGGCTTGTTTTGTCCACAATTCCAAATAGTGTTGTTTTACAATTTTATTGCATTTATATTTAAAGGTTGATGTTTTGTCTGTCAAGAAATTAGTTAAGCTTGGCATATTTTGCAAAATATGTTTTACAGAGCCATACCATGATGGTTGCTTGCCTTCATATAAATTTTTAGTACATTTATATGCAGCTTTAAGAAGTGGGAAAGATGAATCCAGATTTTCAAGTCTATGCCAAAATCTTAAAATTTGCTTTAATATATCGAAATGAAGAGGGAACCGGCCTAGTTCTGACTGTACTGCAAGATTGGTGCTTTTTTTATGCACTCCCAAAAGAAATTTACAGAACTTCAAGTGTAACTTTTCACAATGTAGTTTAGAAAAAATTTGGTCTATTGGAATATTTCCATTTCTAAACCGTGAGGTAAACGGGTTAAAATAACCCCAAATTTCACAGCCATATAGTAATATAGGTTTTACAATTTTGTCAAATAAATCTAACAAGCATTCGATTGATAGATTATGTCTTTTTCCCCTTCTGATAACTTCATACATGGCTTTTGTAGCTTTTTCAATATTTTTTTGTTTTGCTAATTTAAACTTTCCATTTTTTGTAAAAGTAACACCTAAATAATTAAATTCGGTCACAGTTTCAATTTCTTTTTCATTATACAGGAAGTGTACATTTTCTGCAGTTCGGCTCATGGAAAAAACCATAATTTTTGTTTTGTCAATGTTTACTTTAAG
>FXLX01000153.1 GCA_900180385.1 uncultured Candidatus Thioglobus sp. | reverse complement strand
TACAATTTAATGGTTATTTATCAGAAATTGCTTTAAAAGGGAGATAACTGTACTATACAGTGCCTGAAATGAGGGCCAGCCATAGGCTGGCCCGAAAAATTTTGTTTGGGCCAGTAAAAAATTAGAGTCACTGGTCCAAATGGCATAATGGTGGCCCAAACATTTTGTGACATTTTTTTTATGAAAAAAAGACATCAGATATCAATATATAAACAGTTTTCAGATTAATTGTTTTTTATCAATAACATTAAAATTCATTCTTTCACTAGTCTCACGGGGGTTGGGGGGCTCTTCAAGGTAATTTTGGTAGGTACAGGTGTGCAGCTGAAATTGCGAAAACACCCCAATGCATATATTGCTATCAAATGAAACCTGAATTTACTTGTTATAACCTTTTTGACAACCTTGACGCCATTGGCTAGGGTGGTCTTAAGAAACGATGCTAGTCCATCGGATGGGGACAATAAAAGGCTGGTTTGTGTAAGGGGAGATCAATGCCATGATCACATTAAAGACATCCGGAAAAGAGTAGACTAATGCCACTACAAGGACCGCTCTTGCACTCCCCAAAGTGAAGAGTGACATCACTTGTTTCAATCCACTATGAAGAAGTGATTTTAAAGTAAAATAACCTCTCAGTTCGGGGTAATGTCAGTTGGTTATTCATTCCAAACAAGTATCTCACTTTGTTGAAATAACAAACGGTGCTGTCATTTTCTGTTATATAAACAACTGTTAACTTTTCCTGTTATTTTTTAATTTGTAAACAAAAGTTCTGGTTCCAAAAAAGAAAACCACTCCCAATTGTCATTAAAATGTAGCCGTGTACATGAACTATGAAAAGTTTAAAAGAAGTGACAGGCCAGATCGTTTCCGTAGTTTGACATTACTGTCAACGATTTTCTCTCCGTTGTTGGGGAAAAGTTTTTCAATGATTACCTAAGGATTGACACAAAAAGGTTTCCGATTTCTGTAAAATGAAATTCGTACATGTACATTTTGCAGCAGATTGAATGAATAAATTTCCGAACCGTGGAAGATACCAGATCGCAAACATTATAAGTTGACAGAATTCTCTTTATTGTTCACAACTTTCCACTTCGTCCGTGAATTTTAACAATTTTAATAATTAAATCATAAAGAAACAAAAAAACACGTTTCTTTTCTAATATTTAGTGAATACTTGTGTATTACATGAAAACGTGTAGGAAACGTGTATTGATTGGCTCGATAAAAATACATAATTGGGGAGAACAGTAAATTACATTAGCTGTGTATTCATTGGCTACAAAAATGTATTTGGACCAATCGCTGTGCTCGTAACAAACCGTTTTCGACTAGAACAGAAGAGTTATCTACCGTTGAAGTTACAGTTTATGTCCGGTTTCGGTAAAACAACAATTTTTAACGGTCTTTTAGGCAATCGCCCAAACGTTTTTTGTTGGGCCAGTGACTACCTAATTTGGAGCAGCTTTTGGTCGCCCGAATAAGATATTAGTCGCATTTGGCGACTGGGCGACCGTCCATTTCAGGCACTGAAAATGAGCAATCTCTATAGAGGACCGTCCATAAATGCTTGGTGGCTATGTTTGTTAACGGATCTGGACAAAATGTGCATTATTTATAGAGGCCCTTCCATAGATGATTTCTACCAAGTTTCAGTTCATTTGGTTGAGTGATTTTGGAGGAGAAGATTAAAATGTG
>FXLX01000152.1 GCA_900180385.1 uncultured Candidatus Thioglobus sp. | reverse complement strand
AGGTTACGGAATTACTGGAAACCTTTTACGTTGGCTCGAGAACTATATAAGTAATAGGTATCAGAGAGTTATCATACGGAATTGTCTGTCTGAAAAGGGGAATTTAAAAGCTGGTGTTCCTCAAGGGTCTGTCTTGGGTCCCTTGTTATTTCGGTTGTATATTAATGATATTGCAGACAATACTCCAAGCTTCTCAAGGCTGTTTGCTGATGATACATCATTATTATATTCTTCTAATAATATAAATGAAATTGAAGTTATAGTTAATTCAGACGTATCTAAAATTTATAATTGGTCAAAAGAATGGCTCGTTGACTTTAACCCAAAGAAAACAGAATGTATTATTTTTTCTACTAACCAAGCAGCCAATAAGCCTTGTATTGTCTTCAATAATGAGAATGTAAAATTTGTAGAAAACCACAAACATTTAGGTGTCACCTTTTCCCACAATTGTAAATGGCATTGTCATATTGAAAATATACTAAAAAGCACGTCTAGTCAACTATCAATGTTACGAAAATTTAAATTTTCTTTAAGCAGACACAACCTGGAAGCAATTTATTTTACATATATTTTGCCCCTTTTAGAATATGCTTGTGAATTATGGGATGGGTGTACTCAGCAAGAATATAATAAAATTGAACAAATTCAGCATGAAGCTGCCAGAATTATAACTGGATTACCCAAATTTTCTAGTTTGGAATCGCTTTATTTCGAAACTGGATGGGAACCACTTCACTCTCGTCGAAGAAGAAGAAAATTAAATATGTTTTACAAAATTCGAAATAACAATGCACCTTCGTATTTATGCGACTGTCTATTACCCTTTGAGCGAAACGAAAATGCTTACAATTTGCGTAATCAAACAGATTATAGTAACCCATTTACTAGGTTACAATTGTATCGCAACTCATTTTTTCCTTCTTCGATCAAACTTTGGAACAATTTGACACCAGAGATAAGAAGTGCCCCGACAGTTAGTAGTTTTAAAAAGTCACTAATAAATGATGTTAATTTATTGAAACCATCTAGATACTATTCATATGGTTGTAGAGTGTTAAATGTCCTACACACTAGACTAAGACATAGATCTAGTAACTTGAATGCCGACCTTTTTAGGGTAAATTTAATTAATGACCCAGGTTGTGTCTGTGGATGGGTAATAGAGGATGCGATTCACTTTTTTCTAGAGTGTTGTTTATATGTTGAAGCTCGTGAACAGTTGACAAATAATCTGCAATTTCTTGACAGTTTACTTATTGAAACTTTACTATTTGGCGATGATAGCTTATCTGAGGAACAAAATGCACAAATATTCAAATCAGTGCAGTTGTACATCAAACAAACGAAACGTTTTACCCCACAGTGATCACACTTCATATATTGAATTTAACTATTTTCTTTTGTGAACATTTTCTCCATTGTTGATATGACAATTCTGTACTGTTATAACTCAATATATTATATAATTTCAAAAATCTCTTTATTCTCTTTTTTCTCAATGTTGTTATAAAATGTAATTGTTATATTTATACATTATTATTTGCTGGTGCATGGAATATAAAATTGTATGTAAATATGTGGAGAGGACCTTTGTAAGTTGTAATAACTTGTGTCCGATCCAAATGTTATATAGTTAACAATACCCACATAAGCTTTCCAATAATCCGTACCTAGTGTGTTGCTTGCAGTAGGAACTAATGA
>FXLX01000151.1 GCA_900180385.1 uncultured Candidatus Thioglobus sp. | reverse complement strand
ACCGGAAGTTATCCTCACGAATTTCTTTGCAGAACCAACTGTTCTGCTTGTGCCGATTACCAGCCGTGCAGAAGTTCTTGTCCTTTTTGTACATTATTTTCCAAATATGAAAAACACAAGTGAGCTTTGGTTTCAAACAGGACTTATTACGAGCACTAAGGATTGTAGACGTTATATCCCTGTACACGAGTTATGCAAGTCATTGAGCTCCGTTGTGTGTGAGATCTTGCCAGCTGATCATGCTCTAACTGGGTGTGATACCACTTCTTCGTTCTTTGGTATCGGGAAGAACTCTATGTTCAAAGCTCTGAAAGAGCCACCCAATCAGTTTAGTGATTTGTCTCGAATAGAATGATTCAGTCGATCTAAGCCGAAAACTAATATCAAGGCTGTATGATCCGAAGGGAAAGTCGAAACGATGCCATATCGATCTGAACAAATTGCGGGTAAAATTGGCAACTGTCAAAGATTCTACTTTGGTGAGACTTCCTCCGAGTGAAGACACATTTAAACAGCATGTTCTTAGATCTTCGTACCAAACAAAGATATGGTTAATTGCACATATTCCAAAGCCAGCAGTTGGATCACCTCTTGAGCATGGTTGCAAAGATGGAAAGTTTGGTCTTGAACCAATATTGTTTGAAGGTCAAATGTCATCTGACTTTTTGCAGGACCTCGTATGCCTCCGTTTGTAGTAAAGGTTGTGTTTGTTTTGAACAGAATTTGTCTTGCACAGAACTTTGTCCTTGCCAAGCATTAGACCTCTGTCACAATGTGATTACACACAGGACAGATATCGAAGATGACGATGCGTAAGCACGCAAGAGTTCTTTTTTTAAACAAATCATAAAAACAACTGTATTTATTTGATTCCCTGAATATCTCCATATGCGATTGACCAGATCAAATGCATTATCCAAACACCCAATCTGATAATAATTGGGTTTCGGATTACGATGGTGAATGAAACATGTATATTTTGTGGTTTTAAACGTTCAAAATGTCTAAAAGGATGTTTTTATTTATGAATCACTTTAATAAAAAAAAACTACAAGGGTTCACATGAGATGTACAATGCTCATAGCTATTTAGGGACTGACAAAATACAGACTTACAAAAAAATACCTGTGTTGGGCGAATCGGGTATGTTTTGATTTACTTCCTTGTATCGAACAGTATATATACAAAATATAATGAAACATAAATAAACGTCATTATTACGTAAATAGGGATGACCTTGGGGGAAGGTCATTGTTTTATGGAAGCAAATACGAGTCACTTACATTGAAAAATCACATTCCCATCCAAAAACAGTCATTTCGACGTCAATTGACGTCATTCATTTCTGAATTTTGGTTCAATAATCTAATTTAATATGTGGTCCATCAAATAAAAACCATCAAACTTGTCGAATTGAATTTCATTTTTAAGGAAAATGCACTTTTCGAACGAAAGTCGAAAGCGAAAAACAAATTTTTCTTGACCTTTGACCTTAATTATGCAAAAACGTGACCACTTCCGACTTTTACGGCATCATTATTCTGAGAGTCCCGTCATTCCTCTTTCCAATGACATATGATATAGGTGTGTAGCCCATGGGTTCATTACATTTTATTTTTTGATTTTCTACCGCTGGTCTATTATCTTTACCAGTTACAAAAACTTAATGCTATCAAAATTAAAATTCTATATGATTGAAATACTCATGA
>FXLX01000150.1 GCA_900180385.1 uncultured Candidatus Thioglobus sp. | reverse complement strand
CATTAAGCACACCCATGTCCATGATACTCTCGGTTTTCTTCCTTAAAGCTGGGGCCATCGTGGTCATGATCGTATGGTAGTTGGATTTACAACTACCTGTGCAATCAGTGCCTATCACCACTAAAGTTGTGAGTTCGAACCCCGTTCATGGCAAGGTGTACTCGATACAACATTATGTGATAAAGTTTGTCAGTGATTTGCGACAGGTCAATGGTTTTCTCCGAGTACTCCAGTTTTCTCCACCAATAAAACTGACCGATATATTGTTGAAAGGGGCGTTAAACACCATAAACCATCTTCCTTAGCAACCTAGTTTCATTTCCATAGCACAACAAAGCATTTTTTTTAATAAAATTATTCTATAAAATATCCCCGGCACTAATTTATAAGCAGTTTTTATGCTATGATGTGTTTGTATGTTTATATTGAATTTTTATCTAATACAAAAAAATGTATATGAATCGGTCACCAATAACTGCACAAAATATGAACGGGTATGATTTTCGTATAGAGGAACATTTCTAATGCATGTAAATTAAAATGATCTATAATAATTATCATTACTTGGAGTTGTGCGTCATCATCCACGCGTGGTTACTTTTGGTAGAAGTATTTTTTAAGGGAGTGCATCTGGAGTGTGAAAAAAACCCTATTCATATAATTCATTTTATCGGTTATTTGTCAGCAAAATATTTACCCCTTTTTTCCAATTAATCCCATCCCACATAAAATTAAACGCTTGTTCTTTTACTGATGAAAATTTATCCCGATTTTTCTGAGATAACCCAAATTAAGATGTGTTTATCATCTATCAATCATGAAGACGAATAAATATCCCTGTTATATATTAATATTAATATAACAGAAGAATGTACACATGTATTACCGGAGTGTTCGATGATCATCGAAGTTGCCAGAAATTAATAAATTATATTACTAATATAAAGGCAAAATCAAAACGATATCATTGGATCCAGAAAATTCCAGTCCTAAAGCGGCTGTTCATACAAAACTTTTGTAAGCGAAGTAGATGTCTAGAAGAAAATCCCGTATTCCTGTTTTTATCAAAAACAAAAAAATAATGAAAAAAAAGAATTCTCCCCAAGTTTGCAAGTAGTCTTTTCGATTGTCGATCGTTCCCAATTTGAAATCTAAAATTAAAAGAATTATCCTGATTTTTTTGGTCATGTAAACGATACACTGCTGCATTGAAAAGGTAAATGTACGGAATGCATCGTTATAGACAGACTCTGTTATTAGTCACGCCAAAAAGGAGTAAACAACAATGCCATTTGTAGCGTCTGTTTGTATTAAACCATATTCATTTCAATAAACATTTATCAATATGTGTAATTAGGTTTGTCATACGGTCAGAGAAAATGCGCTAACGATGAATTGCTCTCTTATTTTCAAGTCGAAGCGCCAATACATCGTCCATCTTTTTTTCTATTTTTTTCACTTACGATAAAAGATAAGACCAAAATTTCTCTTACGATCAAAATTTTACACTTAGGACAGGGTAGTTTTACACGTAAAGTTAGGACTATTTTTACACTTAAGATTATCGTAAGTATTTTTGTGAAACTCTTTTTAATCTTAGTTTTACACTTACGACAATTTTTTATCGTAAGAATTTTTGTGAAAAGGGCTATAGGTAAACAATACAGACAATGTGCATCAAAGTTGTGTTAAAACTGTCAATGAAGAACAATGT
>FXLX01000149.1 GCA_900180385.1 uncultured Candidatus Thioglobus sp. | reverse complement strand
AATTAATGAAACCAAGGACGTATATAGAATACTCCTTGATGAAACATAAATTTAATTTGCAATCATCAATCTTTAATAAAATTTATAATTTTTTAATAGATCAATACAAATATAATTAAACAAAAACAATATATATTGTTACTTTCACGACTTATGTGCAAAAAAAATGTTCGAACAAAAACGATTCGCGGGAAGACATTTATTAACATTTGAATCACAAAAGTTAAATTATTTTGGAAAAAAAGGGGGGCCGGCGTTTTGACATTACAATGTAATTCGTATTTGAGCCATGTCCGGTCCTTTTTCAAGATTTCTAGTAATTTTCTATCCCTTATCTCCTCGTACCCCCTTTTAAAAATGTTTTTCAGCACACTTTCATTTCTGTGAACAACCGCGGTAGGGCCCCGTCAAAATATGTAAATAAATTAGCCATAGGTTTTTATTTTTTTATACCGGAAGTTAAACAATATGGACGGAGTTAAGCAACAAGACAGTACGCCCCAGAATGATTCGACCCTGGGTTTTAAATGGATAAAAAAAATCGCACAAAATATTGTGTAGTCATATATTCATAATACATAATGATCATACTTATATTACTGGAGATTACACTAAATTGTGTTTGAACATAATTTGTAATCGGTCATTTTTTTATTTTGAAATGATGTCAGCTTTGTTCCGGTCCGAGTTTTACACAAGGATGAAAAGATATTGGGGCGAAAACATATCTATTTACCGCATGCGCAAACTGCTATTTACGATTCTAAGGTAAAGTTATTTTTAAAACAGGGAATATCCCATCAACTTGGTCGTGACGCAGTTGTTCGATTTGAATGCGAGAATTCAGCAATTGACGTGATCATTAATTTTTTATGAAAAATATTCCACAAGCCTATCGACCATCGTACTTGTGGTTTTGACCACCGCTAATTTTGGGGGGTTCAGTAATTTCTGCCGGTACTATACACGATCTCAGGCGGGTAAAAGTACCGGGTACCGGCCCACTTTGAAACCCCTGATATATTTGTATACATAAAGTTCACGTGATCCTCAATATGTTTTAGTGTGAAATCGTATAATCACCATTAAAAAGGCTAAAATATGATATTCTGTGGATTCAAATTGTCACAGGAGATGTTTGATACAACACAAATCACGAAAAATTGGGGGATTTTTCAAGGTCAATTGTGGCGCAATGGATGGAGACTTAAGAAAATATTGGAAGCACAATGATTGATCTATGTCATACTAAAAGGGATAGGAAAAGTCTCCAACAGATTTTACAAATTTTCATTTTTAATGTTGATCGGTTGAGGACGCTATGAATGAAAAAAAAGATGGCGACAAAATGTCCCTCTCGAAAATTGCAGATGATCACATTTAACATTCAACCCAAACATTCTTATGTTAATTCCATTCATATATAGATATCTATCAATAATTTACCGAGAGGGACTCGCCATTAATCATCCATGAACGCAGTAATCGGCTTAGTAAAACACTGAAAATTCGATAATGTCACCCTCATCAGAAAACGATATATTGATGCCGACTTCCGGTTGCGAATTTTTGCACACGACACCAACGCGTCGCGCCTCCTCTGATCTAGAACTTTAACAGAGTTCACCTTGGTCTGTTTGACGTACTCTTGCCAACGAATACTGGGTCCGTGTTCAATTACAAAAACTGACAATTTCATATGAATACATGTGACTT
>FXLX01000148.1 GCA_900180385.1 uncultured Candidatus Thioglobus sp. | reverse complement strand
ACCGTAACAGGTGTTGCTGATGATGACATCGCTAATGAAACAGTTACTATCTCTCATACTATTGCTGGTAGCGATTACGCAGCGGTAACTTCTGCTGATGTGAGCGCAACAGTGACGGATGATGGAATAGCAAGCGTTAGTATCGGCTCCCAAACATGGAGCGCATCTAATGTTTCATTAGTGCCTACGACAAATAATATTCTAGGTACGGATTACTGGGATGCTTATGTCGGTACTCATGGATTTGGTGATTCATCAGATGAAGATGGTTATTACTATACTTGGGATGCGGCGATGAATGTTTGTCCTAGTGGCTGGAGCTTGCCATCTGATTCCGATTGGAAAGTCTTGGAAGGTCAATTAGGTATGAGTACTGCACAACAAGATGTAACTGGTTGGCGTGGTACTACTGAAGGTGCAAAACTAAAAGTAGGCGGCTCTAGTGGATTTGAGGCTAAGTTAACAGGCTTCCGCTATACCGATGGTAGTTTCTACAATCGTGGTGACAACACGCACTTGTGGAGTAGTACTGAGTCAGGTAGTCATGCCTACAGTCGCACCCTGGACACCAGTGTCGCCACGGTGGGCCACAATACCTTCACTAAGGCGATCGGGTTTAGTGTTCGCTGCCTAAAGGATTAATTCGACACTTTGACACTTCGACCCAGCCGAATGGCTGGGTATTTATACCCCTTGCGGGGTATTCACCCCGCAAGGGGGTGCTAAACAGAGTATCACCCAAGCTTGCTTGGGTGGTTTTTTTTATTAAAAGGAGTAAGACATTTAAGGAAGGGCATTTATACCGTAGATAAATGATACTAATATCTAAAGATAAGTATCATTAAACATTACGGACATTGAGATGAATAAGTTATCAGCCCAGCGTTGTTTAGTTTAAGGATTAAACAAGTGAGGTTTATAAATCCAAACATCCTCTCATTTGTTAATGGCACTAATGGTTAAGACTAGAGGTGCCATTAAAAAAATGAGGATAGAAGAATCTTATATTTGGTGATGAGTAGGTGAAGCTTTACAAATTATATTTTTTAAGGGTCATGACAACTTAAGCGACTCTTTTCTGAACATTTCAAGCAAAATCTTATAAAGATTTTGCTTGCGATTATTGAATCTAAATTCACATTCTTTCAAGTGTAAATTAAACATATTTTTATTCATTCCTTTAAATTTTACCAGCCTTGTTTTAGCATAACCCCAAAATGATTCTATGCCGTTAATAGGTGCATTACCACGAGCAAATTCATTCTTGCTATGATGTACTTTAAAATGCTTCTTATAGCCAAAATCTACTAAACCATTATACCCTCGCCAACCATCAGAATGAATGACGCTTTTCAATACTAATTTTACCCTTGATAATCCTTTGTAGGGTAGTACTTTTGCAGTTTGGAACAATCTCAGTATAAACCTTATCACCTCTTTTTAGCAAGCCAAAAACAATGGCTTCCCCTAAGGCGCCACGGCCGCGTTTTCCGCGGACGCGCCGTGCGCCAAAATAGCTTTCATCGACTTCAATCTGCCCCACTAGTGGGGCAGATTGAAGTATGGATAGTTCTACAATTCTAAGCCTAATAGCGGTTAAATATTTGTTGATTGTTTGTCTGCTCAATCCTGTTAATTCCTTGATTTGAACTGCGTTCAAATCAAGAGAAAAATACTTAATTATTTCTCTAAACTTCTTCTCTGAAATACGGGAACGATTTACATACTTGTT
>FXLX01000147.1 GCA_900180385.1 uncultured Candidatus Thioglobus sp. | reverse complement strand
AACATGTGAATACCTACATGTAATAACCTGGTGCATCCAATTTTCTTAGTATAGCAATTATTAATTATTTTGTTTACTATGAAAAACAAAGTTAATGCAATTTATTTGGTCAAAATTGGTTAAGTAGTTTCCGAGATATTGAATTTTAAGGTCCGCTATTCTTGATGATTCTGGACATATTCAATGTAATGTTTTTATATGCAAATATGGCACCGAAAAGGTGACATAAATACAAAATATAGCAGAAAAATGACCATAACTTCGAAAATATGAAAGATAATTTCTTGAAACTTGGCATACTTGGAGGTCGTGATGTCCCATTTGATACAAGCCTATTTTCATAAATTATTTATCTAATTAAGCACGTTTCTAGGAGTGTTTACCATGGCAACGGATGAAAAAAAATGAAATACTACTTCCAAACAGCTATTTTTCCATAAATGCAAATAATAGGACATGGTTCTCTTTATACAGACCCTCAAAATTTGTATCCTTTAAATTTTTCAAACTTTTTTACAAATTTAACAGAGAAGCTTGGTTACCATAGCAACGAAATAGGAAAAAATTGAATATTTCCTTTCATACTGTTTTCTTTCACCAAAGAATGATATTGTATGGGAAATAATTGAATATATGATTTGTATAGTTAGTAATAATATTAAAGTTTCCTCTATTTCTGGATAATTCTAGAAGTTTCCATGGAAACACTCAGAAAAGTGTGATTTTACCGTAATACCATATCCCCCCCCCCCTTTTCAAGTTAAATGGTAGTTCCCTTTGTAGCTTAGTTGGGTTGAATACATGCAACTGGTTCGTTATTCGGTTTTTACTTTGACTGAAAATAAAGTAAAATGAAGAAAAGATGTGAAAATTATGTCAGTTTGATTTAGAATCAAGGAGACATCACTGAAATACCGCATCTTTATGGGTATACATGTAAAATGCGAAACGAAATCGAAACGAAACGAAATAAATCGAAACGAAATTCACCGAAACGAAACGAAATTTACCGAAACGAAACGAAATCGAAACGAAACGAAATAAATCGAAACGAAATTGACCGAAACGAAACGAAACGGTATAATACAAAATGAAATAAAACCTATTTTAACGAAACAATTTCTTGGGGAAAGACAAGACAAAAATTAAATGAAAAAAATAGAGAAAGTATCATTTAAGCGTAGAAAAAGATAGTTCATTGTTTTCCAGGTTATATAAAAAAAATCGTTCTTCATCTAGCAATGACGAACTGATTGATTCATCGATTGTTGACTGCTAAACGCCACATCAGTGATATTCCAGCTATACTGTGCCGAATGACAAAATGAAAATGACTGTTACGTGGGGGGATATTACTTCCTATATACATGGTGATGTTCTGACAATCGGGGTCCTATTATTGATTATATGTCTGGCATGGGGTAATCTTTTTGTCACAAATGGCTGAAAAGGGGTATATGTTTTTGCTTGGATTATTCTTCAAAAATTGGGGCTTAAAGAGGCTTTAGTTAGACAACAGTCTTGAGATTGGGTCTAAAATTGGCATCAGAATCCGTATGTACAGGGGTCGGGGTCCAGCGGCCCCGGAAGACCCCCCACCATTTTGTAAGGTAGGCCGGGTACTGTTACTTGAGAATGCTTATTAGTGCCGCTTCGAAATAATTGCAAAATTACCGTTGTTGTTTAATTATTCAATTATTTATTATATGTAATTTTTTCAGTTTTTGCCCGTGAG
>FXLX01000146.1 GCA_900180385.1 uncultured Candidatus Thioglobus sp. | reverse complement strand
AAATTCTCATAATATTGATCGCCAATTTGAAACATTGGCGCACCAACACACGCACCTAAACATTCTACTTTTTTAACGCTAACCAATCCATCTTTAGTGACCTGACCAGTTTTAACACCTAATTTAGCCTCAAGATGCAAGATCAAATCATCTGCGCCATTTAGCATGCACGAAATATTATGACAAAAACGTATCATGTGCTTACCTACAGGCTGATGATTGTAGTTTTCATAAAAAGTAGCCACTTCAGCTGCTGCAATACCCGGCATATCAAGATAATCAGCAACCGCTTGAATCAAATCATGACTCAACTGGTTGTTATTTTCCGCCTGGACAACCTTTAAAGCTTCCATCACTGCCGAGCTTTGCTTGCCTTTAGGATATTTTGTAATCCAGCTATCTATTTGTTTTTTTGCGTTATTTGAAATCATAATTTATCTATCGATTTCTCCGAAAACGATATCCTGCGTGCCAATAATAGTTACCACGTCAGACAACATATGCCCCTTGGTCATTTCATTCATTGAAGCTAAATGCGCAAAACCTGGCGCTCTGATCTTAACTCTGTAAGGTTTATTAGCGCCATCTGAAATTAAATAAATACCAAACTCGCCCTTAGGGTGCTCAACTGCGCGATACACCTCGCCTTCTGGTAGTGAATAACCTTCAGTGAATAATTTAAAGTGATGAATTAGCGATTCCATATCGTCTTTCATGTCTGCACGCTTAGGTGGCGCAACTTTTTTATCATCGCTAATGACCGAACCAGGATTGGCTTTAAGCCAAGTTATACATTGTCCAATAATTTTATTTGACTGACGCAACTCTTCCATACGCACCAAGTAACGATCATAACTATCGCCCGTGACACCAATCGGAATATCAAACTCTAGTTTGTCATAAACTGCATATGGTTGATTTTTTCTAAGATCCCAAGCAACACCAGAGCCTCGCAACATTGGACCGGTAAAACCTAATTGCTTGGCACGCTTTGCAGAAACAATGCCGATATTAACTAGGCGCTGTTTCCAAATTCGGTTTTCTGTCAATAAGTCGTCATATTGCTTAATATGACGTGGAAATTCTTTAACAAAATCATCGATAAAATCTAACAAAGAGCCTTGACGGTTTTTATTCATCTTTTCGATTTCTTTATCAGTACGTGTGTCCGTTTTTAAATATTTAGGCATTTTATCTGGCAGGTCACGATAAACACCGCCTGGACGATAATAAGTTGCATGCATGCGTGAGCCTGATACTGCTTCATAACAATCAATTAACTTTTCGCGTTCGCGAAATGCATATAGAAAAATACTCATTGCGCCCACATCTAATGCATGTGTACCTAGCCACATTAGGTGATTTAAGATACGGGTAATTTCATCAAACATCACTCGAATATACTGGGCGCGCTCTGGCACCTCTAACTCAAGCATGGTTTCAATTGCCATAACATAAGCATGCTCGTTACACATCATCGACACATAATCTAATCGATCCATATAACCAATGGATTGATTGTATGGCTTTGACTCTATAAGCTTTTCAGTGCCGCGATGCAATAATCCAATATGCGGATCAGCGCGCTCAATGACTTCGCCATCAATTTCTAGAATTAGGCGTAATACACCGTGCGCTGCCGGATGTTGTGGACCAAAGTTAAGTGTATAGTTTCTAATTTCAGCCATGTTATTTTCTGATTACCCTTGGAACACTAATATTTGGCTCGATACTTACTTTTTCATAAACAACACGACCA
>FXLX01000145.1 GCA_900180385.1 uncultured Candidatus Thioglobus sp. | reverse complement strand
GAATAGTAACTTAGATGTATTCAGCATGCAGACATTCTTAAGAGGACTTATTTATGTCAGGTGAGCGATACAGGCTCACCTGAGCCTCTAGTTTTCTTCTTCAAATTTACAATAAAAACAATGATGCCTGTGATATGGCAGTTAAAGGCACTCACTAAAAACTATAAATATCATACTTCTACACAACATTTATACTTATATAACAAGTGCCATTCTATAAAGAATTATGAGAGACTATATAAATTTCAATAAATTAAAACTTTAAATCACGTCTATAAAACATTTCAGTTCTGTAAAAACTTAACAAGAATATAAAAAACTATTTCTTCTACCTTAAATATTAAAAAGAAACCATCATAAAGAAAGATAATTAAAAAGTTGGCATGCGGTGAAATATTTATCCAATTACGAATTATACCTCAAAAGACGGCATTGTCATAATTTGGTCTTAATTTATGGTACTAGGATGTGCTTTGCAAAGTTTTGACCTTTTTATCTAAGACATCAGCATATCTGGCATGCATCCGGGATATGTACAATGAAAGATGAACACAGGATTTACACAGACATCCTGTTCTTTGTATTTGATCTCGATCTACTTTGATTATTTATTAGGTTTAAATAAAATACCTTGTCTTTTGTATGAACAATTATTTATATACACGACTATATCACTGTCGTCAAAGAGCTCCGATCGAAAATGTTTGGTCAACATCCGGGATATTTTAAAGCGGTATTTTTAAAGCAGACACGGATAATTATCGTAAGTATTTATAAATATACTGTGTATATAATGTTTTGAATTATGATGCTTTATGATTGTTATTATTATTAATTTCATTTTTTGTCCAAATATCATTTATTTTTGCAGTGTAAAATTAGATTTTTCTATAAGTTATAAGGAATCCGGCTTCAAAATCATTACAATCAACTGAAATATCGCTATATCTTGCATTTACGAATGAATTAAATGTTGCCCAAAAAGAAAAAAATATTGATGAATGATTGATTTTACTTAAAAATACTATTTTGTTGATGAAAAGTCAATTAGTAACTAGTTATACCCTAAAACATGATGTCAACAGATGTTTTTGAAATCCGGCTTGGTCAAAATGTAAACATGTATACAAACCGGTTGGGTCATTTATAAATAACCGGGTTTGTCAGTATGTAAATACCACTGATCTTATTGTTATTGAGCATTATATTGCAATTTAACAATAGTTATGATTAGGAAATATCTCAAAGGCGATAAATACTGATCCATAGTATGAATATTCGCCATGGCTGCTAATTTCAGCTACTTTGTACAATAAAAAAATCGTTATTTCTATGTTAAATTGCTACTGTCGCGAACACTTGATTTTTTTTAATGCTTTTTGTGGCACTGACATCACGGTTGGTGCTCAATACGCTACACTCACTTTAAGTAGCTGTCCAGGCGCATCAATTGAGTAGTGGGAGATTCTTTTTATAACGCAATATTTTAATTTTATACTCGTTGATAACGAAGTAAGTCACTCTGTGGAAATAACTTCATGGATACGATATTTAAGTTTCTTCACAGTATAATGTTTACATTAACATTACAGATAAGCAAATTAACAAAGGCTGTAGTATTGAATTCCTTTCCGCACGGACGATTTTGGCAGTTTGTATACAAAGAAAATGTTAGGTGTACTCGATTAATGCAACGTTCGTTACAAGTTGTAATACGACAAAAGTTCGTGCTTTGGATGTTATAGTCCTAAACGCCTCAGAATTTTGCTCTCT
>FXLX01000144.1 GCA_900180385.1 uncultured Candidatus Thioglobus sp. | reverse complement strand
CCCCAATCATATTCCCACCGAAAATGTACGGTTTATGGTAGAATCTCGCCAAACGACTGTTAAACTCATGATTTGAAGGTATATATACAGTCCGACAAAAGTTAAGCACCACCTGACTTGTTTCAATAATATCTTTTCTAATAATGAACTTATTTCAAATCGGTTTGCTGTTTTCGTTACCTGTACACACATACTTACTTACCTGTGAAACAGGTTATTGATCGATTTTTATTTATGTGTATATGACAGGGTGTGTAAAGTGCCACGTGTACTTTTCAACATTTGTGTTTGCGAACGAAAGCTGATTTTTTTTGTGTAGAGTTTTAAGTTTCATTTTCTATTGGTTTGGTATGGTGCGGCGAAAATTAACCATACCAGAAAGGTGGCAAGCTGTTGGCATGCATAACGGTGGTTTTAGCCATAGAAGGGTGGCAGACCACTTCAGGGTTAACCATTCCATCATTGTACGACTGATGCAGCGTTTTCGTCAAACGGGGAATGTTACTGACCGTCCACGTGCAGGTAGACCTCGCAAAACGACGCCGAGAGAGGACCGGCTCATATCCAGACGGGCGCGGCAACGGCCGTTCAGTACAGCTGGTGCACTTCGTGGTAATTTAGCGTTTGGAGGCCACATTAGCACACGCACTGTAATCAGACGCCTCCACCATCAGGGAATGCGAGCGCGACGACCCATAAAACGTCCACAGTTGACATTACGTCATCGCCATGCTCGATTTGACTGGTCACATGATCATTTGGGGTGGACTATTCGCACATGGAGACGGGTCCACTGGTCTGATGAAAGTCGTTTTTTGTTACGCCCTACCGACGGTCGTGCAAGGGTTTGGCGCCAACGAAACACTTCATTTCAGGACAACCACATTTTGGGCACAACTGCTTTTGGGGGTGGGGGTGTAACTGTCTGGGGTTGTTTTTCCTTTGACTGTAAGTTGGACTTGTACGTTCTTGATGGTAATCTGACAGGCCAAAAATACCGTGACAATGTGCTCGCTCCACGCGTAGTCCCCCATTTCGACAATCATGCGTTGGCTGACAGGCCAATGTTCATGGACGACAACGCTAGGCCACATAGAGCCCGAATTGTACAACATTTTTTACAGCAAGAGGCTGTTCAGACAATTCCATGGCCTGCGATGTCGCCAGACATGAACCCTATAGAGCATGTATGGGACTTTATTGGCCGAAAAATTAACCAACGCAATCCAAAATGTCAAAATATTGACGAATTAAGAACTGCTATCTTACAGGAGTGGCAACAGTTCCCCCAAGAACGGCTTAGGCGTCTTGTGCGAAGCATGACGAGGCGTGTTACAGAACTTCACAATAAACGCGGTGGATATACTCGTTATTGATTTTTATGCCTTACACATACGCACAATAGATGCATTTAAAAGTTCTTAAAATCTGAAGACTCTGCATTTTAATGCAATGTTAAAAACTTCCATCAAAGACAAACTGGTTTTACGTTTTTCCAGCGCCTGTTTTGAACCCCATTTTTGCCACGTCATAGTCACGTCTTTCAGGATGATAAATACTTCGTAGATTGGTAATTTTAGAGCCCTTGGTGTAGTCTTTTAAGAAGTGTAAGAAAAATGGTGATATCTATTTTATTGTTTTAACAGTATTGATGTAAAAAAATATATCGATAAAAATATAGGGTGGTGCTTAACTTTTGTCGGAGTGTGATATTGAAAAATGATAAAACAATTATAGCCTACCATTTCGGTCAATACTATTGCCTTCTTCAAAA
>FXLX01000143.1 GCA_900180385.1 uncultured Candidatus Thioglobus sp. | reverse complement strand
CTTTAACAGAGAAGATATTTTAGAAATCAACCAATCAGAAACAAGAATTGCCTGTGGCGGCCATGTTTGTTAACCAATCGGGACAAAATGAGCAATCTTTATAGAGGACCTTCCATAGATGCTTCCTACCAAGTTTCGGTTCATTTGGCCAAGCGGTTTCAGAGGAGAAGATTTTTAAAAATCGGCCAATCAGAAACAAGAATTGCCTGTGGCGGCCATGTTTGGTAATGGATCATAACAAAATGTGCACTCTTTAGAGAGGACCTTCCATAGATGCTTCCTACCAAGTTTCAGTTCATTTGGCTGAGGGTTTTCAGAGGAGAAGATTAAAATGTGAAAAGTAAACGGATGACAGACGACGGACACCAAGTGATGGCAAAAGCTCATATTGCCTTTGGCAAGGTTTGCTAAAAAGAATATTAAAATGTGAATACCTACTTGTAATGTATAGAATAAACATGTTACACTATATCATCATTACCGTTTTTTGGTACGTATAGAACGCGGTCTTATGCTTTAAAATGATAATTTGTAGGTGGGGTGCGTTTTATGCATAAGAGCAAGTATCAGACACTTTTTTTCAGGTCACGCAGAGAGTTGCCGGTAGCATAGCTTTGAGTTCACGGACGGCAATATTCCCAATGATCGATGAATTAATGTTCAAATAACATTAATTGTGTTCATTATATATGTGTTACTTAAAATAAAATTGCATAAAAATTATATTTATTGCTTGTTCATTGCCTTTTTGAAAGGTTTGTAAATATGTATTTATTCTCGATGTTTGTCAATAATCATACTTGTGCATTGGTGTTGTTGTTCGGAACTAATTGTCCATACGAATGCAGGAATAACTGTCAAATGTTTGCTATCAGACGTGTGATATTTTACTTTTTTTCAATCTATTTTTTCCTGGGGTGAAATTACCTGTGTTTGGGTATTGAACCTTTGTTTGAATTATCGATTTTTACAGCAGTTGACAAGGTCAAGGACCGTATATTGTATAACAAGGTGTGAAAAGATAATTGAACATACTGGGACACCTGTCAATATTATATACTATATTGTAGCATTGTTACAATATGAGTACACTTCAAAAGAAATTATAATCTCTTTGATCAGGTCTTAATTAATGTTATTACTTTTGTATTGTTTTCTCTTTATTTGAATCGATCGTAATTACTTCCTATTACAAGCTTGACCCAAGCTTGCCTATCTTTGATCACATGAACGGTTCATTATTTGATGAATTTATTAATTAAAGATTAAACATATCTACATATTTATTATTTAAAACAACCATAATTCGTGTGAAGAACGACAAAAAAAAATCAACTGCTCCATCCGTATCATTTTCATTGCCGTTTTGAACTTGTTTTCAAATTAAACATTACCGATAAACTTCCTGCATTCACAAAACAGCTAATTTTCGCTTGCAAAATGTAGAATAATCGGCTTAAACTCTTTTAACAAAACTAATTTAACATTTCCCTGTCTAAAATTTATCAAAAATACATGGATTAACAAATACTTGATCTGTGGTAAGCAGTATTTTGCCGTTTGAACGAGGATTTCTGCCGTGAATGTTTTACTGAATCTCCCTGCGTTCTATAGATAGGAACTAGAATTTTCCCCAGATTTTTTGGGGAGGAAAGGGGGTGCGTTCTATGCACCAGTGCATTTAATAGACACAAAAAGACTGTATTTATCTGATAGTAAATCTTGTTTTGACTTTGTCAACTATGTCATCTCACCATTTCTTGACATAGACAATT
>FXLX01000142.1 GCA_900180385.1 uncultured Candidatus Thioglobus sp. | reverse complement strand
GTTCACACGGCGCTTCGCGCCGTGTGAACGGTGGAGTTGACCTGCGGTCTAACACTATCTTCTTGGTGCGAAGCACCTTCGAACATAGCGTTCGACCTGACCAATTCTCCAGCATAAAAAAGAGGCTAGCCTCTAATATGCTGATACAATTGGCATGTCAACTCCACCGTTATACGTAAAAAGAGATGAAAGAATATTTACCATATTTAGCAGTTATTGGAAGCGTTATCGCTTTTCTGTTTGCTGTATTCAAGTACCTAAGTGATAAAAGAGTTTCAGAACAAAACAAGCGTTTTGATCAATTTCATAAAATATTTGACTGGGTCGCAGGAAGAACCGCAGATGGGAAACCACTTGTAAATACGCAGCAGGCGATGGCGGTATACCAACTTTCTGAATTTCCAGAATACGCATATATGTCTCTGCCAATCATAAATTATTATCTAGCAGAGACCGATGGTGAGTCCGACGAATCCTTATTTCGAGTCTCTCTGATAGAAGCTAGTAAAAGACTTAAAGGTAACGTATAACAATGCAAATGCACTCGGACTGCAAAAAGTGGCACGCCATTTTTGCTTACGCAAAAGCCGCGCCACTTTTTGCAGCCGGTGATTTGCGACGTTATAAATAATATGAGCCAAAAATCATTTGCAAAAATATCCATTCGTATAATTGCAATATATATAAAAATAAGGGGACGCTACCTTTTTATTTCAAAGTTTTGAAAACAAATAATTAGGGTCAGTGTGTGATTAAATGATAATTTTTAAAAAAGAACCTAACAAAGCACTACACCTGACCGCTTACGCGTCAGGTGAGTTCAAGCGTTCACACGGCGCTTCGCGGCGTGTGAGCGGTGGAGTTGACCTGCGGTCTAACACTATATTCTTGGTGCGAAGCACCTTCGAACATAGCGTTCGACCTGACCAATTCTCCAGCATAAAAAAGAGGCTAGCCTCTAATATGCTGATACAATTGGCATGTCAACTCCACCGTTATGCATTTTAAAAAAATATGAGTACTAAAAGATTTTCAGAACAATTACGCGAGATAATAGTAGATACCAAAGCTAATGGTACCGAAGCTATATCCTGCGACAACCTGATTGCTTATCTAGATGAAGTTATAGCCTCACCATCAGATGAGCTAACAACTACACAATTTGAAAATTACAAAGCTGAGTTACAAGTTTGGATAGAGCAAAATAAAAATGCTCATAACTCTAATATTGAGATGTTTAAATCTGTTATATCGTCAGGGCAAAATGCATTACGTTCTGCTTTTCTTCTCAACGGTGGTGCAGCTATCGCAGTCCTAGCATTTTTAGGTAAGTTGTCAGAAGAACATCAAGATAAAATCACTGTGTTTTCATCAAGTTTAATTATCTTTGTGATGGGCGTGCTAGCCGTTACAATGTCATCAGGCTTTACATATTTAAGCCAGTGGCTTTACTCTTCAACTGAACAAAAGAAAAAAACTATTGGTTTCGTATTTAATCTAGTTGCTATAACCTTAGGCTTATCATCATATGGATTATTTATTTGGGCAATGGTTCGCGCTTATGATGCATTCCAATTATTTGCATAACAAGTCGTCCAACCCGACCGTTTTATACGCCGCATCGCTCTGCTCTGCTCTGTATAAAACGGTCGGTTAACTCAAGCGTTAGGGAGCATCCATAATGCACATAGGTATGATCGGTGGAATTGGTCCAGCTGCGACGGAATTTTATTATCGCAATCTTGTTAAAGCATATAAGGCTGCGAACAAGAAATTGGAGTTAACTATC
>FXLX01000141.1 GCA_900180385.1 uncultured Candidatus Thioglobus sp. | reverse complement strand
AAGTTCCAAGTTGGGGCTTTGCTCCTTCGTAGCCTGACCTTGGGTGCAAACCTCAAAAAAGATTATTGATACAGAAAAATAATGCGTAAAATATTAGTTTGGTGTCCAGTCAAGTGGGGGAGCTTCAGTGCCACTAAATGCTGGATCCCCATTAATTAACACAACAGAGGTTGATTTACTACAAGAAAAAATTGACAGATTGCAATTAAAGAACAGGGATTTACTTACAAATAAATCAGTAGCGAATACTTTCTACGCCGAAGATGAAGCAAATGTTTTAGAACGGTACGAGGCGGAAAATAAAGATTACGACATCATGTTAGAGGGGATAGTAATATGATACTTAGCACATTAGATATGAATATTTCTTAATTTTGTTAAAGACAGGACTTGAAAAAGAAAACATAGAGCCACATGCCTACTGCCTTATGCCTTATGCCCAATCATTTTCATTTATTGATAGTCCCACAAAAATATGGTTTATTGTTAACTTTGAAAGCTAAAGGAATACCTAAACATGAGAAAAAGTTACGATAAAAGCAGCCTATCCTCATTACTTATCCCCATTACTCCTCAAATATTAACCATTATGCCTATGGTTAATATTTGAGTAATTACAGGCATTGTGTTATTTATTGAAAAATAGTGTAGGTATAATAATACTTTGTTGAGATTATACCAAAGGACAAAAAAATGAAATCATTAAAAAAGTCAATATTTTTAACACTGTTGATAGCATTAAGTGTAACTGGATGTTATAACTCTAAAGGCTTGCAAACAATGTTTTTAGAGCATAAAGTCGTTACAAATAATCAAGGTCTAAAGATTGGAGATGATGCACCAGAATTTGCAGTGGTGTCAAATGACCTTAAAGAAGTTATTGTTGGTGGTGCTAAAAACAAAGTTCAAATCATTGCATTTGTTCCTTCTATTGATACAGATACTTGTGCGTTAGAAACTGTTTATTTTAATAAGCGTGTTGCCAAAATGGACAATGTTGAAATAAATATTATCTCTAAAGATACTCCTTTTGCATTTTCTAGATTTTGTAAGGCAAGTGATGTAAAAAATGTCAATACACTTTCAGACTACAAAGATGCAAATAATGCAAAAAAATACGGCTCTGTCATCACTTCGCCTAAATTTTTAGAAGAATTTTTTGCTAGAACTGTTTATATAGTGGACACAAAAGGAAAAATTGCATACAAACAAGTTGTTGAGCATATAGAAAAAGAGCCAAATTACAAAGACATTCTTGCGGCACTTAAAAACATAAAGTAATTTCTCGTATAAACTTTAATATGTTGAGCTAAAAAATTTAATACCCCTGCTCCATTAAAAAAACCTATGCTACCATTAAGTAACATAGGTTTTTATGATTAATATTTGATCGATTTAACTGCTTCAGCAAGAACCACGACATCGCTTACGATGCGAATTTAAGGGGTATTTATTAGGGAAAATATTATTTACCCCAGTATTTAGTTTCTATACCGTGACCCAAATCTGCTTTCACTAATTCCTAAATTTTTGTCCCGAAAATCCCGAGCCGGGTTCGGGATTAATATGCCTAATCAGCCAAATTTTTTCTTGACATTTCAACGCTCATCTTTTCGACTACAGACCTGATGTAACCATGCTCTTTACCGATAGTAATGCATAATTCAATGGGCTTTGAGAGACCTTTGCATAAATCAACCAAAACCACGCCAATCCAGTAAAATAACAACCATCTAAAATACAATAAAAAATAACTAAAATGTCTTGGAAAAGCACTCAACAAAACTCATTCGCAGACTCTCTT
>FXLX01000140.1 GCA_900180385.1 uncultured Candidatus Thioglobus sp. | reverse complement strand
CGGGCACATTTATTTTCGTGGACAAGAAGGTTTAAATACCTTAAGTGAGTTTCGATTTAATTAAAAAAATTTTTTTTGCTTGCACTAAAAAATATTATTACTGACATGGGAAGAATCCCACTTTTTCAGTATAATTAATAATCATTATAACGTGTTTTATATGCGATCTGGTAGAAGCGGTCAAAGAGAGTGAAGTTGTTATTAATCAGTTAACTTCGGAACGAAACGACCAAACTGTGTGGGACCCGATCGTTATTTGATATGGCCGTTTCTATTGCCGATCAGTTTGAAATTCTACCGACTATTCCAAGGAGAACGGGCCGACAGATCAACCGAGCTGGTCATCCCGCTGATAACCCTAGCCAGTTTTGGCAGCGGTCTATGTACTACCCGTTTATGGACTATTACATAACAGAGCTTACCGCGAGATTACTTGAAAATGGCGGCAGATACCAGGCACAATACTTGATACCAATGAACTTGCCTAGACTAACACCAGACACCGTAGACGTTATATTTGACACATACAAAACCGATTTACGTTGCGACATAGTTATGTTTTAAAGCCGAAATCAAAAGGTGGAAAGCCCGTTGGGCAACATTGACAACCGCTAAACCATCGAATCTGAAGGACACCCTTAACGTCACAAACGAAGAGCTCTATCCTTCGATCAGCACCGTTTTGTTGATACTTTACACCATGCCTGCCAGCACAGCTACGACGGAGAGATCATTCTCTGTTCTCCGTCGCCTTAAAACGTACTTGAGGACAACAATGCTGCAGGACCGCCTGACTTCTTTAGCTGTACTGCATGTGCACAGAGATATTGACATTGACATCGACAGAGTCATGCGCTCATTTACTTTAGGAAAATCTCGTCATATTGACTTTGGCTACGGACATTAAATTCAAATATAAAATAAATAACGCAAACTACTATGTGTTTTGATTTTTACAGCAGGAATTCATTACTTTCATCATTTTGAATTATTTTGTATTGCCAAATTTGTATTACAAATATACAAAATAACACTTAAAACAAGTGGACAATATGGCAATATGAACAGACTGCGAATCAAAAGGTGCATGCAATAACGTGTTCCTATTTTTGTTTAAAGAGGCATTAGCTACGATTTTGACCAAAAAATTATGTTTTGGAAATTGGTAAATAGCTTTAAAATGATGAAATAAAGGTAAATATTTCACATTAAACAGCTTATCGTACCACTTTTCGCCTTTTGAGAACGAAAATTACCATCGATTTATTATTTCCTTGCAAGCAAATAATTTGACCTCGCTTTCTCCGTATGCAACTGACCTTACTAGTGACAGGTAAAAACGAATAATTTGTATTTTGTCGCTTATTAACTGCAAACTTGCATGGTTCTTTGTCCGTAATTAACGCCGACTAAAAGCAGATTCACAGAAAATAAGAAATAAGTGCATTGTTGTACTGATTTAATGACGATTCGGCAAACTCCGTAAACAATGCCGATAATTAATAAGATGGCGTCCATTTCTTGATCGATCTCAAAACACGAGCAGTTGCACCTTTTTTCCCCGATGCGCGTACATTTCATAACATTTATAAGTTACAGAAACACGTTTTATTAAGGCATCAATCATATCTGATAGTTTTTATGGGTAACAAAAATTTACGATTTTGGCAGATAATGCCCCTTTAACATAAAGTTAATATAATATTAATCATGAACACTGGAAATATTACGATGTATTCTAACGCAATTTGGACGTGAATTAGCATATTGTAATAATAATTCATTTTTAATGAAATGTCCCCCTTTG
>FXLX01000139.1 GCA_900180385.1 uncultured Candidatus Thioglobus sp. | reverse complement strand
CCCAGCAATTCTTTATCATAGAGTATTTTGAGAAATTGCTGTAATTAATGTATCGTGACGTGACATCTGCTCGGTCATGCAATAAAGTCGGTCATTTGTTTTGATTTACAATTCTCGCGCAGCACGAGACCAATGACGTCATTCTGTATATTCATAGCGTACATAAACACAGAGGGAATTCTTTTCAACGTCAAAATTACAAGATGAGATTAAAACAGAGAAGTTTGAATTGAATAAATTCCATGCAAGTAAAAAAGATCCTTTTTACTAATGTCTTTTTTTCCTGATCATTATGCTTGTTAAATATGTTTCCATCGATGGTATTCCCCAAGCATTTGTATTTTTCCGGTTTGTTGACATAATCGTCATCACAGTTCATGACCGTTTCTGGAATGTAGGCCAAGCAAATTGTATTTTAAAATACTTTGAAAATATGATGATTGATCATTCAGATTCCACCATTTTCTAGAAAATGGCCGATTTTACCGGGAAAATACATGCAAGTGCTCTCCATTAGTCACAAAATGGCAGATTATTTTGCATTTCCACTGCTGCTTTAATAACAAATATACCCCTTACTTCTTGGGGTAATGAAATGAAATTCACAGAGAAGATAGAAAAAGAATTAATTTAACAGCAATAATCAAAATTTATAGCATAAATTGAACAGAGAATTAAATTAAACCAGACAGAAAAATGAGATTATCTGGGTAAAAAAAACCTGTCATTATTACAAATAGCATCAACAAAACTGTATTGTTACCACTCTGTGATAATAAATGTGATTAAAATAAATTGAAATCAGTCATTAATTGTTTTACAAAAATATGTCGGTCTAATAGATTGTATTGACAAAAGCAAAAACACCAAATTCACTGGATTAAATACTTTTTATGTGGGTAAGCAAGTTTAATATTTGCATCAAATAATTAATTTTTAATACTTCAATTTCAAACTATTTAAAAAAAACATCTTTTGAAATTTTTCAGACAAAACAATTACACTGAAAAAGCTAAAATACTGTACTTTCTTAATCTGGTTTACTTTTTAAGTTTGGTTGGCCTATGACAAAATCATGTGCTTTATTGACCTTTGACCGACTTTATGTGACGTAATAGGACGCCATTTGGAAAAAGGGTAGTAAACAAATATGGGTCAGTGTGTTATTATTATCGATCTTTTTTCCATGGAACTTTACACATGTGAGCAAGAATAGATGAGGAACATAATTAAAAAGAAAAAAATGTTTACTTTTCAAACATGAAAAAAATAATCAAACATTATCCAATGACTGACCGACTTATTGTCAGACGAGGATATTTGCATATCCAGAATACAGAAGTTTTAGTTGAGTCTTCCCTGTTACTGATCAGTGCTATGTTGTATTAAATTTTAGCTCTTTTCGGTAATTGGATTGATTTCAATTTTAAATCATCATTAGATATTGCAGTGTATATACAATGTAAGCCTAAGGATGTTCAATCTTTACAAAGTAGTTATTTCTTGGTTTTCTATCATTTTGGTTTTGAGACCACGACATTGACCTTTTCCCGTATTATTGATTTTGATGACGCAACCAATCTTTTTTTAAAAACAAGTATATTCATGCGCGGTAGTTGACGCATGCCTAATATGAACTGACCTAATAATTTTGATATCACGACCAGTACGTTGAGATAAGCTTTATCAATCGACACACTTCAAAGGAAAACTACACAAATTACCGATATACATAAATAAGAGATTCTAATGAAGAGATATAAGGAACATACACAAAATGTTATAGGCATGGGCGCTATGCATGCATCTTGGTCAGAGTTATTC
>FXLX01000138.1 GCA_900180385.1 uncultured Candidatus Thioglobus sp. | reverse complement strand
GAGTTAAGCTTCCTATTAGGTACCCCTTCCATGAGATATGAGTGTCACTTAGATTAAACTTAAGATGAATCCTGTATGAAAGCTCAATTTTTTTTTATTTAACATAGAAGGCTATGGAGAATTCTTTAGTGGTATTACACCTTTTAGGCAAAAAACAAGAAACTTGTTTTTGATGGTACCACACTCAAATTGGCTTTGAACAGTCACAACAGACCCAGTTTGACATTTTCCACACCAAAATGTTACAAAATACATCAAGGTGTCATGTTACAGCTTCAATATGAATATTATGCAATATTTTGGAAAATATTCCCCATGCACTAGATGTACATGCACAGAGGGTATTGAAATATAACTTTATACTTATTTATGACTTTACAATTATTGAGACTGGTAGATTTAATGTGTTTTTGTAGTAAAAGGGCAGATGATGTTGAAAAAGATTGCTAAAATTAAGAATTTTAACAATTTCATGTTGCGGCATTTAGTCGACTTCAAATACGGTATATGATGATACCGTTTTTGAAAATTTTATAATCCTACTTGTTTTTCCTGATAAATTTTGGTAGTTATAGTTAGAACACATGTAAAATGTACAAATGAAAAAATATAAGGCTATAGAAAGCAGCTTTATTTCAGAATTATGTACTTAAAACCAGGTAATTTTAGTGATCCCAGGAGAATTGTATTTGTCACTGGACATTTATTGTTAATTTTTCAAATTGTCAATGTGGATTTTATATTTTAGAGTATAAATTGACTGTAAATGTACATTTGTGCATCCGGCTAACTTGAAACATAACAAAAGTTGTCAAGAAATATTCATTTATTGAGTTTTGAAGAAAATTACAGTTGCAGGTCACAAGAAATAACAGAAACCTGAAAATCAACAATCATAATTTTACATATTTTGGGCAGTTTGAAGTAATTTTTGCTTAATATCTAGGTATTAGGTCTTATTTAATGTCTTGCAATGCATAATTAATGGGAACATAGCATGAATTAACATAATTTAGTATATTGTGAGATCATTTCTAGGAGGCAAAAAAAAGGGGGGGTATGCTTAAAATAAAAATTTTCATATTAATTAGATGTTAAATGTACAAATGAAGCATATATACATGTCATAAGATGCTTATTGCGTTGAAAATCAGCTTCATACTTGTAATATATTGAGATAAAAAGCCATTGTCATGTTATTTCACAATCTCAACTCAACAGCTGAAAAATCAGATTTTTTCATTAAAAGCTTCATGGAGGTACCTTTGTATATGGACATTAATTCTTTCAAATATTGGACTGCCATATACCTGATATAGTTTTTTTGACTGGATATTGATATAGGAATATAAATAAGGCAAAGAAAAGGTTAAAGAAACAAGTTTTTATTGCTCTTAGGTGTACTACCACTAAACATGGGTACCAGTCGAAAAGAACGTATGGGAAAGTAGTACGTAAACAGAAAATGGATTCCTACATTGTTGGATAAAAAATAAACCCTATTAGATACTGCAAAATACTGAATGTCAGCAGAAACCTACATATTTTAGGATAATTTTAAGCCCATATTTGATGTCCTTGTGGTTTTAAATAAAAAATTGATTGCATTGGAAAGAAACCACCTGAATTTGTGTTAAATCGAAAGTGAAAGTAGGATTTTTGACGGTAGACATCTTCAGACTGTCTGTTTTTTCTTATATGCCATTAAATGTATGTTGATTTTCGGAGTTAAGCTTCCAATTAGGTACCCCTTCCATGAGATATGAGTGTCACTTAGATTAAACTTAAGATGAATCCTGTATGAAAGCTCAATTTTTTTTTATTTAACATAGAAGGCTATG
>FXLX01000137.1 GCA_900180385.1 uncultured Candidatus Thioglobus sp. | reverse complement strand
TATCTATAAAAGTCGTTGGGCTTTTGGTAGTATCTACAACTTGATTGGCTGCATACACATTACCCATGCTACTTAATACAAAAGCGTTTATGTGGCTTAGTATTAAAAACAGGGTGAATGACTTTTTTATCGCGTGCATTGAGTTATTTTATGCTTTTTGAGATTTTGGTTATTTTTTTTATGGGTCATGGCAATTTTTTTTAAAGGTATTGTAAAAAGGAATAAGCAGTTGCCATTCTTTGCGGTAAATGAGCCAAATAATATGAGTTGTAAAAACAATAAAAGAAGTTAGAGCAAAGCATTCTTCTATTATGACAAAAAATGTATTATCAATACGACTTATGATAATACATAAAAATGTTATTATTGCCAATGAAAATAAAAAAACATTACTAATAAAAATACTTCTATCTTTTTTTATCAAAAAAGATAGAAGTATATATTCCAATATTAATAAATATATAGCAACCGTTATAAAAGCAAGATTAATAGCATTGTCAAGGTTTTTATCTGTCAAAAATAAAAAATAAGCAATAAAAAATAAGCAATAAGCAATAAGCAATAAAAAATAAAAAATAAAAAATGCTTTTTTCATATCAATCTTTTAGTTCTTTTTTATAGTTGTCATATCCTAACTTTTCTAAAGTTTTATTAAGGTTTTCAATACCTCAAAAACTTAATGATTTTTTCTTGATATTTTTTAGCAATATGTTTGGTTTTATCACTTTCCCAATTATTAATCGTTCTGACATTAACATCAAGTTGTGAGGCAACGAACCGTTGTGACGTGCTGCTTCTTAATCGTTTGGCTTTAAATGTGATTGCCTATGGTATCAAGGTTTTTGGGCATTCCTATAATAGGCTTTGCAACTCTAAAAGTTAAAAACGGCAACAAGGCACACAGAAACCCTGTCTTTTGACAGAAATTAATGGTTGTGTTTTTTGAATGTCAATATTATTAAAGAATCAATATGCAATTATTCCTCCAACCAATCTATAACATAATTGTTATCAATATTTTCACACGCTACTATTTTAAGTATTAAAAATTCTACTATATCAACATAGTTAGGCATTTTTTCATGAAAATTTTTAGGTAGTTTGGTGATACTTTGATTATCTGGATCAAAATGATACATTAATGTTGTTAAAAAATAAAGCAATATATGCACCAATTCAATTTTTAATGGCTCGTCTAATTTTTTGTATTTATGGACTTCTAAGATAAATTCAAAAAAAAGGCTTGTTGAAAACATATCATCTTCATGTAATTTATATATAAAATTATTTTTATTATATAAATCTAAATGAGATAGTAATAATTTTGTATTATTTGACATTTATCCTCCTGCCTTTTTTTACTTTAGAAAAATCAATTTTTCCAGTTTTTGGATTGGCTATTCCAATGTGTTTTCCAAATTTATTATAAACCTCTAATTCAGCCCCTTTGCCTCTATGAAGGGTGTCTTTATGATAATACTTACCATCTTTCCCTTTATATACAGTGCCATTCTTAATATTTAATTTTGTTTTGGTAAATTTTCCATTTTGTAAAAGGGTGTCTTTATCTCTTAATCTATTAAGGCTCCCAGTCTTCTTACTATTAAAATTAGTCCCAATAATAAAATCAGCAATAGCAAGTCCAGTTGCCACTGGATCACCTGAGGTTACTATGGTATTTAGGTCATCAACAATATCAACATACTCATCAAGCCCTGCATCTTTTAAATCTTTTTTGGTTATTTTACCATTTTTAACTAATTTTTCACCCAACTTTAATGAAATCTTGCCAAGTGCAACAAAAACTTTAGTATTATTTTCTATGGCATTACTAGAAGTAT
>FXLX01000136.1 GCA_900180385.1 uncultured Candidatus Thioglobus sp. | reverse complement strand
GCTTCCACATCATTTTTTTTCCACTGTTTAAGTAAGCTGGATGTTCAAATGTACTGTTACAGCCAAATAATACTCTAAAACATGAAATTCAAATTGACAATTTGAAAAATTAACAGAAAATGCTAAGCAGTCAAAATAATTTTTCTGGGATCACTTAAATTACCAGGTTTTTACTACATAATTTTCAATTAAAACTGCTTTCTATAGCCTTATATTATTTTGTAAGTACATTGTACATGTATTCTAACTGAAACTATCAAAATTTACCAGGAAAAATGTGTAGGATTGAAAAAAATCCAATCATGATATCACCATATCCTATATTTGAAGTCAACAAACTGCCGCATGATGAAATTTTTTAAATTCTTAATATCAACCATATTTTCAATATTATATGCCCTTCTACTGCAAAAACACATTCAATAACATATTCCCAATAATTATAAAGTCATAAAGAAAAAGAAAATGAGTTGCAATACCTGGTGTCCATGTATATCCAGTGTTTGGGAGCAATATTCCAAAATATTACATAACATGCATTTTGACCATGTAATCTGACACCACAATGCATTTTGTAACATTTTTGTATGAAAAATGTCACTCTGGGTCTGTTGTGACATGTTTAGGCTAATTTGAACATGATAGCAACAAAAGATAATTTTGACGTTTTTGTCTTAAGGTGTCAAACCACCAATTAATTTCTTTAAGGTTTTCTACTAAATTTGTGTTTTTTCGAGCCTACCTGGTCATTTTATCTTAAGTTTAACCTTTTGAAGACCATATATTTTCTGAAACGTACATGATTCCTCTACGTTCTGTCAAAATATCAGGGCATGTTTAAAATCTTGCAGTGAAATGCCATGCTACGGAAAGCACCTACTCTAAAAATAGCTCGGTCATCCCCAAGAAATTCACTATTTATAGGTCATGCATCAAATCCTCCATAGAGGTATTAAAATACAACTAAATCCATCAAATTTGGGCTCAAAATAATCCCTATTTATTTAACTTCAATTATCAATTTTAATTAGTCCATTCCATTCAGTAGTTTTCACAATACTACAAAGTGAAAGGAACTTTTTTCTTGAAAAGGGACTACTTTCGTATATGTTCCAAGCTCTGATTGGTGAATTAGTGGTTTGACACCTAAAGAGCATAAAAACTTGTTTCTTTCACCATTTGTTGGCCTAATTTCTATTCCTTAGCCAATATCAACCCAAGAAAACCTCATAAGGTATGTGGCTGTCTGATATTTGCAAGTATAAGTGTTCAAATGCAAAGGTACCCCCTTGAAGATTTTTAATGAAAATATCTCCATTTACAGCTGTTGAGTTCAGATTGTGTAATATACCAAAACTTACCTATTCTCTTATATATTACAGTTATTAAGCTAGTTTCTAACATAATAAGCAATCTTAACACATATATATGCCTCAGTTGTATATTTAATAGCTAAATACTATGAAATGTTTGCATTTAGCCCCCCCTTTTTTCGTCCCATAAAATGAGTTCACATCATTCTTAATTTTGTTAATTCATGCTTTTATCCCATAAATTATGTGGTTTAAGACATAAAATATGTTTTTGTATATACATCTTTAGTTGAAATTCCTTCTAATTCCATCAAATTTGCAAAAATATGATTTATTGATATTCAAGTCTTGGAATTTCTGATGGTGCACAACTATAATTTCCCCCAAAACTCAATAAATATATGCTTCCACATCATTTTTTTCCACTGTTTAAGTAAGCTGGATGTTCAAATGTACTGTTACAGCCAAATAATACTCTAAAACATGAAATTCAAATTGACAATTTGAAAAATTAACAGGTCTGAACAT
>FXLX01000135.1 GCA_900180385.1 uncultured Candidatus Thioglobus sp. | reverse complement strand
GAGAGGAAGGGAGGATGAATGAGAGGAAGGAGGGAGAGAGGTAAGGAGAAGAGGAGAGCAAGGAGGGAGATAAGTAGAGAAGAGGAATGAGGGAGGGAGGCAGTGAGGAGGAGGATGGAGAAGAAGGAGAGAGAGAGGCAGTGAGGAAGAGGATGGAGAGGAAGGGTGAGAAAGGTAGTGAGGAGGACGACTACTTTAATAAATTTCCCCCGACAATGCCTTCAGTGGTTCTTGAAAATCGATTAATCAGAATGTTCAAAGTCTCCTATCGATCTGCACCAAAGAAACAACACTTGTGTAGTACCTCATAGTGAACACCCTCAAAGTTAAATTGGTTAAATTATGTTCAGTGGTTCTCAATGAGATTACGAAAATGTAATTCATAGGTTTTCAAAGCAATTTTGACCTTCGCTGTCGACCATTTTGAATTTCCGATCGGCATAAAAACCATTATCACCTGTAAAGGACTCTGAAATTTCAAGACAATGTTTACAACCATAATATGCAGGTCAAGTTCAATTTCAGCCAGATCCCATATACGGCTTGGAAGTTAGGCCCACTTAGCTGAAAGCGGAGAACTCCGTGTCCTCAGACACATTCTTCTTTTATTCATTTTTTAACGAATCGGCATGAAAAGTAACAACACTTGCGTAGGACATAATAGTGAACACCTCTGCCAAGTGTGGTTAAATTCTGTTCAGTGTTTTCCAAGTAGACCATGAAAATGTTGCTTTACATATGGTTTCAAAGCAAACTTTGACCTCCGCTGGCAACGATTTTGAATTTCCGATGGGCTCAAAAAGTAACAAGACCTGTCAAGGACCTTAAAATGAACATACAAATCACGTTTCCATACCATCGCTTCAGTGTTTCTTGAAAAAAGATTATTGAAAAACTAACAATGTTTCCAATGTCTCCTGATGACCATTTGTTGACGAATCGGAAAAAATCCCTCATCCGATCTAAACAAACACCAGATCCCTCAGTACAATTTCTAGTCAATATGCAAACCACAGATAAATTCAATGCAGACGAACAATTACGCATTGGTTGACCATATGCGAACGCTAACTGATTTCAAATCCGATACGACAATTATAACGGATTTAAATTCGATTTAATGATTCAGTTTCAATCCGGAATACGTGTGAATATGGTATTATAGTGCTACCACTTTCGGTAGATCAATCAAAAAAGATGGAGACAAACGCATTTATCAAGATGGCTCAATTTTATAATAATTTGATCATGAAACGAAGCAAAAAATAGTTGTGCTGATATAGTAGAGGGGGTTAGGAGGGGGTCTGACCCCGAAACCCCGAACTAAAAAACTTGAAATCCCCTTAGTCCCGAACTAAAAAACTTGAAATCCAGAAGTCCCGAATATAATAAAATTTCAATCCCGAATCCCGAAATGGTCAATCCCGAATTCTCGAGCTTAAAAAAACACCATCCCGGAGTCCTGAAAAGGGTCCTTCCCCCCTCATAGTAGTAGTTTAATTTAGAGAATACTGTTACCGTTTAGTTCATCATTTGAAATGAACATAATATGATAAATTGGTATAATTATGTTCGGTAAAACAAATCCACACTCTGACAGTAGAACTAATAATTGTATCATTCATAGTTATGCGTCATTGATGGACACTGCCATTCTATAGTTACTGATCTTTATTTAAAATGATCGATTACAAACAAACAAGCTACCACAAAATAGTTTGTTTAGTTTAAAGCTAATTATGTTGTGTCTCGGTGTACTGTAAACAGTTGAAATTCTTAAGAATAAATTAACAGATAACCATTGGCGGATCCAGGGGGTTCCGGTGGTCGGAACCCCCCCACACCCCCC
>FXLX01000134.1 GCA_900180385.1 uncultured Candidatus Thioglobus sp. | reverse complement strand
CCAGAGTCCGTCAACAGCTGGATCTTTAAACCAAACCTACAGAAGCGAGGCGTCGCGGTTTGAAGTGTCAGTCTTGTAAATGGCACCGAGTGACACGGACAGCACATTGTCTTGGGTCACCTTTGGAAAAAAAAATACTTCGACCGGAGATCGCATTTCTGTGTCAGGTACTCATCCTGTACACGGTTATCGTAGTCAGCATTTACAACTTGACGGTCGAATCGGAGAACAGTACTTTGTGGACGGCACTGTTGAGCAGTTGTTTGGGATACTTGTTACCTAATCCCACCATCAAGTCCAAACATGTTTTATCTGACATTACCCAGTAACAGTTCCATGGACTATTTTCCGAACAACACCCTGGCCAGTTTCACTACACGATTACCGGAGATGTTAGATTTGGATGGATCCTGGGAGATAGGACTGGCAGAGATACAATATCCGCACAGTTGGTACAACGTACGCATAAACGAAGTATGGGTACTGTTCACGGATAGACACCACGAGCAACACGTATTGGTACTGCCCGAAGGTTATTATGCATCCCCGAAGAGAATCGTCAAAGCATTAGAAGCCATGAAACACCAGAAGGGAATGAAGAAGGGATTTAGCTTGGGTATGAGCGAAGTGGACCACAAAGCGACATTATGGGTTAGAGACTTATCGCAAGTGATCATCAGTCCATTGTTAAAGTCGTTCCTGGGGTTCGACAAGCTGAATTTTCCACCCGGAGATTATAAAGCACCGTACGTGGCAGACGTAACCAGGGGAGTAAATTCTCTGTACGTGTATTGCCCCCTGGTCGAACCGAGGATGGTGGGAGATGCTCAAGTACCACTGTTGAGAATCGTACCGGTGGCAGGAAGAGACGGAGAAATGATGACTCGCGCCTTCGACCACATACAGTACTGCCCTCTGGTACTAAGACGCTTTCAGACCGTTGAAATAGATATAAGGGACGATACCGGAGTCAAAATACCATTCGAGCGAGGACGCGTGGTGGTGACACTTCACTGCAGAAAGAGAAAGGAGTCGTATCTAGAATGAAGCAAAGACACAATCCAGACGCTAGAGCGTATCACGAGTACTACTTGAATCAGGCAGGAAGGGGATATCCCGTGTACGTTGGAACACGTTATCAGAGAGGACATGGACTAGGAAGTATTTTCGGAAGTCTGTTCAAATCGGCCGTTCCTTTATTAAAGAGAGGAGCCAAAACTTTGGGTCGCGAAGCTTTGAAAACAGGTCTGAACCTAGCATCGGACGTCATGGAAGGACAGAACGTCACACAAGCAGCCAAATCCAGATTGAAATCAACTGGACAAAACTTACTCCAGAAAGCTATGGACACCGTGGGACCTCCCGGTGAACGATCTATAAAACGAGCTGCAAAGCGGAAAAAGCCCAGACGTCGTCAGACGAAGCTACGGAACACATCGAAAGACATCTTCGGTTAAAAATGGCTCTAGTACACCAAAACTCTTGCGAATGTACGAAATCGGAATTGGATTTGTTTGGAGTACCACCGACTCAGACCAGTGTGGAACATGGCTATTGGGAGCAAAAAGGACTGACATCGACCCTAACGGACCAAGGTCCTTATGAATTTGCAGTCAGTGGAGCTGGAGACGATTACATCGACCTGTTCAACACTTACTTGTTTGTGGAAGCACAGATCGTGAATACCGATGGTTCTAACTTAGAACCCGATACGGACGTTGGACCCGTCGATTTGTGGATGCATTCACTGTTCAGTGACGTCAGCGTTAGCCTAAGCGAAAAATTAGTTTCGCCACCCCAACTTTTTTTCAACCCAGTCATCACCTTTTTGGCTAAAAATTTCATTCAGTTTGCT
>FXLX01000133.1 GCA_900180385.1 uncultured Candidatus Thioglobus sp. | reverse complement strand
GAAAAAAAGGAGAACAGAATGAATCAGTATGAACCTTGAAACGAGATTATAGATGCCTATTTAATAAGAAAAATATTGAGTAATATAGAACAGCAAATGACAAATCAAACACACCTTTTATCAGAACGTATACATCATTGAACACGTAGCAGTATGTTTACAAATAAAGCGCCGGATCACTTAAAGTAATATGAAACGAGTTTTTGGTGAAATAAACATCTTCAAAAATATTCTTGATATGTTTACATTCCCTAAAAACTAAACCATTCGTGCATGTTTGAGGACGAAAATCGCGATCATCTGTGATTAAGAACAGAAAATCATTCCATCTCGTACGTGTTTTGTCAAGACAATGGCGGCTAATTAACTTTCGGATGCACCGTTCCGATGATTGCCGATCATGAAATTTCATCACCAACGTAAACAGGTGAGCACATGTATCATTCTGGTTTTGAAAGAAGTTAAATTTCTTGCATTTCTTGCCTTGCAAAGAAATTATTTCATGTATGTTTTACCTTAAAGATTATCAACTGCAATGAATTTCATTCTGACTTAATCAGTTTATTCGAAAAACTGGACAAAAACATTGAAATCGGTAATAATGAATGACACGGGGCCCCATTTGGGGAAATCGAAACAGAACCAAGAAATCTCAGAATTTAAAATCCTCGTCGGAACTAACGTATCGCATGTACAAACTGTGTAAATTATTATTAGTATGTACATTTCAAAACCATTACGATGAAAACATTTGGAGTTGTCAGAGAAGAAAATAAAAAATCAACAAGAAAAAAAATGCCAAAAATACGACTTATTTTGTCCATAATTTGTCACCGTTATTTTGACACCAACCATTTCATAACTTGGTTCGTTTATTTCCTGGTTTGTTTTGGGGACAACCAATTGATTCCGCGGGGAGGGGGTCTGGCAGTTTTTGTAAATAAAATAAATAATCTGGCCACCCAAAGTTGGAAAAAAATTCTGGCCTTTGCTTCATAGAAAATAAAAAAAAATCTGGCCTGAACTGAGTAAACAATGTTATAACCTGTCCTGCACTATGTGTCGAATGAATTTTCTGTCAAATATTCTAACCTGACTAATCTTGCCAGGCCCCCTCAGAATCAAATTATTTGCCTATATATTATTATGAGATAAAGAATGTGTGCTTTCTTTCACATTCTTGTCTCTTAGGCCAAATAAATTTTAAATAGATTTGAAACAAAGTAGTATTCATTTTTAATATAAAAAAAACTAATGTTTTAACATAATTACAAGTTGCGTATGCAGTGTCCCCTTACTGGGCCCCGCGAAATTTGCTGAATTATACCAAGGACGTATATAAGATTCTATATACGTCCTTGATTATACACATAATGCCGTTAAAAGACATTTACGGCGGTTTAGATCATAGATGGTGATATATATTTATTTTCCAGGTAAAGAGATCCTTGTTTAACGTTTCGCTAAGGGAAAATTATTTTTAATCGTGGATTGAATGGAAAATAATGGAATGTAAATCGAAACGAAAATGATGTTACCTGTCAAGACTATAACGGAGCATGCGCACAATCTCTACCGAATGAGTTCAAATCTGAGGTCAATAGCATATGATTTGCATTATTGTCCGGGTAGCAAGAATTATCGAAGACAGAATAAAATGACGTTTTCTCCTGAATTATACATCGTAGCTCTCAAAAAGTGAATGGTTTACGTTCTTTATATATTTAATCTTTACATATATCAGAAATTTTTAGAAAACTGAAAATAATGATTTTGGCATTTCATATTACTTTAATGATACAAAAAATGTCAAATTATGAAAGTTGTATATTACATATGGATGTATATCTGAACTGAAA
>FXLX01000132.1 GCA_900180385.1 uncultured Candidatus Thioglobus sp. | reverse complement strand
CACGTTGTTAATCTTCATTTTATGAAGGTCAGTACGGAAATCGACAATAATTTTGGGTATGAAAAAATTACGCAGCTGGTAGACAATATCCCTTTAAGTCTTGCCTGTTATTCTGATAAAACGTTTGATCGTTGAATAGCTCAAAGCGAGCCAACATTCTATTTATAGTTATAGTTGTAGTTTACTGAGCAAAATTGAGATATAAAATTGTCTACTATTTTAAAATAATACAATTAATTTGGATAGGTTCTTTTCATTTTACACAATAAATCTCGAACCATAAGAAGTAACTTAGGTACGAACCCTTTCTTACAGTTTATTTTCCTATTTATTTTAATTTACTTTATCATATCATTTTCAATAGATACCCGGCCCGTTACAAAATTGGTGGCAGCGTTGGGATTCGAGTAGTGTAAATAAATTGTTTAAATTGTAAATACGTTTCTTCTTTATTGTTTGATTATTTGTTTTACTTTAAACTTGCAATATGGCAGATTATGATGAAGAGTTATCTGAAATAGAATCAGAGGTTGACCGTCTCACAAGACAAGTGAGCGGGTACGAACGGGTTGGTCAGTCAACACCAAAATATAGGGCGACTGGTGAGCGTCACTCGGTAGGCTTTCCGGTCGATTCAGGTTTCGCAACCGCACGACAATCAAGAGAACGAGCTAGTGCTGAAAGTGAAAGTACAGAAGTGGACAGAATAGAGGTTGAAATTGAGAAATTGAGAGAGCAATTAAGGCAAAATGAAGAGCTCAGAAGTATGCAGGAAAGTGCATATAGAGAAAGAGAGGGTAGTCCCGCGGTTCGATTTAAGGAACCGTTATATGACAATTATGTTCCTCCGGGTGTTACAGTGAGACAAAAATCAGATCAAACTAAGAAACCTGCACAACCGGCAGCTGCTAAAGGCTCAAATACTGCACGTGTAAAAGCTGCAACCTATGATGGTACATCATCATGGTTAGATTATAAGTCTCACTTTGATGCTTGCTCTCGTATAAATCAATGGTCAGAAAATGAAAAGGGGTTATATCTGGCTGTGGCTTTGCGTGGACAAGCCCAGGGCATACTAGGAGATTTGCCTATAGATAAGCAACAAGACTATCAATCTCTTGTGAAAGCACTCGAAGAACGTTTTGCCCCACCTAATCAAACTGAGCTGTACAGAGTTCAGCTCACTGAGCGACGACAAAAACCAGCAGAAAGCCTACCTGAACTTGGTCAGGCAATTAGAAGATTAGTAAATCTGGCTTACCCTACAGTACCAGAGAATGTACGTGACACGCTTGCAAAGCAGCATTTTATAGAGGCTCTAGCCGACTCAGAAATGAGGATACGCATTAAGCAGTCACGTCCCCAAAATTTAAATGATGCTATTCGACTGGCTGTCGAATTGGAGACTTTTAATAGAGCTGAACGAAGGGTGACGGAAAGCCGCTCATATTTACGTACAACTGCAGCAGACAGTACTGCTGGCAAGGTATCTGATAAAACAAAAGATCAGACAGACATGATGAAATTAATGACTGATATGCAAAAAAGACTATCAGATTTACAAAGAGATGTCAACCAGCTTAAGAACGAAAAATTCAGACCACGCAAATTTGATAATACACCAAGATTTAATTATGGACGTGGTCAAGCTTACGGACAGAATTATGGTCGTGGACATGGGTATAGACAAAACTTTGGTCGTGGTCAAGATAATAGACAAAACGGGTACAGAGTGAATCCTCAGAAGGAGAATTCACAAACTGATAAGAAAAGTGAGAATGTTGGACATGGTCGCGGAAGAGCAAGACCATAAGGAGCGAAGTGACAATAAATCATAGGAGTATACAGAGTGTTACCGT
>FXLX01000131.1 GCA_900180385.1 uncultured Candidatus Thioglobus sp. | reverse complement strand
AATTTTTTTTAAGTAATTTCTATTAAGACGGTATTTTAATTTTCTGAGTACATTAAGTTGTTTCGAAGCTGATTCAATTAATTTGTCTATGTGCTTAGTCCACTTACAGTCGCTGCTGAATACAATCCCTAAATGTTTGTGTGTATGTACTGGATCAATAGTTGTTTGGTCAAAATTAAATGTTAAATTACATTCAACGCCATTGACATTAAAAATAATAATTTCAGTTTTGGTGGGATTAAACTTTAATAACCACCTGTTTGACCATTTTTTCAGGTGATTCAGATCTGTATTAATCATATTTCTTAGTGTGCTTTCATCTTGTGCTATATGTCCAATAGACGTGTCATCAGCAAAAAGACGACCTAGACCTACTATCTCATCAGTAATATCGTTTATGAAGATCAAGAACATTAAAGGACCCAATACTGACCCCTGAGGCACACCCGCATGCAAATGACCAATCCCGGATAAAGCATCTTTTATCATTACCCTTTGAGTACGGTTAGAAAGATAACTTTTTAACCAACAAAGCAGATCCCCTTTAATACCATATTTGGCAAGTTTATATAAAAGTGTCTTTACCCAAACTGTATCAAATGCTTTGCTTATATCAGCAAATGTAACGCTGGTCACTTGTTTTGCCTCTAATGCAAGTAATATTCTATGATACAACTCTATTAGTTGATGACTTGTAGAGTGACCTGGTATAAATCCCGACTGGAACTTGTATAATAGTTTATTTTCAAGTAGGTGATTAAACACATGCTTGAAAATAATTTTTTCCAGCATCTTAAGGCCCTGTTACACGGTAAAGCAAGTATCGCGATACTTGTATCATGCAACTTTTTGTATCATGATCCTTGTCAGTTTACACACTAAATCAAGTAGCATGTTTCATGCAGAGTTTGTTTACAAATTGTTCCCGCCAAAATGGAGAATCCTGACAATGAAGACATTATCATACAAATTGAGGAGACTCTCCATCTGTTCCTTTGACCAAATAACATCACTACTTTTTTCCCCTTTCCAGTCATGTTTTATTTACCATGTGCTGACCATGTGCTTTTATTTGTTGATGATGTTGTAACCTCCTGACCTCAAACCAAGATCTCTGATTGGTCAGAGATAAAATGTATCGTGATCCTTGCTGTACAGAATAGAACATGTTCTATCCCAAAGTGTGTATCATGCAAAGTAATACAGAGTAATAGCACTGTTTACACTGTATTTGTCCCCCGCCCCCGCAAAGCGGAGCGAGGGATATGGAAATGCCGGGCATCCTCCGTTAGTCTGTCCGTCCGTCCGAGATATGTTGTAAGCGCTCTAAGATTTTTATTTGTTGACCAATTGATTTCAAACTTACACACAAGCATTATATTAGGAATCTCTAGCTTAAGTTCGAAATTGGGCAAAATTCGAAAAAAAATAGTGAGAATGGCGGCCATTTTTTAGATGTCTGCCAAAACACATCAAAATTTCAAAGTGCTACAATTTCAACGAAAATTGATATTTAGAAGATTTTCGACCTGAGGAATGTGATAGTGACAAATGCGATTTAAAAATGGCGGCCATTGCAGCCATTATGGTGGCCATTTTGGCAGCTATTTTCAATATGGTCGCCAAAACACATAAAAAATTTCGAAGTGCTCCAATTACAAAGAAAATTGATATTTAGGGGTTTTTAGAGGAATGTGATCATCATTTTGGCAGCCATTTTTAAGATGGCCGCCAAAATGCATAAAATTTCGAAGTGCTCCAATTTCAACGAAAATTGATATGTAGGGTTGTTCCCACATGAGGAATGTGATAGTGACAAAAACGATTTGAAAATGGCAAGTTATTTACGTTTAATTTTG
>FXLX01000130.1 GCA_900180385.1 uncultured Candidatus Thioglobus sp. | reverse complement strand
ATTATAAATAAAAACAACAAAAAAAAAGCAACAGGTGCTGATGGTATACCTGCCAAAATAATAAAATGTAGTAAATCTATTATTGCACCTCAGATTACAAGTATTTTAAATATGTCAATAGATCAGAGTGTTTTTCCGGATAAATTAAAGAAAGCACAAGTAACACCTTTATATAAAAAGAATGATCCACTTTTGAAGACTAACTACAGACCCGTAAGTGTACTATGTATTTTTTCAAAGATTTTTGAGAAAATTTTAGAACAGCAATTGTCTGATTTTTTTGAAAATATTTTTAATCCTTATTTATGTGCTTTTAGAAGAGGTCATGGATGTCAGACAACCCTGCTCAGGTTATTAGAGGACTGGCGGAATGCCCTTGAAAAAAATCAGTATGTTGCCGCAGTCCTAATGGATCTTTCCAAGGCATTTGATTGCCTACCCCATGATATTTTATTGGATAAACTTTCGGCCTATGGTATGTCCACTGATTCTGTATCCCTTCTTGAGTCCTACTTATCAAATAGGAAACAGCAAATTAAAATTAATGGTATCCTGAGCAGTTGGTCTGACATCCAAAAAGGGGTACCCCAAGGGTCAATCTTGGGACCTCTACTTTTTAATGTCTTTATTAATGATATTTTTTATTTTGTAAAAAAGGGTACTTTATATAATTATGCGGATGACAATACTTTGTCTTATGGTCATCCTGATTTTAATGTACTTACCTCAGTTTTAGAATCAGAGTCAAATGTTCTTATTAATTGGTTTAAAGTTAACAAAATGCAGGCTAATCCAGATAAATTTCAGGTACTTGCGGTTGGGAAGAAGACTTTTGACAAAAACATGAAGATTTGTATACAGAACTCTACACTTTCATGTGAAGAGACAGTAAAACTTTTAGGAATTGAAATAGATTATCAATTAAATTTTGACATTCATATCAGTTCAATCTGTAGGAAGGCATCACAGCAACTGAATATACTTAAACGTTTGGGCCGATATTTAGACAGATTAAGCAAATTAACTATATTCCACACTTTCATTCTCAGTAACTTTAACTTCTGCCCTTTGGCTTGGCATTTTTGTACCGATAAAAATTCAAAAAAATTAGAGAAAGTGCAGGAAAGAGCACTTCGCTTTGTATACGATGACTACACCAGTTCATATATCAACCTTCTTGAAAAAGCTCTAGTGCCCTCCTTACAGATCAGACGTATTAGGACAATGGCCTTGGAGACATATAAAATCGTTAACAAATTAGCTCCTGTATGCCTTCATGATTTGGTTAATGTGAAGAATTCTAAATATGCTTTCAGGTATTCGAACATATTAGATGTACCTCAAGTTAGAACTACAAGGTATGGCAAAAAATCATTCATGTTTGCAGCTGCAACTCTGTGGAACGACCTTCCGAACCATTTCAGAACTGAAAACAGTTTCAACCACTTTAAAAGTTTGATTCAGTCCTGGAATGGCTCAGTATGTCGTTGTTCTGCATGCAGATAACATATTCAGCTTTCTGTTTTATTTCTAGTGCTTTTTCCAAGTTTTAATGCTGCTTAGTTATTTTATGTTTGCTTGATATTGCTTCAGCATGTTTTAGTATGTCTTTTATTTTTGTGCTTTTTATGTTGCATTTGCTAACTGTATGTGCTTTATATGTGTGTTTATGTGATTATGTTAATATTTGTATGTATCTTGTGCTACTATATATGTATATTCGGTAAAAAGCTCCTGAGAGCTTGTGTTTATTGTTATTCAAAAACCGAATTCAAATAAAGTTTTCTTATCTTATCTTATTTTATGGTTGAATTGATCTCCGCCGCTTGTTGTAAATCCGTACTTTCTATGATGGACAT
>FXLX01000129.1 GCA_900180385.1 uncultured Candidatus Thioglobus sp. | reverse complement strand
GCCAAGTAAAGTGAAAAATAAAGCGTTAGCAGTTTTTTAAGCATGGGATTATTTTAATGCTGTTTGTATGGGGTTGAGTGGTTTAATTTAATGACACTCTGACCCTGATTATTACTGGACTTAGGGTTTGGTGATTAAAAAATCAATTGCTTTTCCTGATTGTTTTTTATTTCATCCATGAGTCATAAGTGGCATATCCTATTTCTATGTCTATTTTATGTGCTTCTCCTGAATAGGTAGTGCCATGTAGTTCATTGATATATTCATGAAAGCCAAACCCTACAAATGATTTATTTTCAAGGTGTTGTTTTATCTCACCATGGACTTTCCATAAAAGATTGCCATCTTTATCATAGCAGACTATGTTTTCTTGTTTTTTTTGGTTCAGTTTTTTGGCTTAGGTCTTGTGGTGTATAACAGATTAATTTTTTGTCATAATCTATATTACTTGGTATGGTGTTTTCTAGATACTTCACATTACCATAACTAATAACCTTGGATTCGTTGTAGAATACTTGTTGATATACATTATTATACCTTTTGATGGCTAGTATTGATTCAATCCTATAACTCATAATGGTTTGTCATCTCCAATTAACCAATCTTTTGTCGCCTCAACCCCTTTAACCTCAAACTGCGTAGCACCACCCTTGCCATCAAAGTTGCCTTTATTTACCTCACCTGTTCTAATTGTTGTGCCTTTTGGTGGTTTGATAGCAACTACATGGTTGGTAAGTTAGGTAAATCAAACTTATCTTGAATTTGTTTAGGTGTTAAACCTTTAATATCTTAAAGTAGCCTGTCAGCGGTATTTTTCCAGTATTTTTTATCTTTTCAGTAAAAATGTCAATTAAACGAGTAGCATCTTCTTTGCACTAAAATCTTTTACAGTTGTACCTCTATCGAAATGGGAGTCCAATTGTTTTAAGGTAGCATTTTATCATTTGAATAGTTTTTGTTTATCTCCCATATTTGAGCATCGTCATTAGAATATTTTGGCAAGAAACCTTGCCAGTTTGTAAAACAAAATTTTGTTTTATTAAAATATTTAGGTATCCATTCATTCTTAATTAAAATTTTGTTTTTTTTTATATCCTTATATAAAATCCACCATTCTCCACAAAAATCCCATTTATCATGATGTCCATAATAGTCTGTAATAAAAGCCGATGTATTGGAATTTTCCAATAACTTATATGCCTCATTCCATTGGTTTTTATAAAGACTTCTTTCAATATAAGTAGAAGACAAAAAAGTTTCATGATAATCATCAATAATTATAACGCCTTCGACACTATCTCCAATCTCTCCTTTTTTATAATATTGATTAAATTGGCTACTTTCGTCTTTAAAAATCAATTTAAACATTATTTACCTACCTTATTTAGATTTCTATCTAAAGTGAGCCGATTTCCCCCTTTTAAGTCAAACTGTTTCCATACTCCCCCTTTATGCCCATCTATGTCTTTAGTGTAGTATTTATTTCCCTTTTTAAATACTGGTTGACCACGGCTATTAAATGGAGGATCTTTAACTTCTTTCCATCCATTTTTTTTAGCTTCTTGCCTAATATTTTTATTTTGCTTGCTTTTATCATCCCAATCCTCAGGCGGCTCAGGATTAGCAACACCTCCAGAATTATCAACTACCTCTGTCGTCTTATTTTTCTTATTATCATCACTACTATCTTTTTCTTCATTCTTTAGTGCATCATTAACCTTATCAGCAATTTGAGCGCCAGTTGCCATAGCCACTGCTCTTTTTAATAATTCACTGCTTCCTTTGATAACTGCTATTCTACAAACTGGATTAGCAGCACAAGCTATACCCATTGCTGCGAGTGATACAGCGTTATTTTCTACTGCAT
>FXLX01000128.1 GCA_900180385.1 uncultured Candidatus Thioglobus sp. | reverse complement strand
AACCAATTCTTTTCATTGATTGATATGAAAAGAAAGTTTATAAACAGTGATAATCATAAATTCCATCAATATCAATAAAACAATTACCTTTCATCTTAACTGAACTTGAGCCGTCGTGGTCGTATGGTAGTTGAATTTACAACTACCTGTGCAATCGTTGCCTATCACCACTTAAGTTGTGAGTTTGAACCCCATTCATGGCGAGGTGTACTCGATAAAACATTATGTGATAAAGTTTGTCAGTGACTTGCGACAGGTCTGTGGATTTCTCTGGGTACTCCAATTTCCGCCACAAAAGTAGTAACTGAAATATTTTTGAAAGTGGTGTTAAACACCTAACCTCCAATGGACAAATGATGGATCAAACGTTTGTGTATGTAGTGCATAACATAAAACACCTTTGGGTCATAATGTGGCATATCTTTACAAGTACCAATAATACTACAACAATATTGTTTCCCACACAATTATGGGAACTGTTATACACATATCATGTCATTAAACAATGTACTGAAAAAGAAACAACTTCACTTTCAAATTTTTTATTAACAATTAAATTAAATTATCTCCATGATCTCAAAATTATGTTTCAGTGTTTACTGCATCTTAATATGTACATGTAGGTATGGCTGAATCCTGATTTCTTGTCTGAACTGAAAACTACAATTATTCATGTGTTTCTGAATCATTAAATAAATATTCAATCACTTAATTCATCACATCTTTCTGTCTTTGATCACTGAATATTGAATCCAAAATATCCATACCATTGTATTCTTTGGATTTATACATGAAAAATCGCAAGTAGACAATGAGGAATCAAACACATTGTTTTACATCATATGCACATTTTTGTATAGATAATCTTGTATAATGTGTCCTGTTCACTACCACATGTAATACACACAGACTCTACACAATACAAACAGCTCCAAAATTCTATTTTATCGATTACTTCTGATCATGCAAATGTATGAGTATATATCTGGGTTCTGTTTAAGTCAAATATTCCTGTTCCTTTAAAGTTTATGCTGATTCTTCTGTGGTATATAAATCTTCTTTGAGTTTAAATCATTGACGCAATATCGTGCGTAACGTCACACGCATTGTCGTTTGAACTCAAAAGGAATGGAACGCATTCTGAAGTGGTCAATAAACCACAATATCCGATAATAGCCGCAGATCCCTTGTAAATGAATGTATCAATATGAAAATCATAAAAACGAGAAAGGACTACAGAGAAAATTGGAAGTTCTCTATCCTAAAAGAACACTTCTTTCACTCGTCATTAGACATCTTATTACTTATTATTTAATCAAAAAAGTTTTTACATTTACGATCTATGCAGGTATATAGTACGTTTGACTTCTATAAATCTCCAGAATAAAAATTCTTAAAGGTTTAAGTAGAAGTAATTTGTAAGTATTTTTACTAATATTCCGTCGTCTCCGGGAATTGAATATTTCTTTTTTTTCTTTTGATCAGCTAATCCAGATTTTTGTATTTATGTTTATGTATTCGAATGTAACAAGGTTTGCTTGTGGTTGTACAGTTCTAGTTTTTATTTAATTGATGCATTTAGAAAAATAAAATAATTAACATATTTTTCCGGGTTTTTCCCCCCACATCGTTCCTTCTATGAGCGGGATGATAAACTAACCCCATGTCTAATCGAAATAAAATTCTTGGATAATGACCACGGATCCATATGTTCCACTTGTCGTAAACACTTCCCGGTCCTTTCCTCATTCACGACTTATTACCGGGTTTGTAACTAGATTAACACGACGGGTGCCACTAATGGAGCAGGAACTGCTTACCCTTCCGGAGCATCTGAGTTCACCCCGGTTTTTAGTGGGGTTCGTGTTACTAGA
>FXLX01000127.1 GCA_900180385.1 uncultured Candidatus Thioglobus sp. | reverse complement strand
CAGAAACTATACGCATTAATGTGGGAAAAGGCACATAACCAGCCGAAGAAAGCACATTATTTATTCATCGTGCGATCTACTCAAAATTTGTAAATATTTTTGTAGGTGTCTTCGCGGAGGTCCGCGTCAGCGTCATATACACTAATTGTCCAAGCGAGCGTTATAATCAAATCGTTCGTCGAACAGTATACATCGTTGAAATAGTTTTAGAATCGAAAAATGGCAGATACATCTCCAAAGAAGAAGGTTGCAGCCAAGCCTAAGAAACCAGCAGCTCATCCAAAATACAGCGAAATGGTTGGTAAAGCAATTGCTGCACTAAAAGAAAGAGGAGGGTCTTCCAGACAAGCCATCCTGAAGTATATTATGGCCAACTTCAATGTTGGAAAAGACGCCAAGACTGTAAATGTTCATCTTAAACTCTCACTCAGAGCTGGTGTCAAGAACAAGAGCTTGAAACAGTCGAAGGGAACTGGTGCTTCCGGGTCATTCAAGATCGGAGAAGTAGTCAAACCCAAAAAGAAGCCTGCAGCCAAACCAAAGAAAGCTGTAAAACCAAAGGCAGCTAAACCTAAAAAGGCCAAGACACCAAAAAAGACTGCTGCGAAGAAACCAGCTGCTGAGAAGAAAGCGGCGAAACCAAAGGCCAAGAAACCGGCTGCAGCAAAGAAACCAGCCGCTAAACCTGCAAAGAAGGCTACCAAGTCACCAAAAAAGACTAAAGCAGTCAAACCTAAGAAGACACCAAAGAAGAAGTAAACTGTTGAGTTTAACTTGTTGGCATTTGCCACCAACAGCCCTTTTAAGGGCTACCCAAATTCTTCAAAAAGAATCTAAATTGTTATTTCACAATTTACAAATCTAAATCCAGCTTTGTCCCAATGCCATATTTTCTCTCTCTTCTCCAAAACTGAAAATAGAAAAAAATCAAATAAGTAAAAAATATACATGCTGACGAGTACCACACCTTTACAAATACGAATGTAAAGGAACAATCGATTGTACAGCTGCTTTCCTTTCTAATGTAAAATATAGTTTAACTTTCCCACCATTTTTTTTTTACCTTCGTGGCCAAATCTATTTTTCTCTTAAGTGATATAATGGCTACTACCGATTTCTTATTAAAACAATCAACAACAAATAATAGACATGTACACACACACAAAAATCCATCACAATCCCCTTTAGACTATATCGCTTCATTACTTTCTTAATTCATCACAATATTAAAACTAAAGTAAAAATAGTGACAAAAAAGAAGATATTTGATCTCGATCCCGGAAAGTTATATTTTATAAACAAACGAGTAAAATTGAGAGAAAAAAAATACTTCTTGAACTTAAGGAAAAATAATGAATGTTCTAAATAAACAAATGTTGCTTCACAAGAATTTGATTTGTTCTAAAAAAAATAATGTGTATTTAACGTATTTTTTTTTATAGAAAGTCCCAACTTGCCAATTGAAAATGGCGTTTGATTTTTTGTGTGTTTCCCTATACGAGAAAAGTCTTCTCAGTACGATTTTTAGCACTTTTTTTGCAAAACTATTAATTACATTTTGTAAATTAATGATTTTATTGTCTACCTGAACTTGAATTTGTCGAAAATATCACTTATTTGCGAAAATACAAGCAATTTTGTGCGGGCATATTGCCCGAATGAAATCGGTTTAGTCTACGATATATCCTAATAACATTTATATTTAATTGTTCTTATATGTGTTTTTTATATTTTCTGAAAGACTAAATATTCATGAACATCATAAGGTATAATATGTGCAGAAACTATACGCATTAATGTGGGAAAAGGCACATAACCAGCCGAAGAAAGCACATTATTTATTCATCGTGCGATCTACTCAAAATTTGTAAATATTTGTGTAGGTGTCT
>FXLX01000126.1 GCA_900180385.1 uncultured Candidatus Thioglobus sp. | reverse complement strand
AAGCTGTCACACACTACGGTGGATATTCCTACAAAATTTTATGAAGTTTGATGAAAGGAATCCAATATTTTTTTAAATCCCCCCTTTTTTGTTTCCATGGCAACTGCGGCAAAGTTTGTCCAACCGATTCCGATTTTTTTGGCTTATCTCGTTCCACTAGATGTGGATGTTGTTCCTATCAAGTTTCATCAATTTCTGTTTGGCGAGTAACCTGCTATGATCATTTTTGTGTTTTTCAATTTTTTAGCATTTTGGCCGTTTCCATGGCAACGGCAGCCATTTTGAAAAAATCAACCCTTAAAAGCACAACTTCACATGGCATATGATATTCCTACAAGGTTTCATAAAGTTTGATCAAGGCATCTCCGAGAAATCGAGCGGACAAAAATGTGTGGAAGAATAATAATAATAACTAGAATTGCCATTGCAAAGCAATAGCGGACATCACCCCACCCCATTATTTTGGTACCTCGGTTTCCATGGTAACGCCATTTTGAATTTTATCAACACGCCAAAAGCTTCCACACACTACGGTGAATATTCCTACGATGTTTCATGAAGTTTGATGAAAGAAATCAAACAATTTTAAACTAGAACTAGAACAATACGGTGTCAAAGGAAACATCCACTCATGGCTAACCAACTTCCTATCAACCAGAACAATGAGAACAATAGTGGAGGGTGAAAGTTCACAGGAAACATCAGTAGACTCTGGAGTGCCTCAATGTACTGTACTCGGTACGATAATGTTCTTATGCCATATAAATGACCTTCCAGACTGTGTCAACTCGTCTGTCCGTTTATTTGCCGACGATTGCCTACTATATAGAACGATCAAAAAGGAAGACCACCACCTCACACTGCAAGCAGACCTTAAACACCTTGAAGAATGGGCAAATAAATGGGGCATGAGATTCAACACTAAGAAATGTTATGTCCTGTCAATAAACAACAAGTCATCTAGATATTACCAACTAGAAAAACACACACTACAAGAAGTACAGGACAATCCATATTTAGGACTCCAAATCTCAAGCGACCTGAAATGGAGCATCCACATCAACAATGTGTGTAAAAAAGCTAACGCAACACTGGGCTTCCTGAGAAGAAATTTAAGAAATGTCCCTGAAACATGCCGAAAGACCACATATGTTACCCTAGTAAGATCAATCATGGAATATGGAGCTACCATCTGGAACCCATACCTTAAGGGAGACATAGACAAACTAGAACGAATACAGAACAGGGCTATAAGGTTCGTTAAAAAAAGACTACAAAAGTAGGGAAACAGGAGCCATCACGACGATGAGAGAAGACCTTGAGCTGGAGACACTAGAGGAAAGATGACTTAGCCTACGTCTGATCCTAATGTACAAGGTGGTTGAGGGGTTGGTACCGGCACTACCAACAGATAATTTCGTTAAATTAGCTAGACCGAAAAGGAACATCAAAGCAAAACATTTTAAAGATCATATAACATCAAATATAGTAGAGAAACGTACATGCAATAATACAAAAGGACTTGAATTACCAGACTACAAGAAACAGCAGTACCAACATTCTTTCTTTGTGGACACCGTAATTCATTGGAACCATCTGCCAAACAGTGTCGTGCATGCAAATTCCTTAGAAGCATTTAAGACCGCTCTAAGGAATCAGCGCCAATAAAGACCGCCATCGGCGCTCTCTCTACCCGTTGTATAAAAACCATAGTTGGGTTCTACAACGTACCAGATACAGACAGACAGACAGACAGATTAGATATTCGAGATGTACAGTTTGTCCACATCGGCTGTCCAAAGTCTATTCTGTCATATTGGCAAGAAGCGGGTCGTTGTGCGAGCCATAAATCAACCAAAACCACACCAATCCAGTAAAATAACAACCACCT
>FXLX01000125.1 GCA_900180385.1 uncultured Candidatus Thioglobus sp. | reverse complement strand
TTAATTAGGAGAAACAATGAACATTCGTCCCACACGCGATCGCGTGATTGTTCGTAGAACGCAAGAAGAAAAAACCACTGCAAGTGGTTTAATCATTCCAGACTCAGCTACTGAAAAACCTTCACAAGGCGAAGTTCTTGCTGTTGGTAAGGGTAAGGTTGCTGATAACGGCAACGTTATTGCTTTAGAAGTTAAAGTTGGTGATACCGTAGTATTTGGCCAGTACGCAGGCACAGAAATCAAATCAAACAATGAGACTTTGCTTGTTATGCGCGAAGATGACCTTGTTGCAGTAATCGATTAAAGGAGAGAAGACTATGGCAAAGGATATTAAATTTAGCTCAGATGCTAGAAACCTAATGTTAAACGGCGTAAATATGCTCGCTAACGCTGTAAAAGTTACTTTAGGACCTAAGGGTAGAAACGTTATTATTGATCGTTCTTACGGTTCACCACACATCACTAAAGATGGCGTTACTGTTGCTCAAGAAATTGAACTAGAAGACAAATTTGAGAATATGGGTGCACAAATGGTTAAAGAAGTTGCTTCTAAAACTAATGACATTGCTGGTGATGGCACAACAACTGCTACTGTATTAGCACAAGCATTGATTGCTGAAGGTGTTAAATCAGTTGCCGCAGGCATGAACCCAATGGATCTTAAGCGTGGTATTGATAAAGCATGTGAAGCTGCTGTTAAAGCACTACGTGACTTATCTCAAACATGTGATGATACTAAGGCAATTGCTCAAGTAGGTACTATCTCTGCAAACTCTGATTCATCAGTAGGTGATATTATTGCTGAAGCAATGGAACGTGTTGGTAAAGCCGGCGTTATTACTGTTGAAGAAGGTTCTGGTTTTGATAACTCATTAGAAGTGGTTGAAGGTATGCAGTTCGAACGTGGCTACTTATCACCTTATTTTGTAAACAATCAAAATACAATGACAGCAGATTTAGACAACCCTTATATCTTGTTGCACGATTCTAAAATCTCTAATATTCGTGATTTATTACCAACTTTAGAATTAGCTCAAAAAGCAGGCAAGCCATTATTAATTATTGCTGAAGACATTGAAGGCGAAGCACTAGCAACACTAGTGGTGAACAACATGCGTGGTATCGTTAAAGTAGCTGCTGTTAAAGCACCTGGTTTTGGTGAGCGTCGCAAGGCAATCTTACAAGACTTAGCAATCCTAACAGGTGGCGAGGTAATCTCTGAAGAGGTTGGTTTATCATTAGAGACAGTAACTGACTTACAGCTTGGCTCTGCTAAGCGTATTGAAGTTGGTAAAGAAGAAACTGTTGTTGTTGATGGCGCTGGTTCTAAAGAGGCAATTGATGGTCGTGTTGCTCAAATCAGAGCGCAATTAGAAACAACAACATCAGAGTATGATCAAGAGAAGCTAAACGAGCGTTTAGCTAAACTATCAGGTGGTGTTGCAGTTATCAAAATGGGTGCCGCTACTGAAGTTGAAATGAAAGAAAAGAAAGACCGTGTTGATGATGCACTACACGCAACACGTGCAGCTGTTGAAGAAGGTGTTGTACCTGGTGGCGGTGTTGCGCTAGTTCGTGCTATTAATGCAATGGCTGATCTTAAAGGTGACAACCATGACCAAGATATCGGCATTCAAATCTTAAAACGTGCAATGGAAGCGCCTCTTCGTCAAATCGTATCTAACGGCGGCGGTGAAGCATCAGTAGTGCTTAACAATGTTGCTAACAGCAAAGGTAACTACGGTTATAACGCTGGTAATGAAACTTATGGTGATATGCTTGAAATGGGTATCCTTGATCCAACTAAAGTAACTCGTGCTGCATTGCAACACGCAGCATCAATTTCTGGATTGATGATTACTACTGAGGCAATGATTACTGATATTCCACAAGA
>FXLX01000124.1 GCA_900180385.1 uncultured Candidatus Thioglobus sp. | reverse complement strand
AAGGTGGGCAGTTAAAAGATCATGCTGAATTTGTTAAACGCATGAATAAGTTGATTGGCTAATATCTACAGCTAATAATTAATAAAAACCCGCTTTTGCGGGTTTTTATTATTGTCATTGTTAAAATTGACTATACGGAACATCTAAATGTAACGATCTAACTTTTTACACATATTTCAAATTACCTTTAAATTCATCAATTTCAGTGATAAATCTTAACAATTCTGGAGTGATAATAAGTGAGGTTAAATTCATGTAGTCTATTAACTGTATATCCAATAATTTACCTATTTAATTATTAAACCCTGTCAACAAATACAAATTTACTCGCATCAAATTTTTTGTTGCCATTCCGCCAGCTTCTGCCACACTACAATCTAAAAAAAACGATATTATCTGAAGGTGGATAGCTTATTACAAACCAATATACTCCATTATAAATATTGGTATTTCGATTAGATTTGGATCAAACGCTTTAAATAAACAGGTGGCGCTCTATTAATTTACAATATAAATCCTTCGTCTATAGCGCCATTATGTATCTCATACAATACCTTTGATTGTTTTTCTGATGGTGGTAACAACCTCCCAGAACAATATTTATCTAAAATATCAAGCTGCATAGGGGAGATGTCATCCTCTTTTTTATAATATTCAAGTAATTTAAGCCATTTTCTACGATCTAAAGTAATAACAAACGCTTGTATTTCTATACCAGAGTCTAATTTTTTCTCTTGTTTGGCTGTTTTTTTAATATATTGCTCATCTTCTTTATTAATCAACATGCCTTCTAAAAAAATATCTATGTCCATTTTTTTAATAAGCATATCCCAACAAAAATCTTTCTTACAATATTGGGAAATATTAGCGTACCCTTCTGGCGGGTTCGTTATGGCCTGATAAACATCTTTAGTGATAATCTCTAATGCTGACATAAGCACTTGAGGCAAGCTCTGCACCTCCCAGATTTTATTAAAATCTAAAAATTTCTTTTTTTGACTAACGTAGTGTGATAAATAAGCAATACTATATGTTACAGTTTGAGCTCTAAAACCACCATCATACCAGTTAGATTTTGAGACCATTTTTTCAACATTTTTAAATAAGATAACGCGGCAAATTGCATCTTTAAAATACTTCTCAGTAATAGCTAAACTATCTTTCTCCAATTGCTCAGTTATTTCCTCAGCAAACTTGGTAAAACTAAATTGCGCCCCCTTAGAGACAACATTAGGTTTTTGCAACCAAGTGTTTTCACTTTTTGCTAAAAAAGTCTTATCCAACAATTGAGATTTAGGGTTTTCTAATTGAAATTTTATTTTTTCTGCAGAAGTTAAATAAGCTTGTTTATTTAAATACTCACCCCTTACCCTCTCATAAAACCAATGAGTTCTAAGTTGTGACCCATCAGCTGTTGGAGCGTAAACTCTTGTAGAATGGTTTTTGAATTCTTTATGAAAAGGGCTATTTGAAAAGAAATCTGATTTATTAATTTTATTTTGTGTATTAGCATATTCAGATACTTTAGATACAAAATCATCTTGTTTTTCACTATCCTTAACTACCGACAATTTCATTTGTACTGATACACGAGAAACATCTTGTTTGAAATTTTTAACCGCTGCATAAATAGCGGAGGTAGTTTGCCCTCCATTTACAATTTGTAAATTATGAATTTTTTTAATCCTACCATCTTCTGTTTCAACACTTGTTGCTGTGGCAGTAATCCCATTGTTATACGCAAAAAACATTGTAGGTGCACCTTCTATAGTATTGCGCAACCCTTTATTAACACTCCCTCTAAATTGTAAAAATGTTCGTACATTTTGCTCAAATAATTTTTGACCAAACTCATCATATATTCTTGACATCTCCCCACTAGACATACAAGATAGATAAGATTGT
>FXLX01000123.1 GCA_900180385.1 uncultured Candidatus Thioglobus sp. | reverse complement strand
CATGATGGGTAAAGACTGGTTTCCTCTAAGTATATAGCATGATGGGTAAAGACTGGTTTCCTCTAAGTATATAGCATGATGGGTAAAGACTGGTTTCCACTAAGTATATAGACGTTTTCAGAAATCGGTGATTACCTAGTTATCGTTCGTGGACGCTAGGTGGCGTTACTATCGTCCGCCATTAATAAAGTGTAACAATCGGTTGTTTACACTAGTTACGATTAATCAGTATTCATAATTGGATTAGATAAACACGCTTCAGTTGATATTTTATGGCTTATTCCCGTGATTTTGGCCGAATATTTCGAAATATGGATTATTGAATTGAACTTAAACGGTTATTGTTTAAATTGTTCAGAATCACAAAGTTCAGGACCAGGTCGGACAAATCTATACGGTCATCAATATTATCAAAATTAAAGAATTAGCTAGTCATTTTGCCAGATGTGGCCTAACAGATCGATCTGTAGCTATTCAGATTTTAACCTTGCTTATGTGGCAGAATTTCAATACAAAACGGGGTACGCAACAACAAAAAAACGGTCGGTATGGAAACCCTCAACACACATTTTTTACTAACGGTATATATTTTGTACAAAAGAACTAAGTTCCCTTCGAATATTGCTATTGTCTTCACTTCACAAAGCCACAAAGTCGCATATTTTTATGATGTAGGGAGCACTTATGCAATTGACCAAAAAATCAATCATTTGCACAATGATAGAGTAGCAAATATGTGGAGGAATAATGTTCCTTCCGTATGCGGTAGAGGATAACATAGAAAGGAAAAAAAACTGAGTTAAATGTTGTCTTAAATGAAAGTTTAAATACTATAAACAAAGGAAACGGGAACAAAGTGAGCAGTGTAGGAATTATTGTTTTTCATGTAGAAGCCGCATAAAATAATTAACAATTTACAAAGAGGTATCACATTTCTGTAGATAAATCTTGAAATAAATCTTGATTCTGTAAGAAGTAAAAATGAACGACATGATGTCCTGCAACAAAATTCGGCGATTTTTTTTTCTTTTAGTTTTTTGTCATTATAATTCAGTTATATATATTTTTATCATTTTTAACCCTTTGTGGGAAGGGGGTAGAGTTTAACTGTCATATTGCAAATCAAATACATTTAAGAATCAACCCAATACATAAATTAAATTTTTGTGTTTTAGTGATGTCTTTGCTATAACTTGTTATGCAATACACAGTTAACTATCAGTTATAATGATAGTTATCTTTCTACAATATGAATTTAACACCTTTGTTGCAAAATGACACGACTGTCTATTCCCCTAAGTGCCAAACCCGGGAAGCATCGCATCGCTGTTGACACGGTCGACCTTCAGCAGACTACAAGTCTAGAAAGCGCTACCACTTCCTTAACACGTCAATATTAAATTTTAATTAATCTTCAAAAACATATAAAATTAAAGAATAAATCAATATAAAACTATGAAATCCTAGCAAAGAAATTGAAAAAAGAAGACAAATGGGGTGAAAAATGCCCGTCCGGTTCACGTATCTGAAACCTGGGAGCAAATAGTTATATTAGGTTCCTCATGAAACTTTTTTTTCAGATAAAGAAATTCAGATATTCAGATGTTTTAATTTGATAAAACTTAAATTCCTTTTCATCTTCACTACAGATCCCTATAAAGAAATTGACCGACAAAAAGTTTTAATTTGTTTTACAATTTAACAAACAAAAAATAAATAAAATAAAACAGAATTGAAAAATGCACCTTAAGATGTCACATTCAAAGTTAAGTTCTTTCTTATAAGTTAGGCACACTTTTTATCATTATTACTTCACTTTAAATCGTATAGTAATAATTTCAAAACCTTAATTAACTCTGGGTCTGCCTGATATTTAGCAATACGTTCTTGCATTGGACCAAGCTCCATTT
>FXLX01000122.1 GCA_900180385.1 uncultured Candidatus Thioglobus sp. | reverse complement strand
CCTAGGATTCTAAAAGAACTAGCTACAGATATTTCACCACAACTGCAGCTTATATTCCAGAAATCACTAGACACTGGTGTAGTCCCGGATGACTGGCGCATTGCAAACGTCTCGCCTGTATACAAAAAAGGTCAAAAGACGTTAGCTGAAAACTACAGACCAATATCCTTAACATCAGTCTGTTGTAAAACTATGGAGCATATATTGGCCAGTAAAATCATGAAACATGGAGAAGAAAATAATATCCTGTATCCGCTACAACATGGATTTCGAAAGGGCCACTCCTGTGAAACGCAACTCATTGAATTCGTGGATGACATCTCCAAGAACTTACAAGAAGGCCAACAAACAGATATCCTCATATTGGACTTTGCTAAGGCTTTTGACAAAGTCAACCATAGCCTACTCATACACAAACTGCAGCATTATGGTATCATAGGAAAATCAGTCAGGTGGATACAAAACTGGCTTGCAAACAGAAAACAATCTGTAGTAATTGATGGATCTACCTCTGATGCAGTCAGTGTGGACTCAGGAGTTCCCCAAGGCTCCGTCCTAGGTCCAGGGCTCTTCCTCTACTACATAAACGACCTCCAATCAAGACTAACATCAACAGTAAGACTCTTTGCCGACGACACAATAGCGTACCTGACAATATCCAATAACAACGATGCTGAAACCCTACAAAAAGATCTAGATAAGCTGGGACATTGGGAAAATGAATGGTGCATGAAATTCCACCCTGATAAATGCACAGTTCTCAGAGTAACCAACAAAAAGAAAATAATTGATGCCAAATACCAACTCCACGGGCATACGCTAGAGTCAGTTACATCCGCCAAATATTTAGGCCTCACGTTCACAAACAAATTACAATGGGACCAGCACATAAATTGTATTACCAGCAAAGCAAATAAAACTCTTGGCTTTCTGCGTAGAAACCTGAAAATCCCATCTATCAGGATAAAAGAACAAGCATATTTCACTCTTGCACGCCCACTAGTAGAATATGCTAGTACAGTCTGGGACCCATATACACAAGCTGATATAAACAAGGTGGAGGCAGTGCAGAGAAGAGCGGCTAGATATGTAGCAAACAATCACAGAAATAGATCTAGTGTAAGTAACATCATACAAAGACTAAAATGGAGACCACTTGCAGACAGAAGAAAGGACGCTAGACTTGTGATGCTATATAAAATCGACAGAGAACTTGTAGCCATCAACAAGGAAAACAGGCTAATTCCAACAGGCCGAAAAACCAGAAAATCACACAACAGGTCATTCCAGATACCATCCTCCCGTATTGACACCAGGAAAATGTCATTCTTTCCAAGAACGGTACGAGACTGGAACCTACTAGCTCCAGACATTGTTGAATTGGACACACCTGAGGCCTTTAAGGCAAGGATCGTGTCCCTATAGTCCAGACAGTGACAACTGTATATAGTTTTAATTGTAAATTCAATTTGGTTATTATTACTTAATATTATCATCTATTTGGAAACTTATTTAAACTTTGGCTTCACTATTCGTTGGGCATGCCGCACAAAAATCAAAATTGCATAATCTTCAATATGATGAAGGAGGCAATCATATGGCAGAAACAGAAACAGAAACAGAAACACCCACCTTGATCGATCGACCATTTGCCAAACATCGAAATTCATTGTCTTTCGGAACACATCGGTGGTGTTTCTTAACATCAACAATAAACGACACCTAAGCGTACATCCGAAAGAGTATATTTCATTTGGGAAAGGGGTGTCTATGTCTTTTGTTAATTTTCTTGTATTAATACCGTATTTTTCAGTTTAATTGAATTATTTGTATTGCAATATTGTTTTAGACATTGTGCATTTGTAATTCTTGAGATCTTTCTTTAATGCTATCAGCAATATCAGCACGACCTTCAGT
>FXLX01000121.1 GCA_900180385.1 uncultured Candidatus Thioglobus sp. | reverse complement strand
ATCCAATGCAAAAAAAAAAACCTGGTCACCTTTACCTAACCTTTTTCACAGGGTTACCGGTAACACTAAACACACAATTATTTTTTAGGTCTCGTATGCATGTATCTTTTACCTCATGTATGTATAAAAAATATTTTTGATCTACCTGATGCTTGAAAAAAAATTGGATTCTCTACTGACAGACATAAAAAATCCCATGCCCCCCTCCCTCCTTCACTAATAAAATTGTTGGTGTCTAATAAAGAAAACAAGTGAGTGGGAAGACATGTCACTCCACTCGGGCACATTAATTAATATTCCGATTCCTAGCCGGCCAGTCTTTGTTCTTACTTGCATGCTTTAATAGTAGAGAAGCAACAAATACCAATTTTATAGTCTTTGGTTTGACCAGACTGGGGCTCTATCCCATGGATCTAACACACTCAAGGCGAGAATGCTAACCATTACACCACCGATGAGATAGGAAACCATTTTGTCTACAGACCATTGAGACCAATAACATAATACCACCACAACAAAATTTCTGTGGTCGTATAAAAATCACACTGAAAAAGGAGCAGTCCTTCAAAACTTTCATTAAGCAAGGGACTTGTGCCCAAGTTGCTTAGTTGAAGTTAGTTAATACAGTCAATATCATCAAACACACATTAAAAAGATCATAGATTAGCTTCCAGTCAGATTTGAACTGACATCTTTTCAACTTTATTGAAATGTACTACCTTGTACTATAGAAGCCATAATGATTGTAATGTTACACAAAGTACACATACAGATAAATAAACCACTCAAACAAGTACTTCAAAAGCATCTTGTACAAAGGACTGTATTTAAGACATATTATTAACTACAGATGTACATGTATTTTAATCTTCACCATAGGATAGTTAAATGTTTAAATTGTGTATTTATTGACACTGATTACATCAGGTAATAATATTCATTAAAAAGTTGTTAATGTTTTCGTGATTCATGAAACCTTTTTTTTCTCTAGCTACTGTTAGTAGCGACTAGCCCCTTCTCTTAAATAGTCTTAAACTTAAAGGGTCAATATATTACTTTAATAACAATATATGATATAAATATACAAGTATAACATGACAAAAAGACAAATATTTAATGGCTGACAAAAAATTACGAATACCCAGAAAACTGAAGACTGAGACGCACAAACAACTAAAAATCCGGACTGACATGAACTCAGATGCTCCATATGAGTCTGCAGTTCGAACTTCACTAATACCACTTCATGGGCGAAAGAGCTGGGGGCAATTGCCCTCCCTACTTTTAAAAATTGAGGGAGGGGGGAAATAGTTTTGCCCCCCTTTTTGGCATTAAATTTAAGAAAAAAAAATTTTTTACTTTAGTATGGAAGCATATATTGTCCATTTAGCCAAGGGTATAAGGATATTTGGACAAGGGTATGCTTTGAAACCATAGTGACTTTTTTTTTATTGCTGCACAGTTTTGAAAATTTACCAGGCAAATAAGGAATACATTTGGTTTGTACATTTTTCATAAAGATGTAAACCGAATGTAATGAGCACCCATTTAAATTATCATAATTATTGAGGTAATTACACATGATTGTCTATTTATATTTCAAAGATAAAAAAATATTGAAAATTGTGAAAAAATGTATTGTTCTTTTTACATTTTAGTGTATTTTTTCATGAAAAACGTACACCCTATTTAAAGACCCATAAACAAAAATTCTATTGAAAATATGCCCTATTTTTTCAACTGAATGTTAACATGTAAATGATGCTTTTGGTATGTTGTTTTTGAATATTTAATAAAAAGAAAAGGTGTGTAAAAAGTTGGGTCAGTTTTTTTAATAAAAATGATTTTTTTCCCTCACCTATGCCTGGATATGAATCCCATCTGGTTTTATAAAGGCAGTTAACTTCAAAATCTTTTTTTCAATTA
>FXLX01000120.1 GCA_900180385.1 uncultured Candidatus Thioglobus sp. | reverse complement strand
CAGAGTTGCTACACACCTAGTTGACTCTTTTTGGGGGGGTTGTACCCCTCAGCCGAGAAGCTAGGTCCTATTTCTATACCCCGGGGTTCCCTCGGGGGGATGTTCTTTAAATTTATATACACAGTTGTGCATATGTAAATATCAGCAATTAAAACACCTTTATTGCTCGATACACCATTACGGATAAAGTTTGTCAGACTTGCGGCAGGTCAGTGGTTTTCTCGGTATACTCCACCGATAAAACAAGATAGCCATGGCGTTAAACACCATAACTACCCCAATTTGACCCCCTTTTTTTTAAATGAACAATAAATAATTAAAATCCATAATTATATAATATGGAAACACCCTCTTTTGAAACAACACAAGTTTTGTAGGAAACCATTCAATGAACATTCATACCATGTGCGGTTTCAATTTGCCAAGTGGTTTCAGAGGAGAAGATTAAAATCTAAAATCTTAGACAACGGATGCCAAGTGAGAGCAATATGTCACACGACCTTTATATTCTTCATTCAGAGTTGTCATACACCTAGATGTCCCTCTTTTTTTTTTGGGGTTCCCCCACCCCCTGAAAAGAGTCATTCAGTTGTGCGATACAAATCAGGAACACAACTCTGACGAAGGTTGTAACGGTCATGTGAGGTATTGCTGCAACTTGGCATCCATTGTCCTCTGTAAACTTTCACAATTAAACCTCTCTGAAACCACTGGGCTAAATGGAACCAAACCTTTTTTGGAGAACTAATCGTACAATTAAAAAATACATCAATGGCCTAAGAATAGACAGTGCCATCTTTTGACTTCACTTTAATGTGGACAAATTTTCGCTATCTTTTACTGTTTCCGAGATACTCTTGACTGGAAGGGACCAAAAAATACCAATTTCAAAACTTTAACACATTTTAATTTTAACATAAAAAAAATTTGGTTGTGAACAAAAAATTAACATTTTTCTATTGTATTATTGAAATGTATCATATTCCAGCAAATATAAAAATTTAAGATAAATTCTATGCAAAATTGAACAAAATGTGATATTATCTGGCCTGCAGTCAAAGATAATATCACATTTTCATTGTTCTTTGTATCTCAAATGAATTTTTGATATAAGTTATAGGCCTTAATTCAGAGATGGCACTGTCTATTAGAGCATTGATGTATTTTTTAATTCTACGATTAGTACTCCAAAAAAAGTTTGGTTCCATTTATCCCAGTGGTTTCAGAGAGGTTTAATTGTGAAAGTTTACAGAGGACAACAGACCCCAAGTTGCAGCAATACCTCACATGACCATTACAACCTTCATCGGAGTTGTGTACCTGATTTGTGTCACACAACTAGATGACTCTTTTCGGGGGGAGGGTAGTTGTACCCCTCAGTGGAGAAACTAAGTCTTATTTCTATACTCTGTGATTATATACTTGGGGGTGTGTTCTTTAAATTTATATACAGTTGTATGTATGTAAACACATGTATCAGCAATTAAAATACCTTTATTGCTCGATACAACATTATTGATAGTTTGTCACACTTGTGGCAGGTCGGCGGTTTTCTCAGTATACTCCACCAATAAAACAAGATAAAAGTGGCATTAAACACCACAACTCCCCCAATTTGACCCCCACTTTTTTTAAATGAACAATAAATAATTAAAATCCATAATTATATAATATGGAAACACCCTCTTTTGAAAAAACAACACAAGTTTTGTAGGAAACCATTCAATGAACATTCATACCATGTTCGGTTTCAATTTGCCAAGTGGTTTCAGAGGAGAAGATTAAAATCTAAAAGCTTACAGACAACGGATGCCAAGTGAGAGCAATACGTCATATGACCTTTACATTCTTGATCAGAGTTGCTACACACCTAGTTGACTCTTTTTGGGGGGGTTGTACCCCTCAGCCGAGAAGCTAGGTCCTATTTCTATACCCCGGGGTTCCCTCGGGGGGATGTTCT
>FXLX01000119.1 GCA_900180385.1 uncultured Candidatus Thioglobus sp. | reverse complement strand
GTCAAACCAGTGCAACGGGGACCCCTATCTAAAGAACCAATCACAGGAATAAAACTGTAAATGGCGATAAAATTAAACATATATTTATTGTATTGGTACTTCCAACAAAATCAGTGTTTAAACATTAAAAAACATGCCACACACAGCATACAAAGATTAGCATATGATCCCTATGCTCATGGGGCCCCCGGGCAACTGCTCAGCGTGCCCATGCGTTAATATGGCACTGAGTCTACTGATACATTTTTAGTATATCTGTATATCTACATATATATGGTTCAATGTTATGTATGTAATCTTGTTTTCGTTATGTGTGTATGCTAGGTTAAATAAACTTGAAGAAAGGGGCAATGAAATACAGCGGTACATGTAGCTTTACACCAAGTTTTTTCCCCATTAAATAGTAGCAAGATAATTTATATTTCAGTTCTGCAAACATATAAACAAAATAACATAAAAGCTGTATCAATCTCCATGGGCTTTTGAACCAACAAAATAAACTATAAATAGTTAAAAGCTTTTAGACACCAGCAATAGGGACCATTCACTGCTTCTCCCGTTTGGTGACGCTGCTGTTCCATAAGTGGTTACATGTGCGTTTGAATCACAAAGACGCTTGTATCTTAACGTTAACCTAATGACGGCACTGAATTATAAAACTTGGATGGTGCAAACATTGAAGCTTAACTAGTACAGCGCGGGTGATATTACCTGTTAGAAGTATAGATTTAGTTGACGAGTATATGTAAAATAAAAGTATTATCTTTAAGTCGCAAGAAAAGAGTTTTATTATGACCATATTAAGAAATAAAACGGACGTTTACAAGCCATATCGGCATGTACCTTGGTGTAGCCTATACATGTTCATAAAAGGTGTACATGATGTTTGGTTACTCACACTGCAATACTGATGAACTTCATTTCAACATTTTAAAGTAACCTGAATTTCGGGAAATACTACCTCCAAGTGAACAAAATAGAATAATAAAGTCCCCGTGTCTCCACATACAAAATTTTGAATTAATATATCTAGGTCTCTCTATATTTAGGCAATCTTCAAATCTAAATCACACTCTTTAAAATTATTTGGTACAAAATTATACAGATAATATATTCCTTCTTCGTGTAGTGTTATTAACTGTTAAAGATTCGACAACAAGCGGGTTAATCATAGCATTTATTTTAGAAAGATTTTGAGCAGATGTATTATGAATGGCATAATAAATAGTTAAATAAAGAAAATTCGTTGTTTCTTACTATTTTAAATTATTTTCGACAGATTTTGGTAGCATTCAAATATTTTGTACAATCAGACTGGCGGATCATCGTACAAAACCTGGAACTGCCATACAATGTAAAACTAAAGACTCAAGTTGTCACCGACAGAGTTCCGTCCGGGTTTTAAGTGGGATTCGTGCTGCTCAATCTTCAGTTTTCTGTGTAGTTTTTTGTAGACCACTGTTTATCATTTTGTCCTTTTTCGTTTGGCCATTGCATTGCCTGCCCTTCTTCGATATATGACTTCCGATAACCCTTTTGGCATCTACAAACTTTTCTTATCTGTTGACCTATACACGCACCACTATACTATCCCAATTATCAAATTTATTTCATTGTAATATATATGTAAAAATATATTGAAGATTACAATTATTTGGCATAATGAACTTTTTAATGGTAAAGGACTAAAGGCAAAGCACATGATTTTTGTAGGTTTATTCCATTCTAATGCAGGTAAAAACGTTATTTATAACTTTAGTTAGCTGCCTGTTATTGAAATGAACAGTCAAACGATTTGAATTACAATTTCAGTAATGCTACGAAAAAATCGGGAATTTGCATAAAACCCAGCGTTCTATACAATAAAAAAAACGTAGATAAAATGTAAAGGTACAGACTACTGGGTTTGGTGTTTAACACCACTTTCAACAAATTTCAGTTATATCGTGGGGGGGGGGGGGGTCAGTTTTTT
>FXLX01000118.1 GCA_900180385.1 uncultured Candidatus Thioglobus sp. | reverse complement strand
CGGATGTTAAATAAAAAAAGCTTTTTTGGTACTTCAAAAGCATTAGAAAGAACAACTCGGGCATAAGCCCACTGAAAAAAGATGGTATACTCTATACTGATACAGTAGAAAAAACGAACATTCTTAACCAACAGTTCCAATCAGTATTTACACACGATCCACCACATGACATACCTGACAAAGGACCTAGTCCTCATCCTATAATGGAACAAATCCACATAAACGATAAAGGTGTACTGAACCTCTTAAACAACCTTAACCCTCACAAAGCATGCGGTCCAGACAACATAAACAGTAGAGAGATGAAAGAACTAAAAGATCAAGTTGCTCCAATCTTGACCAAAATATATACAAAATCAATAGAAACTGGCACCATACCCAAAGACTGGAAACACGCAAATGTTGCACCAGCATTCAAAAAGGGCGAAAGATACAAAGCAGAAAATTACAGACCAATATCACTAACATGCATCTGCTGTAAACTGATGGAACATATAATAACCAGCAACATTATGAAACACCTCGACTCAAACAATATTTTATATGATTTACAACATGGTTTCAGAAAAGCAAGATCATGTGAGTCGCAACTCCTTCCTTTCATACAAGAATTAAATGCCAGCAATAACAAAAACATACAAACAAACTTGATTATTATGGATTTTGCCAAAGCCTTCGATAAAGTTTCCCACCGTAGATTATTATACAAACTGGAATATTACGGAATACAAACCCATACTCTAAACTGGATTCAGGCATTTTTATCAGATAGAACACAAACAGTAGTAATCGATGGAGTAACATCTAACACAGTGCCAGTAACATCAGGCGTTCCACAGGGTACAGTACTCGGTCCAATTCTTTTTCTAATTTATATCAATGACTTTCCGGAATATCTTACACACAGCAAACTAAGACTCTTTGCAGATGACAGTATCATTTATAAAGAAATAACATGTCAGGACGACTGCAAGAAACTACAATCTGACCTTGATGCAGCTGCAAGGTGGGAAGCCGATTGGCTTATGGCTTTCCACCCAGATAAATGTACAGTACTCACCATCACTCAAAAGAAAACACCCTTCAAACATGACTATATACTTCACAATCACATTCTCGAACCAGTAACTTCAGCAAAATACCTTGGAGTTACACTACAATCTAACCTTAAATGGAACACCCACATCGACAATATCACTTCAAATGGAAATAAATCTCTCGGATACTTAAAAAGAAATTTACAAATATCAAACCCTGAAGTAAAATCTCGGGCATACCAAGCACTAGTGAGGCCAAAACTTGAATACAGCTGTAGTATCTGGGACCCTTATACACATGACAACATAAACAAACTAGAAATGGTTCAAAGACGAGCTGCTCGCTATGTTCAAAACAATTACCATAATACTAGCAGTGTCACTTCAATGATTGACACTCTAGGTTGGCCAACTTTAGCTGAGCGCCGTCTTAAAACCAGATTGATCATGATGTATAAAATAACACACGCTTTAATTGCTATCCCAAACAACATACTCATCCCAACTGACAGCAGAACTAGAAAATCACACAATCAGACATTTAGGCATATAACAACACAAAAAGATACATACAAATGGTCATTTTTTCCACACACTATAGTACAATGGAACATCTTACCACAGACAATTATCTCAAGTCCATCTATAGACTCTTTCAGAGAACAGCTAACACCCGCTGTTCTCTTAAACATTTAAATTTCAAATACAATTGTACATAGTTTTAAATTTTGTTGTTTTATTCACACTTTTGATTTCACTTTATTTCACTTTCATGAAATTTATGTAAATATTTTTGTAAATACCCACGCATGCAACAGTACGTAATCTTCAACGTCTTGAAGGAGTACTGTATATCTAAAGAAGAAGAAAGGAAAAAAGGGGGAGAAGGGAGAAAGGAGTCGGAAAGGGAATAAATCTTGTATTTTACAATGCTGGTTTTAAAA
>FXLX01000117.1 GCA_900180385.1 uncultured Candidatus Thioglobus sp. | reverse complement strand
TATGTTTAGGTCTCTCCAGACTAAAACTTCTAACCAGTAAAGAAATGTATTCATTTTGCCCAAAATCAGGTCCACCAAGTAAAGATATAGTTCTGCCAATAGCTGATCTGTACCCCTTAATAGTAGAGGGTACTAACCGTTTAATCTCAAAAAGGTAAACTAGAAAATCAGCTAACTGTTGAACAGTGACTCGGACTGGATCAATATCCCGTCCACTACACCAATCACAGAAGATTGCCCACTTGGCTTCATACACGATCCCTGTAGACTGTCTGACAGACTTTGAGATGTGCGAGGTTGCTCCTTCAGAAAAGCCTTTCTGACGGAGTCCCTCCCTGAGAGTAGCCAAGCGTGAAGATGAAGAGACTCTGGCCTTGGATGTACCACTTTTCCCTTGAACTGAGACAGAAGATCTCGTCTGAAAGGAAGTTTCAGAGGCCTGGCACAAGACAGAAGCAGAAGTTCTGGAAACCATGCTTGTCTTGGCCAGGCTGGTGCAATAAGAATGATCTTGCAATCTGATTGCTTGATCTTGAGAAGCACTTGAAGAAGAAAGCGGAATGGAGGAAAGGCGTAGGCGAACATTCCGTCCCAAGAGAGAGACATGGCGTCTACTGCGAAGGACAGAGGGTCTGGAACTGGAGATACAAAGGTTTCCAGTTTGTGATTCAGACTGGTAGCAAAGAGATCTACATGAGGACGATCCCACCGCAGAACAACTGAGTCGAACACTACTTGCCGTAGTTCCCACTCTGTGTTGACTGGATTGTGGAAGCGAGACAGACAATCTGCCAGTACATTGAACGTCCCTGGAATATGCCTGACTACCAGATGAATGTGCGATAGAAGACAAAGAAGAAGAATTTCTTTGCAAAGAAGAAAGAGAGCATGACAGCGAGTTCCTCCTTGATTCTGCAAGTAGGCCACTACTGTTGTATTGTCCGTCGCTAGCACTACTGCTTTCGAAACTAGAAGAGTCTTGAAATGTTGTAACGCTAATAGGACAGCTCTCATCTCTAGCAAATTGATGTGTTCTTGTTGCTGAACAAGAGACCACACTCCCGACACAGACTTTCCCTCTAGAAAAGCTCCCCATCCTTGAAGACTGGAATCTGTATACAGAGTTAGAGAAGGAACTGGGTGAAGCAAAGCTCCTGTCAAAACATTTTCCCTGCGAGTCCACCAATCTAGGTGAGGTAGTACGACAGGAAGAATAGGTACTAGAGCCTCCCAAACTTGAGAAGCGGAGTCCCAATGTTCCTGAAGAAAGAACTGGAGAGGTCGAATGTGAAGGCGACCTAGAGGAACCACATCGGCTAGAGAATTCAGAAAGCCCAGAAGTTGGGAGAATTGTCGAGCCGTGACTGAAGGACTGTTGCTGAAAATAAGAATTTTCTGGCAAAGTGACTGAAATTTTTCCTCTGGGGGAAAAATCAGACCTAAATCTGTCCTGTAATGTTCCCCCAAAAACAGGAAGTCTTGGGAAGGAAGTATCTGAGACTTTTTCCAAGAAATAAGGAAGCCTAGGTCCAGAAGAAGTCTGATAAACAGGAAAGTATGACGAGAAAGAATTTCTGAATCGAATTCCTTCAGAAGAGAATCGTCCAGATAAGAATGAGCTTGAACCGACAGAGTATGCAAGTGAGCTATAACCGTCTGAAAAACCCGAGAAAAAACCTGTGGTGCAACCGCCAGGCCAAACGGGACCGCCAGAAATTGGTAAACCTTGTTGTTCCAGACAAATCGGAGAAATTTCCTGGAAGCCAAAGAAATTGGGATATGGAAATAAGCATCCGAAAGGTCCAGTTTGGTGGTCAACATACCTGGAAGAATACAAGCTCTGATAGATCTGTTGGTCTCCATTTTGAAATGCGGCACTACCATAAGCCATTTTTGGGGTTGAGTCTATTTTTAGGATCTTTTGACCAGGGAACAATGTGATTTGCTATAAGCAATGCTGGACTATCTATCCCAGTTAAACAGTACTT
>FXLX01000116.1 GCA_900180385.1 uncultured Candidatus Thioglobus sp. | reverse complement strand
CATGAAGCGACTCAACACAAGACCTCGAAAAACACGAGGTGGGAAACAACCAGTTGAGTTATTTTTAGGAAAGGCTGTTGATTTATTAACGGCTTAGGAGAAATTGCACTTAATGTGCGAATTCAAGTGATTTTTAAAAAAAAGCCCATTACCATCTTCAATATAGGGCATTAAGTAAGCATGATCATTGACCAAAACAATAAATATTCTTTGGTTTGAATATTTTTCAGTATTTGGGCGAGGCGTATCGTCAATCCATCATTATCCAAATAAAACACAATTTCTTCAAATGATATATCTTTGATGGATATTAATTCTAAGCTTTTATCTGCATTCCAGTTTATCAACTTTGTCATTTTCTAGTGATTATACTGCATTTTTTAATAATATGCCTAATGCATTTAATCTATAAAGCCTGAACTAACGCCGCTAATTTATCTTTATTAGAGACCTTTGCATAAATAGGGATGATTAGCAAAATTCAATTTTTGCTAGATTGGTGATTTTCTTAAACCTTGTCCTAGCAGAGCTAAGGCTGGGTTTAAGCCTCTATTAATATTTTCAACGGTGTTTTGAGTATAAATATCAAGTAAATAAATTTCATTATTTTTAGTTTTAAAAAAATAAACCACTCTAAAGCCACTGCTTTTCCCCTTTGGACTAGCACTATTTTTTAGGCGAATTTTATAAAAACCATCACCTAGATGAACAGCCATTTTGAAGTTCATCATCTAAAACTTCCAAGTCATCTACTAATTTTTTATATTTTTTAGCAAGTTTTTTTACAGATTTTGTAAATTTAGGAGCACTACTAATTTTCATTTCTAAGTTCGGTTATCAAATCCTTTAGCGTCGCTTTTGGTAATTCTCCCTCCATCATCATTTTCATCTCTTTGATGGCTTGCTCCAACCCCTCATAAAAGATTTTTTCTTTTTGTTCTTTGATAAAACTCTGAATTACCTCAGTAATAAACGCAGAACGATTAATATCATAATCGCTGGTTAATTCATCAATTTTTTTAACCAAATAAGTGGGAATTCTTAAGCCCACTTGTTGCTTTTCCATTTGCTTTAGTGAATACATTTTTTTAAACTTAAAATAATGAAAATAACCATATTGTATCTTATTGTTTTACAAAAAGCAGCGAATTTTACCCTCTAGCCTTTATAAGGGTCTTTGCATAAATAATAAGCCGCCTTCTCAAGAAATTCAACGCCCGCCTCTTGAAACTTCGGCTCATTTTGAATATCATCAAAACACTGCAATTGCTGACATTCAAATCCCTTAAAAAGCACCTCCACTTCAGCTTGATTAACAGCAAAAGGCGGTCCATCTATTTGCACTTGGGGGTAATTCAGTGTTAGCAATAATAGCCGACAATTACTGGGCAATATGACCTCTAAATGTTGCGTGTACTTCACCCTTAAATCAGCAGGCAATGCAATCAAAGCCCCCCTGTCATACACCGCACTTACTTGAGACAGGATCTGGGCATTTAGGTCGAAATAATCACCACAATAAATATCGATATTTTTTGCAGAAAAAACCATAAATTTATCACTTTTTTTCATCGTAAAATCCAGTTTATTCTCTACAAAAAACTGCTCAACCGCAAGCTCACTTAACTCAACGCCTAAAACCTTAAAACTTTTTTCTAAAAAATACAACATATCCACACTTTTGCCGCACAACGGTACAAACACACGAGTATTTTCACCCAGTTCTAAACAATCAATAAACTCAATCAGCTTTGAATTAGGCTGATTTTTATGCCAGCCTATTTTTCCCTCTTTCCAGCGCGTTATCCAATCCGTCATACCAGCCTCTATAATAAAAAAAATTAAAAAAATTATACCCCTTGAATTCGCATAACAAAACTCATTCGCAGACTCTCTTGTTGTAGAGCATAAATCTCTATCAGAGCTTGATAATGTGCATAACATCATCAATTAGGCAGAGATAAAGCAAACCTTATTAAATCTTTATTCATCTGTGCG
>FXLX01000115.1 GCA_900180385.1 uncultured Candidatus Thioglobus sp. | reverse complement strand
CGACAACCCCCCCTAACTTGAAATCCTGGATCTGTACACAATATAAAATAAAATAAACAATAGATATTAGTGGTGTTCATAGTTGAAAAACAAAATGCTACCTATATGGCTGTATAGCATGTGATTAAGTTACAAACTATCTTTTTTCAATTTACCATCGCGATGTATCATTTTTACAGCTATTAAAAAATAGATTGGTGGACTATTTATGGTAGAATTTAATATTTATGTGATGTTCAAACTATGCAAATTATTCTTTAACTTAATAAGATCATATATGATAATTATTAATCACACTTTTATTATTGCTAACCGTGTTACCCTCTTGAAATAAAGAAATTAACTCATTTACTTACTTATTGACACTATCTTCTGAATTCAAGAAATAAATAAAATTATGTTCCATATATATTTAATAATGAAAGTTGGGAACTTTATTTATTACAATATTAAAGAACTGGTAGCTATTAGATTAATTTCAATTCGAAACTGAAACTATTTGCACACTCTTGATGACAATTTCTTATTTGGATTTTGTAAAAATAGAACCCTAAATCATAAATTTCCAACAGAATGTGGAAGATGGCAAAATATGTGTACAGAACATGGTTTGACCCGATCGGGACTCGAACCCACGATCTACCGCATTCGAGGCGAGCACGCTAACGATTACACTACCGATGAGAGTCTTTGGTGAGCATTTCTGGTCTGTTTCTCAGCGAATACATATATTGTCTACATAAATGACAATAGATAACGTAACAATACAAAATACATTGTGCAACGCACGGTCAACTTTTCGCGCTTTCACAATCCTTCGGCAGAAGACACATAAAAAGCGACTTTTTGAGTACATGTATATAAACAAATTCATATTTCAAACCAAAGATTATCAACTGGTATTTGTTGCTTATAATGCAAAGCACGCAGAATTAAGGAGAAAGAGCAAAGACTGGTTGCTTCGGAATCAGGATAATGTGTCAGAGTGGAGCGACATGTCTACCCGCGGACTGTTGTTTCAGTGAGCTAACACTATAAAAAAAAACTAAGCGTGTTGGTCTAGAAAAAAGCGGACATCATCATCATCTCATTAACTTGGTCTCGCCATGATATAGCTATAAAATTGCTGAGTTGGCGTTAAACAACAATCGCTCACTCACTAAAGCTGTTACGTACAGTTTTTATATTTCCCCGACAATGTACGTATATTGTGTTTATTCTGCAATGTCTTATAGTTAAAAAAAAACAACTGGCAAATTGTCTAAAAAGAGCAGAAACAGACATCGTTCTAAGCGTTTTAGACGTCCGCGCTTATAGTGTAAGTTTCTCGGCGTCGCTCGACATGAATCAGTTACCAGAAAAACTATATCTTGGTCAAAATCTTAAGCAATATGTGATGAAAGAAGCTGTTATATATAAATCCTTAGGTACAGACAAAACAGATGTCACACCAATGAGGAGCGATGGACAGATCACAGCTGACACAAAGCAAAAATCCAACATCCCCAACAGTGTCAGTCCGTATTCACCGTAGAATCACAAGACAACATCCCCGACTGCACCAAAACCCACATCATAAAAACAGCACTCCCAATATCTCTACCAGGTGTAAAAGAAACTCCTACATAACATCAATACCCATAGATTTTGTGCTCCCAAAACTATTAAATTATTTGGCTTTCCAATCTTTTGATCTTGAGCTACCTGATGAAGGTTATTCCAGAAACGTTCATGTGCACTAAATTTGATATCTACGTTTTTATTACCTCTTTTTAGCAATGTAGCTATCTGAATGTTTTCTTTGAAAACAAGATACACTCATTGTTTAATATGATAGATACAAAATGTATGTAAAATTTCCAGGTAAATTAGTTACCTGTATCTCTTATGAAAATTATGTGTACAGAACTAAGTCAGATTGATAAAAGGTGCATTCATGTTGGTTTTTTTTTTTTTTCTAGTTATGTCTTTATTGCTTGGCTTTATTGTAGCTTTACTTTT
>FXLX01000114.1 GCA_900180385.1 uncultured Candidatus Thioglobus sp. | reverse complement strand
AATATGTGGTCGTATTATGATTGGGTTGTCGTTGTCTTCAGTCAGTAAACACAATATGTGGTTGTATTATGATTGGGTTGTCGTTGTCTTCCGTCAGTAAACACAATATGTGGTCGTATTATGATTGGGTTGTCGTTGTCGTCCGTCAGTAAACACAATATGTGGTCGTATTATGATTGGGTTGTCGTTGTTGTCGTCCGTCAGTAAACACAATATGTGGTCGTATTATGATTGGGTTGTCGTTGTCTTCCGTCAGTAAACACAATATGTGGTCGTGTTATGATTGGGTTGTCGTTGTTGTCGTCCGTCAGTAAACACAATATGCGGTCGTGTTATGATTGGGTTGTCGTTGTTGTCGTCCGTCAGTAAGCACAATATGTGGTCGTATTATGATTGGGTTGTCGTTGTCTTCCGTCAGTAAACACAATATGTGGTCGTATTATGATTGGGTTGTCGTTGTTGTCTTTCGTCAGTAAACACAATACAGTAGAGTTCGTTTATAACGAACAGGTTTATAACGAAATCAGGCTTATAGCGAAGTAAAGATAAATCCCCGGTCCCATCGCTATTTAAACAATGTATTTGTGAAGGCCTATTACGAATTTTTTATAACGAAATCAGGCTTATAACGAAGAGATTTTTAAACCCAAACAACGTTTTTATTACTCAAAATTGACATGATATAACAAAGAAAATTGCTGAACAAACAAATCGTTTACCTGTCTTCCGTTACGCACGGACGATCACATATTAGAATGGTCAAGTGCACTTGACACTTCCGTTATTGATAATTGAAAAATCAATAATCCCACCTTTGATGTTGTTAATGATGTCAATCAAGACTTTTCTTTAAAATATTCAAACAATAAAATGATGTGATTAACAAGTTGTCAATTAATAACACACGCGCTAATTTATTGCATTAAAAATTAATAAAACGTAATCTAAATTTTAATGAATGGATGCACAAGCTAAAGAAATTAAAAACAAAGTCATGTGTGAGATTAATTCATTCGCTATTGTTTATTTTTTCTTTGATGAGAGACTCTTTACAAACTGCGTGGTCTCAAGGTTCATCTAAATACCAAAAACAAAAGAAATGTACTCGTTCTGAAATTTCGATTAACCTGAGTTTTTATGTGTATATAATACCAAAAAGAAACAATTATTCTTCAAATTCAAATAAAACAAAAGGAAAATGGCTACAATCTTAAAATTGGCCATTAAAAATATATCCGAATTATCAGCATTATACCGATATCGATCCAAGTGTTAATACCCGACCTCATATTTCCTGTTTATAAAATAGATCGTGAACAAAGTTGAAAAAATGTTTCTAAGGAACATTTGAAGATACCAAAGAGGTATTCAGAAGCCGTAGTCTTTGAGAACTGTCTAAAGGATTAAATATTTTTTTACGATAAAGGCCCACTTTACTGTGCATCAGTTATCATAGCGTAATGAAACTGCCCGGGTCAGAACCAGATTTTTTTCTCTCTAAAATTACGCGACCTCGGTGGCTCGAACTACCGATAGCTAGAACAGATTTTGACAGTCCCTTCGAGTTCGAGCCAGCGAAGTTCTACTGTACGATTTTCAAAAGGGGAGGTAATTCTACATTGTTTCTCTTATAACGAACGATGCCTATAACGAACTAAGATCGAGAGTCCCCTGGACTTCGTTATAAACGAACTCTACTGTATGTGGTCGTATTATGATTGGGTTGTCGTTGTTGTCGTCCGTCAGTAAACACAATAGTTGGTCGTATTATGATTGGGTTGTCGTTGTCTTCCGTCAGTAAACACAATATGTGGTCGTGTTATGATTGGGTTGTCGTTGTTGTCTTCCGTCAGTAAACACAATATGTGGTCGTATTATGATTGGGTTGTCGTTGTTGTCGTCCGTCAGTAAACATAATATGTGGTCGTATTATGATTGGGTTGTCGTTGTCGTCCGTCAGTAAACACAATATGTGGTCGTATTATGATTGGGTTGTCGTTGTCTTCCGCCA
>FXLX01000113.1 GCA_900180385.1 uncultured Candidatus Thioglobus sp. | reverse complement strand
ACAGAAAGCTATTTTTATGGATTGCCAAAAGTGCATAAAAGTGAAGTAATCTCAAACGCAATACTGGAACAACACACAGAATGTATCAAAATTTTAAATCCGGATGATTTAAAATTTCGTCCTATTGTTGGCGGACCCAATTGCGTCACTCAACGATTAAGCCATTTTATAGACATTATACTTAAACCACTATGTTGTGAAGTACCTAGTTTTATAAGGGACGATCTAGAATTTTTAAATCATTTGCCGACGACCGTAAATCCAAATTCTGAACTCATCAGTTTTGATGTTGTAAGTCTTTATACAAATATTCCGCACGATTTGGGAATTTCTGCAATAACATTTTGGTTGGAAAATAAACGAAACATTGTACAAGATCGCTTTTCTAAAGAATTTATTCTTGAAACCGTGAAAATTATTCTTGAAAGAAATGTTTTCTATTTTGACGGTAAGTTTTACCGACAGAAAAGAGGAACCGCAATGGGAACTAAAATGGCGCCAACTTACGCTACTCTTGTTCTTGGATACCTTGAACATATTTTATACGAACAACTTTTGAATAGCTACGGACAAGAATTTGCATCGTATGTACGACAAAACTGGAAGCGTTTTCTTGACGATTGTTTTATTATATGGAACTCTGACATTCCCGTTGAAATTTTTCATACCGAACTTAATTCTTTAAATGACCAAATTCGTTTCACCATAAACAGAAGCAAAATAGAAATGCCGTTTTTAGACGTTTTAATTCGTATATCAACAAATAACAACATAATAACGGACATTTTCTCGAAAGATACTGACACCCATATGTATCTTAATTTCAGATCCAGTCACCCGAAACATATTAAAATAAACATTCCGTTTAATTTGGCTTCGAGAATTATAACGATCACAAACACAGAGGAGTTGAGAGATACGCGACTACGAGAACTTAGATTGTATTTGAAAAATCAACAATATCCGGAGGAAATAGTTGAACATGGTATACAGAAAGCGTTGGAAAAAGGACCGATACATACGGAACTGCGGGAACAAGTACATGTAACCTCAAATCAAAATAATATAATTCCGTTTGTAACTACTTATAATCCAAGGGATTACAATATTTTCCATTTTATGAAACAAATTGAATTTAACTTAAACAGTAGCGAACGTATGAAAAATGTATTGCAAAAAAAGAAGATTATAAACAGCAAAAGGCAGCCGAAAAATCTGAAAGGCTTCTTGTCATCATCAAAATTTGATTTTCATGAATCATCACCATCTGTTAAGAAATGTACCGACAAGAGATGTATGACATGTCCTAGTTTAATAGAAGGAACCTCGTTTACATTTAAGAATGGACGGACTTTTACAGTTATGCAAGATATATCATGCAAAACTAAGAATCTTGTATACGCAATTATTTGCTCTAATTGTGGAGAATTCTATGTAGGTGAAACCAAAACTGAATTGCGGACTCGAATGACTGTTCACAGACAACAAACAAGGCACCAGGACCTTACTATAATAAGAGCTAATGAACATTTCCATGATTGTTCTGGAGGACATTTCAAAATATTCCCGCTGTATAAAGTTAATACAGAGGGTGATTTTTTAAGAAGAAGAAAAGAAACTTTATTAATTAATATTCTTAAACCTTCGTTAAATGATAAATGACTTTAAAGATTTTCGTTAATCTTACAATGACTTTAAAGATTTTTATTAATCTTATAACAACTTTAAAGATGTTCATTAATTTTATAGGTAATATATTTTACCGCGAAAACGTAACATCATAGTCTCCCTTTATATTGTTAACGTCACACTATTGTTAACGTCATATATATACACTTATAAACATTGTACCTGAAGATCTGCAACAGCAGTGAAAACGTTAGTACAAGAATGTTGTGAAAAATCCGTTTTGTTCTTTTTTTACTAATTTCTTTTATATATATAGGGAGTGGATGTGGTCGAGTGGTCTAGGGCGTTGGACGTAAGGCTAAGTGAATGGTGCTGCAGTGTATCAATGGTGT
>FXLX01000112.1 GCA_900180385.1 uncultured Candidatus Thioglobus sp. | reverse complement strand
TAAACAAGGGCAAAGCGTGGCGTATCCCCTCGCCTAAAAATTTGACCCGGTGACCTTGACCTTTGACCTTGAAAATCAATAGGGTTCCAGATTCTCTTAAGGACTAAGTATGTACCAAGTTTGGTCAAAATCCATTGAAGGATGTTGATTCTAGAGTGTTCACAAGGATGTTACGGAAGGACGGTAGCGTTACTATATCCCTTCGCAACTTCGTTGGCGAGGGGATAAAAAGCAGTTCAAATGACAATTCTTTAAATAGAAAGCCTTTATATGAAAAATACATATTGATTTCCCTCTATCATGTCTATGTTGATAATTCTAAGATAGTAAAGTATAATTTTGGCTCCCTGAACTAAAAATTATGTCCAAAATTGTTGAAATGTAGTAAAAAACTAGTTAATGTAATGTTTTTAGAATAGTCAAGAAATAAACTTGGTTTGCATAAGGAAATTGAAAACGATTTTCATTTAGCCATAGTCTAAAATATGCAGTTCAGGACATTTCAGTAAAATTTTATAGTCACATATATAGAAAAGTTTCTGAAACTTGCAAATTTCTATGGATCTTCATATTATTTTTTAAAAACCTTGTTTATGTATCATACTTACAGGATCCAAACTAAAAATGCTACTGAAATGACACTTATTTAAATGGAAAGCTTTTTATATAAAAGATACATACTGATTTTCCACTATGGTGATAATTCACAGACAGGAAGATATAATTTTGGCTCCCATAACAAAGTTTTATGTTCAAACTTGTTGAAAAGTACTTTTAACCTTATTTATGTAATGTATTTCCAGTACCCAAGATATAAACTTGTTTGCATAAAGGAATTGAAAATGATTTTCATTTAGCCATGGTCTAAAATATGCATTTTAGGACATTTCTGAAATTTTCAGTAAAATTTTGTAGTCATATATAAAAAAAGTTCTGAAACTTGAAAATTTCAATGGATATTCATATCATTTCTTCAAAACCTTGTTTATAATTATATATTATACTTACAGGATCCAAACTAAAAGTGCAATTGAAATGAAGCTTCTTTAAATAGAAAGCTTTTATTTGAAAAATACATACTGATTTTCCATTATAGTGATAATTCGCAGAAAGTAAGGTATATACTTTTGGTTCCCAAAACTAAGTTTCATGTCCAAGTTGTTGAAATTTGATAAAATTAAAAGCCTAATTATATGTTGCATATCAAAGAAATAAATTTGCTTGAATAAAAAGAACTTTATAGGGTTTTCATTAAGCCATGTACAGTTTTAATTCTTGCATTAAAAATGAATTGATTCGATATTTTTTTTTAAATTGATAATAATAAACTGCATTGCCATTGATATCATTTTTGCACTCCCATTTCCCCTTTGCTGGCCTCTTAAAATTTGTGTTTGTTTACCTCGCAAATACGGCCGTTTTATGCTACTCATTGACAATAATTTGCTGTTGCCAGGTGCAAAATTACATATATTGATTAATATCTACCGAAAATGATCATAGGCATCATCATAAATTCATAAAATATGAAAAACGATTGAGAAAAGAAGGCAACATGCTCGGCTTACCTATCAAGCAAAATCTTTGCCACTTCAGCGCGAGTTTGGACGCGTAGCACTTCCTTGAGTTCGTTCCAACGGTCCAACTGATCCCCTACATATATCCTGCATTTGTTCCATTTGGAAGATACTTCACTTCTATTCATCTTTCTCTCTGAATCCGTCAAAGTCCGCTTTCTTCCACGCGTTGACAGTTTCTCTTTTGCCCAAGAACCACATGTTGTTTATTGTTTCTAAACAGTGCGCATGCTCAAGACGAGTTCACATAGAAGGCCATATGAATAGATTTGAATATTGTCATCCAGGACAATAATTCTGATAACGATAGTTTTGGGTCTTTTTTGTCAAAAAATCGTATCTTTTGCAGCATAACTCGGTGTTAATCTTCATTTTATGAAGGTCAGTACGGAAAACGACAATAATTTTGGGTATGAAAAAATTATGATTGTGGTAGACAATATCC
>FXLX01000111.1 GCA_900180385.1 uncultured Candidatus Thioglobus sp. | reverse complement strand
CATTTTCAGCAATATTTCAGCTAAATCATGGCAACCATTCTTAGATGTGCAAGAAGCTGGAGTACCCTGAGAGAACCACCGACCATGGGCAAGCAATTGGTAAGCTTTAGCATTTGCGGCTGCGAGTCGAGTGCAGCCTTTTTGTAATTTACAAAGACCGGGCGCGAACCCATGCAGTATTGGTGATAGGCTCGTATGAGTTGTTAGGTAATCCAACTTTCTAACTCATTGAGCCACCCATTCTAATCGGGATCAATTGTGTCCTCTATGAGGTCTGCGTCTATGCTGGTGATGCTTGTATTACAGTCGATCTACATGAATCAGATAAAAGAAATGCTTTACTAGGACCTTTACTAATTGATAATTAACACCAAATTGTACTTAATTAGTACTGAAGATCACGCAATTGAAGGATAAATTAAACAATCAATGTCGTAATAAAGATTGATTACCGGAGAAATGTGCAATGTACTGAAAGGCAACCGTATTAGTGTAAATAACTATTGAACTCTGAATATATGTTAATGTTAAGAGTATTGTTAGAATGAATGATCAAAACTTATATGTTACATATCTTTGACATTGTTGTTTTTTGTTGTTTGAACATCATAAATGTTGAAACAGATAGAGTTTTATATGATAACATACATTTATTTACACTAATGTAGATTAAGACAAGTATTGTGTCTTGTGTACCCAATGTTGCCAGTTTCTCATTCTTGATTGCCCTTTCAATTTTCTCTAACGTTTATTCACTTTTAATAATTACATTGTGTTGAAGTTTTGTCGATGATATGAATAGCCTATTTGCATTCCAAAATAAATACGCTATTCAAAATGTAGTACTAAAAATTATTGACGCGAAACGGTAAAAATAATGTCAAACAGCCCTTAACCCTCAGATAATTAATTTCAAAAAAACAAGCATGGTTTTAATTGAAATTAAAATTATTCATTATAAGAAATCCATTGAAAATGATTAAAGTAGCTTTAAATTAAATGCCCAGTTCACAACACAGTATTCCATTCTCCAGAAGAAAATAACAAAACAAAATTAATAGGGTTAATGGCTGTTTGTATGGAACACATAATTTGTGATACACTGATCGCTCTGTTGATTTTTGACTTTCTCAACGCAATAAGAAAGTTAAGGCATATATTGTATTGTAATGTTCGTGTTTTATTATGACATGTACTCTTTCACACGAGCCATACCACACTGTTTGGTAAGCATTTCATGTCATATGTCCGTCAATAGGGACCAATTGGCCATTGTTGTCGTGATCGATTGGTAGTTGGATTTCCGACTACATGTGCAAGCAGTGCCTATCACCACTAACCCTATGAGCTTGAATCCCGCTCATGGCAAGATGTACTCGATACAACTTTCTATGATACATTTGTTTCAGTGAATTGCGACAGGACGATAGTCTTCTCCGAGTACTCCGGTTTCTCCAAACAATAAAACTGATCGACAGGATATAACAGAAATACTATTGAACGAAAAGGTTGAAGATACCAATGGGGTCAGCAGAAGTTGTAAGTCAAAGCAGGATGGACAATGCAAAAAGTGTCGTTAAAGACCTTAACCCATTCACCTAAACGACAGAGCGAAATAATCGACATTGCTTAGGTAAAATATAGTCGCCGTCTTAATCTCCTTTATTATAAAGATATACTGTGTTTACCGTTAGGGAATATTTGCTACAAAGGGCTACGAATGTGCCCTGCTTGTCGGAAGCAATATCCGTTCCATTCTTTATTTATGACCTATCACACAAGTGCTAGAAACAGGGAGATAGAAGGCTAGGTTTACTAGCGAGTGAAAATTTGCTTTATATCTATCGGCAACCTAGGTATATTGCTTTCATCCTGTAATGTCTAAAACAACTGATAATGGTCTGAAAAGAGCAGAAAAAGCGCGTTCTAATCGGTTGAATTTGAGTGATTTTTTGTGTTTAACGCCATTTTCAGCAATATTTCAGCTAAATCATGGCAACCCTTCTTAGATGTGCAAGAAGCTGGAGTACCCTGAGAGAACCACCCACCATGGGCAAGCAATTGGTAAG
>FXLX01000110.1 GCA_900180385.1 uncultured Candidatus Thioglobus sp. | reverse complement strand
TAATAAAGTTAGTTAGTTAACGGGTCACAAAATGTGTATTGCGTTTCTGATTATTGCCAAAGATTGTGACACATGTATTCAGGTATTCGGTCAGAGTCCCGTCGACCGGATGTAAAATGACACTTGTATATTCTGCCTGGCGATTTCCTGTGTGGACCTAAACTCATTACGCAATATTAGGTACCCTGCTGAGTGAACCGGTGTGAATGTACCTGTCGTTTTCAGAATGAAAATAAAAATAAGTAAATCCCGCCTTTCACTTCTTATTTCAGGAATTATTTGCCTTAATTTATTGAAGAATAAAATATTTAAAATTAAAATATGGTCTCTCGCTTCTGAAAATACATGAAAAATATAAGAAATATATTTTCCGCATAATATTTTACGTTTCGCTCATCAAAAATGACAAACAAACAAAAAAAGGAAAAGAAATTAACATTTTTAAATCACTTGCTCGCTCCAACGTTTTTAGCACAAAATCCGAAGAACAAGAAGTAAATTTGGTGTGGCCTAATCTCTGTATATTTTGACTGCTCTTCATCTGTTTATACCGCTCATGATCATGATCTCTTCCGAACTTTGTCTGAATGAATATCAGTGGATATCAAAATTATAGGTCAAGTTTGCTTACGGGGTTCCGAGCTGAAAAAATCATATATTTAGGTTTTGTGCCTTCTGGGGGTCACTGAGCAAAGAGGTTTTTTTTCTTTAAACACTAACTTTGTAAACTCAGTTGCCACCCGATCTCCTAACCTTTAATTTTTAGTTCTTTAATTAAAATTAAAACATCTTTTATGAACATCGATCGTTAAAATTGTGAATACATATTAATTATGATGAGACAGCTATATATAGTTAGGCCAATTTGGCGCCTCTAATAATGAAAACTTATAATTTCAAGGATGGTGTATACTTTTTTATCATCTAAAACATAATTACAATTATAATTGTTCCTGTTATTTCAACATTATATTTATTCTAATGTTTTAAAAATATTTTATCTTTAATAAATAATAAACGATCTACCAACTCGTCTTGGAAAGCAAATAGTGTGTATTCAAATTCCCATTTTATTAATCCGGTCACCTTGAATTTTACACCTGTATAATTTTACCCTCCGGCTAGAAAACACACAAGCGGACATCTACATGCGGAGATCAAAATAACAGTAAACAGCATGCCGAATAATGATTATAAAAAAGGGATTAAAACAGAATCTAGAAATCAATACACAAGTTACGCGTTGTCAAAATTATCCATTATATTTTTCAGCACATTAGCAGTAAAACAAAATGAACATAATTGTAAAAGGGATCCTATATATAGCGAATATAGGTGACTGTTGTAAAACACTCTTTCCGTTGTAAATATAAAGGAAATGAAACATTTTGTTCATTTAAAATAGTTGTTTGTCAAAAAGGTACGTAGCTGTTCACTTCAGTATTTAATTTTCCAACGGTTATTAGATTTAAATTACAGTCCTCTGAGCGCTTTAAATGAAGCGAATTTAACATCAGCGACCCAGACTTTAAATTTCAATCCCACAATGCATTATCGGGTTAAAACGTCACAGCCTGGTTGAAAAATTAGAAATTAAAATTACAAATTTGCGATTTGCTTCGTTATTTGTGGAAATATGTCGATAAAACTTTGTGAATATGTATTTTATATCACCAGGAACATATTTAGCTAACATGTAAAAAATCGCGAAGTTTCCCTTTAATTACACTTAATTAATCGTGTCCTGTCTTATCCGACCCTTTGATCTGCTCATTAATAAATTATCATCCTTTCATATCATTAAATATAAACCATTAACAAATTGACAGGCTTAGCTCACAAATAAATTTGATTTTAACTAATTGATTGGCAGGTAATTAGAGGCTCATTAGTAAGGGTTAAAAGTAAGTTTACAAAGAATATATATGTAATAATTAAAATTTACAGTTAACTGTTTTCACTTTCTTTGTAAAGGACATGGCTACAACCATTATCTGATATATTATGAAATTGCTCTAGGCTTGTGTACCCGTGAAATTGAGCTACACTTAACAGGCAATATGAGTCGC
>FXLX01000109.1 GCA_900180385.1 uncultured Candidatus Thioglobus sp. | reverse complement strand
CTCTTTTTTATGCTGGAGAATTGGTCAGGTCGAACGCTATGTTCGAAGGTGCTTCGCACCAAGAAGATAGTGTTAGACCGCAGGTCAACTCCACCGTTCACACGGCGCGAAGCGCCGTGTGAACGCCGCGCTCTGCGGCAATTTTGGAGCGCAGCGGAAAAATTGTCCGACAGCAGCGCCTTGTTAGGCATTGCTCTCTCTAACCTGTGATAGGCAAAGCATTACATGCAGGATTCTATCTGCAGTTGAATAATTAAATGCCCCCGCGGGGCTAATTCCATGGCATACATCATTTCTCACATTCCACCCTCTCTGGTCAGTGAGTAGCATCCTGAAATAAAAAGATGTATCAGCGCCAAAACAATTTTCAGCACTCTCATCCCTAAGCAGGTCATCAAATGTTCTTAGTTGCAGACCTCCCTGCCTATTTTTTCTTAAAGTAGACCCTCCCATCAACTCAACCAGTATTCTAATCGCAGCTTCTGCCTGGGGAACGAGAATATGGATTGCGGACATGTAATCGGCTTCCAAATAAGCTTGCACCCCTTTTTTTACGATACCCTTTTTGGACTCCTCAAAAATTGGTGACGCCAGTATAAAGCCAGATAATATCTCTGCGTTCAGCTCATAAACCTCTAAAGTTTTATTAAATGAATGCCTGAGAAAGAAAGAAGCTATACTCAAATTTTGAGAAAGTTGGTGAATAACGTTATCTTCTAAATCATCCTCAATACCACCAATGGTTGCGACTGGCCTGCCTTTATAATCTTGTAGAGTTTTGGTAAATAAATATGTTAACGGATTACTTTTAGCAAGCTCTAGCACCTGCTGCTCGATCTGATCTTTCTTGGGTATAAACTGTACGGCAATCCTGTTGAGAGTCGTTTCAATGTCGCCACTCGTCATAGACTCCAGATAAGCATCGAGCTTTTCTTTAGGGATTTCCATGCTGTGAGAAAATTCCTGCATGCTTTCCACAACTTCTAGACCAACCTCGGAAACCTTCCTCAATACTCTTTCCGCGCTATCTTTCATGTCAAAACTGATATAGATATCATGTGCGTGCTGGAGCCAAGATGAAGCCTGCATCGCCGCTAGCTCTTCACATGAATTTTCGAAACAATGCCCAACAATATCAATTACTCGTGACACATCAGCATCCATTCTTTTGCTGTGATAATACGTCGCTAGAGGAACACCTGCTGACTCAGAAACCCAAGGTGAATAGTCTTTAGAAACTCTGACTAGTCGAGACTCAAGATCTTCTATTAATTTTTTCTTTTGGGCATCAGACAAATGCTGGCATTTACTCAATACAAAAAGATCGAAACAAAACCCCCAGAGCCCCGCCTTATCATCCTCTGCTATTCTATCTTCCAGATTGATAGCACTTTCAATACTCTTTTTTATCAATTCATCATTGTTTAAAGCGGATGAAACTTTATATGCTCTGGTGATTTTCGTAATAGTTTCAGTTGGATGCTCACATAGATTCTCATCTGCCACGTCAAGAAGAGCGTTTACATAATCAATGGCGACTTTATAATCGGGCTTATTTCCAATAGCAGCTTCTGAGAGATCCCACACAAGCCCCGAATAGCGAGCCTTCATTATTGGATTGTTTGTATTTAGTGAACGGGCTTTCCAATACTCAATAACGTCGTTATCAACCAAGGAAAGACTTGGGCTTTCATAGCTATTACCATCGTCGCTAACCCATACCATCATAGGACCAAAATATGTGCTCCAGCTATTCTGCTTATCTAAGTAATTCTCACAAAATCCGAATGCAAGTCTCTCGGCAATAGCTTCTGGACTCTGATCTTCTTCTGAAGCCTTATTGACTTTGGACGAGATAGAATGCTCGCTAGTTTTTTCTTTTGGCTGTTCCAGCTCTTTCAATAGACGGGCTAGCTCATCATTCATCGTTATTCCTTACTCTGATTGCCTAACGCCAAGCTAAGCGGCGCGCACTTATGCGCGTCCTTGCTTGAGCGCCTTGTTAGTTTACTTGCATCCGAGGCCCTGCTTTATATTGAGCATTATCTTCAATCATTTCTTCTACTAGATCAAAATG
>FXLX01000108.1 GCA_900180385.1 uncultured Candidatus Thioglobus sp. | reverse complement strand
GCTACTGCAACTGCTAGCACAAATACAAATGCAACCAATATACTAGAGCACGCAAAAAAGGATCCGATATTCTACAATAGTATTTCTGAATTCCTTGTTTACGAGATGGAAGAAGAAATTGCAGACCAATTTAAGATTTAAGAATGTAATGATTATGAAAAAATTACTAACAGCAATACTAGCAACACTACCCCTAACACTTCAAGCAGCATCCACCACGCCTCCTGACGGCAAGATGACCTTGTACTATGAGGACGGCTCAAAGAAGATTGAAAAGAAATACAAAGATGGTCGACCAGTTGGAACTTGGACAAGATGGTATGAAAATGGAAAAATCTGGGGTGTTGTTGATTTTGAAACTGCCACTCTAAGCGATTATGAGCCCCATAGTAGTATTGTAAAAATTGATATGAGATATTCAGATAAAGATAACTCTATACGCTACAAGGGTGAAGCATTCAAAAGCAAGCTTGTATGGACAAAGGACAATAGTGGCAAAGATGAATTAATGCCAATGTGGGATTACATATCTAATTCTTATGGTCAAGATGGAAATATACTTGAAGAAGAGGAATTTGTTGTTGAGTTAACAGATGATTTGACAGGAAAAATGTATCACTTCCCTTGGCTTGGTTGGCAGAATTCGACAGACACTAAAAGCAAGGTCATAAATGAGTAGCAGATACGAGAGAATGACTGAAGGTCTTACAGATTGGCTCGACAGGCTAACCTCTGTAAAAGACTATGTAAAGAATATGCTGAAAGCTCGCAAATGGATAATTAATGGTCTTGTTGAAGATACAAGCTTGACAAAGAAACAAGTTAAGAAAATCGTAGATGGTGTGATTGAACTTGTGCCGAAATGGTTGGAGGAAGATACAAGTATTGAAAATGGTGATAGAACAGACCCATATAGCAACTTAGAATACAACCTAATCATAATCTATCTTATTAGAGGTAACAAATCTTATAGTCAAGAAGTGTATCAATACTGTGATGATGATTTAAAGCTAATCAATGAAATGGTTAATGAAGATGATGGCAGGGAAGAGTGGCTTTCAATTGCTCATCATAAAAGACTTAATGTGTTGATAGACAAGTATATGAATAGATTTGATAAGCACAGGGAATCCAAGAAGTACAACGGAATTTGGTATTGACATGAGTCAGAAATTAAAAAAATACGCGCTAATTATTATTGGTGTAATAGCATTTTTAATAACATATACCTTGCTAGCAAAAAGTATTAGCCGTGGCAATCGTGAAGCATTAGACATTGCTTTCTTTGCTGTAAGTATCTTTGCTGCATTGCTAACTTACAACTGGCTAAAGGATAAAAACTCAGTTCGAAATGACAATTCTACCTTGTGGAAATATTGGTTTATTGGAGTAGCTATATATACAGTACTTATGGCGATGATTGCAAACCAACCAAAAGAATCATTGTTAGGCGCCATAGCACTTATTATGGCAGTTGGAATGATTTGGATCGGATCCCTTAAATATCTACAGAAGCTGGTGGAAACAGATGATGACTTCTGCAGACAAGTGGCTTTTAACACATATAAATTAAATTATTATATTCGCATGTTGCTGGACTATAGACTTTATGCCAAAAAGACACTCAGTGAAAAGTATCTAGTAAGAGAAAATATTAAAGAAGATGAAGAAGAATCATTGTATTGGGCAAAAAAAGCATACGAGAGTAGTGATGCATATGTTGATGGATACACAATTGTAAAACAAAAAAATAATTACAGTGAAGATGGTTAACTATATACCAATCATTAACTTATGAAAATTTGTTAAGGATTAAAGTATCACTATGGTTATCACATTATGTAAATAATACAAACAAATTGTAATCCTAAAAAAATTAACAAAACCCTCTAAAACACTATACAATCAATACTTATAAAGGAATTTTTAACACAAGATAAATATGATGACAATACCGGCCCTGGGCACCATATTTAATAGAAAACCCCAATCAAACACCAAGTTTGCTTGGGGTTTTTTATTGTCCTTTTTAACCCTAATTCAAACCAAGGCTTGAATAATTTCATTGATATAAAATAACA
>FXLX01000107.1 GCA_900180385.1 uncultured Candidatus Thioglobus sp. | reverse complement strand
CGCGTATACCTGATAGTAAAAGAGCTCTAATATGATTAGCAGTACGATGATTAGATAAATGTAGTTGTTCGCCTTTAACCATAATTCTTGGATTTAGTTTGCCCAGCGTGGTTTTGTAAAGCTCACCCAGTCTAGCAATTGAATTACTATGAGTTATTTCAAAGAATTCTTGCTTGTTTAAAGCGTTAATTTCAGCAGCAATGGTATCTAGCAAGGCTGGATTTTTCATTAACTTTTTCTCAAGGTTAATTAATGATAAAGCGTAAAAAACCACAGTCTGAATAGACTTAGTTTGTTTTCCCAGTGCAATTCGTAAAGCAGCCATGCCAATAGATAATTGTGCATGAGAGGTAAACACTTCATAAACGCTAACACTCGAAGACAGGATACTTTTGAGGCTTGCTGTTGAACAATCTGTGTCACACTCGCCATTTGAAGCAAGTTGATCAACTAGTGTAGCGCTTTGTAAAACGCTAGCAAGTGCTAGAGTTTGGTTGTTTATTTTATTCATTACTTCGTTTTTCAATAATTGCACCACCTAGACAAATATCATTTTGATAGAAAACAATGGATTGCCCTGGGGTAATAGCTCTTTGTGATTTGGTAAAAACAACCTTAATGCTATCACCATCCTTAATAATTGTACAATATTGAGAGGCTTGTCGATAGCGAATTTTGGCTTGGCAATCTAATGGGAAGTCTGGCTCGTTACCGATCCAGTGATTATTTGAGGTGCTTAAACTATTGTGATATAGTAGTGGATGATCGCCTTGTACAACTAGTAGCTCGTTACTATCAATTCTTTTATTGGCAACAAACCAAGGCTCTGGAGAATCACTAAAACCACCACCAATCTCCAAGCCTTTTCTTTGACCAATAGTATAAAAAGCCAAGCCTTGATGATGTTTAATAAACTGACCTTGTTCATCAACAATATTACCTTGATTTTTTGGTAAATAGGTTTCTAAAAATTCAGAGAAATTACGCTCGCCAATAAAGCAAATGCCAGTTGAGTCTTTTTTATCGGCAGTGATTAAGTCGTGCTGATTGGCAATTTCTCTAACGCGAGTTTTGCTAATATTACCAAGCGGGAATAGACTTTTACTCAGTTGGTATTGACCCAGCAAATACAAAAAATAACTCTGGTCTTTATCGTTGTCTAAACCAGTTTTTAGCTGATACTGGTTGTTATTATGTGTAATTCTGGCATAGTGGCCAGTGGCAATTTTGTCGGCGCCAAGCGAAAGTGCATATTCAAGAAACACTTTAAATTTGATTTTTTGATTGCATAGAACATCTGGATTTGGAGTCCTGCCTTTTTTATGCTCTTGTAAGAAATCTTCAAAAACATCTTCCCAATAATCTGCTGAGAAGTTTTTAGTGTGTAACTTAACACCTAATTTATCAGCAACTTTTTGCGCATCTGTAAGATCTTGTTCTGCAGTGCAATAGCCATCATTATCGTCTTCATCCCAGTTTTTCATAAACAGGGCTTCCACTTCATAGCCTTGTTCTAATAGCATCAAGGTTGCAACGGATGAGTCAACACCTCCTGACAATCCGACGATTATTTTTTCTGACTTATTCAAAGATTTCGTACGCTTGAACGATACGCTGAACTAATTTGTGTCGAACCACATCTCTAGAATGAAAATGACAGAATGAAATTTTTGGCTCGTTTTCTAACACTTTCATCGCATGCAGCAAGCCTGATTGACTTGGTCGTGCTAAATCAATTTGGGTGACGTCACCAGTAATTACCATTTTTGAGCCAAAACCCAGTCGCGTTAAGAACATTTTCATTTGTTCGGTGGTAGTGTTTTGCGCTTCATCTAGAATGATAAATGCTTCGTTTAAGGTTCGACCACGCATAAAAGCAAGCGGCGCTACTTCAATGACATTTTTATCAAGTAATTTTGTGACTTTGTCAAAGCCCATCATTTCATATAAAGCATCATAAATTGGACGTAAATAAGGGTCTATTTTTTCACTAAGATCACCCGGTAAAAAACCAAGTTTTTCACCAGCTTCAACCGCAGGTCGAACCAATACAATGCGACGTACATCAGATCTTTCTAACGCCTCAACAGCGCGCG
>FXLX01000106.1 GCA_900180385.1 uncultured Candidatus Thioglobus sp. | reverse complement strand
TGGTGATAGGCTTGTATGAGCTGTTAGATCCAACAACCTATCTCAATTGAGCCATCCGGATTTAGTTTAAACATATTTTATTTGCTCAAATATGCAAAAAGGATAAGACACAAGTTAAACAAACTTATGAAGTCTTCTCCTATATACAATAAGTTACAACATTATTTGATAGAGCATGCATGTATATGAATATTTCTTACATTAATATGTGTAGATTGAACTAAAACAGAGAATGAAGAAAGGAATGAGAGAGAGGGTTAGTGGTGGTGATGTGTGCGATTGTTGTTTTGGTGAACAACTAGACAACAAGAAACCTTTCAGACCTCTTTATATATTCAAACACATGCTTAAAAATAATTTCGTTCTGTTCATACGGGAGTGTAGGATTACCACAGGTCAAAAGTGTAAGGTCTAAAGCACAATAATTAGGTAGCCAGTTGAGATTTTGAAACAATGTATGTCTTATATTTGAATAATGGGAACAATCGAAGAAGAAATGATAGGAGTCTTCGCGATTGGCACCACAACGACAAGACGGATCTGAGACTATATTTACTTGGAACAAATCGTAATTCAAAAAAGAAGCAAAACATCGAAGCTGGGTTAAAATAATATTAAGTTTTCGAGGTCCAATTTCGTAATGTTTAGGAACTTGGCTAATATCTTTCCGCTTTCTTAATTCAGCTTTAAATTTTGCAATAGAATCCACATTTCGAAGAGATGGATCTAAGCTATTCCATTGACGTATAGTTGAAGGAATAAATGAATCATAAGTATTCGATAGTCTACAAAATGGCATTATGATATCACTTCCATTACGCAATGGATAAACGGTTGTACTTTGAATTGATGGTGGAATTAAGTCACAAAGATACATGGGTGCATTATTATTTTGTATATTATAAAACATTTGTAATTTTCTCCTTTTTCTTCTTTCTGCCAATGATTCCCAGCCTAATTCTTTATAAATTAAAATTGAACTAGCAAATATTGGAAGACCAGTAACGATTCTAGCAGCCTCAAGTTGCAAATGGTCAAGCTTATTAGAATTCCCTACCCCACAATTATCCCATACTTCACAAGCATATTCAAAAAATGGTCTGATATAAACTAAATATAATTTCTCTAGATTTTCGACATGTATATTCCATTTAGCATCGCTGCTAAATGTAACTCCCAAATGTTTGTGAGAATTTGTAATAGGAATAGTTCTTTCATTAAATGTAAAATTGAATTCTGGAATATTCGTATTTGAAAATAGCATAATTTCTGTTTTATCTGAGTTAAAAGTCATCAACCATTTCTTTGACCATTCATCCAGCTCTTTCAAATCGTGATCAATCACAGTTTTTATCTGTAATTCATCACGGTTGGAATAGCTGAAGGAAGTGTCATCTGCGAAAAGTCGGGTAAGAGAGATTAACTTCTCAGCAATATCGTTGATATACATAATAAATAATAGAGGGCCTAGTACTGATCCTTGGGGTACACCAGCTGAAACATTGCAAAGTGAAGAAGACGACTTGTTTATTAATACTCTCTGTTGTCGATCTTGCAGGTAACTAGAGAACCAATTTAATAAATTACTATCCACACCGTATGATTTAATTTTATGCATCAACCCTTTATGCCAAACTTTGTCAAATGCTTTAGAAAAATCACAGAATACAAAACAGCTAATTTCCTTTTTTTCTAGTGAATTTAACATGCAGTTATACATTTCTAATAGTTGGTGTACTGTTGAATATTTTGGGAGAAAACCAGATTGATATTCATAAATTAACTTGTTTCTTTGTAGATGGTTAAATACATATTTGTAGATAACTCGTTCCATTATTTTTCCAACACCACTTATGAGAGATATAGGTCTATAATTAGACTATAATGACTTATCACCTTTTTAAAAATAGCAATCACATGTGCAATCTTCCAGCTGGTTGGATAGTTACATTGTAGAAGAGATGTATTAAGAATTATTTGAAGAGGGGCTGCTATTTTTTCAGGACAGATTTTTAACATTTTGTGACTTATTATATCTGGCCCCGATGCCTTATTAGGATTTATTATTTTAATAATATCAACAATCTCCTCTCTGGT
>FXLX01000105.1 GCA_900180385.1 uncultured Candidatus Thioglobus sp. | reverse complement strand
GGGAGTTTTAAAGATAATCTTAAAAACTCTGCGGTTAATACGGTTGGTAAAAACTTAACTAAAAATATCGGTGCTGCTGATTTAAATGAGCTCACTCACAAACTTGCTCATGCAGGGCTTGGTTGTGGCTTGGCTTCTGCTAAGGGTGGGGATTGTAGTTCGGGTGCAGTAGGTGCGGCTATTGGTGAGATGATTGCCGAGAGTTATGTTAAATCTCAAGGCGAGAGATTAGTAACTAATAGTGACGATGTTTACAATGAAGCAAAACTTATTGGACAACTAGGAGCAATTTTTACCGCACAAGCAGCAGATTTAGATATTAATGATGCCTATGATACTTCTAGTAATGCCATAGAAAATAATACTAAAGTTTTTGTTGCACTTGGCAAGATTTCATTAAAGTTGGGTGAAAAATTAGTTAAAAATGGTAAAATAACCAAAAAAGATTTAAAAGATGCAGGACTTGATGAATATGTTGATATTGTTAATGACCTAAATACCATAGTAACCTCAGGTGATCCAGTGGCAACTGGACTTGCCATTGCTGATTTTATTATTGGGACTAATTTTAATAGTAAGAAGACTAGGGTTGCTAGAAAAGGCAGTGCTGGTATTGATGGCAATGCGGTTAAGCCTCCAAAAAGTAAAACTCTCCCTGCATTTCCTGGGACAAAGATACTGCCTCCTAAAAACGGCAGGGATAGATATGGGGATAAAAAACATACTTATGAATGGGACAGTAAAAAAGGTGCTTTTGAAAAATATAGAAAATCTAATGGAAAACATTTAGGGGAATTTGACCATGTTACTGGTAAACAAACTGGAAAAGCTGTTTCAAAAAGGGTGGTGAAAAAATGAGTTTTTATCTAGAATGTTTTGATAAAAAAGCAGAATTTATTGTTTTAGGGTATAAACTAAGAAATGTTACTGCTAAAGAATTACAAGATTTAATGAATGTTTCAGAGAAAAGAAGAAAAGAAGACCCTGAATTTATAACTGGCTGGAGAAATAATAAAATTTCTAAAAACAAAATTTCTTTTTTTGAAAGCTTATTACAAGGCAGAAAAATTGATTTAGATAAATACATTGTTCATTTTTCAAATCTTAATGATACTGGTCTTAAAGAAGAAAATGTTATACTCCATAAAGCCCCAATATCAAATCCTAATGATGACTTTATTACTTTTCATGAGCCACCTGATTGGCTTAGCAAAAGGGAAATCAATAGAATGAATCATCAATTAGAAGAGGAAAAAAAGAAAGAAGAAGCGTTTCATAAAAGAATAACGGAGAATAACGGGACGCCACCCTTTTATAACAGAAATAAATAATCAGGGTCAGAGTGTCATTAAATTAAACCACTCAACCCCATGCAAACGGCTGTTAAAAATAAAAATATTAATGGCCTCTTTGAGGTAACCATAAAAGTAGGGAAAGAAGTGATAACAGTTAGAGGAAATGTTGTTAATGGTACAGCAAAAATTGGAACAGTATTTAAATGAAAAAATTAAATAAATTAGAGCTAACAGTTATAGAAATGTTGTTAGAAAATAATAATTGTACTAACTTTAAAGAACAAGTTAAAGATATAAGAGTTATAAGTAGAGAAATGACAGGAGTGGGTTTTTTTACTACTTTATATACTACAAAAGATTTTTCGTGCCAAAAAAAAACTTTTAAGGTGGGAAATGTGCATGCTGAAATTAATGATTTAAAGTATGGAGCTGGATTTTTACTTTATATAGAAAATAATGGGTTAAAAATGTTGGAGGGCTATTCATATGATGAAAAATGGCCCATTAAAATTACTAATTTTAGTCTAAACAAAATATAAAACAAAAAAATAATCAGGAAAAGCAATTGATTTTTTAATCACCAAACACCAATCCCAGTAAAAAAACCGCTAAAATAATCCCATGCTTAAAAAACTGCTAACGCTTTATTTTTCTCTTTACTTGGCACTTAGTCCAATTTTTGCCCAAGCAAACTCCAACTCACAAAGCACCAAACACCAAGCCAGCAATATTAAGGTTAGTGGCGATTTAAACATCCAAGCAGATAATATCAACATCCAAGGCGCTAAAGTCTCTGCCAACAATGCCACTATAAAAAG
>FXLX01000104.1 GCA_900180385.1 uncultured Candidatus Thioglobus sp. | reverse complement strand
CTCCACGTACCTTAGCCAAATCTTTTGATATAACGTGGTGTATCTGATAGTATGCCCAGGCGATGTGGTAGACAGACTACCAGAGTCAATCACCCCGCGGAAACGCCAAAACAGTATTGGCGAATTTCTTTGTACTATCCATTTTTGGACAATTTGATTACGAACTTGAATCACGTCTCCTTAAATCGGAAAACCGCTTCCATGCACAGCATCTACTGCCCCGTGCTGTAGACAAATTAACTGATGATCATGTTGCTACAATATACGAGGCATATCAGGCTGACATTTATTTGTCATTAGAGGATTTCAGGAGAGAAGTAGCCAGATGGCGAACCCACTGAGTCATTACTAAACGTAATGATTTGCCAACAACACTTTGTACCACACTTGATTCTGTAAATCCAGTTCTCTATCCTACAGATACTATGTGTTTTGTTAACCATGCCAGTAGCAAGCGCTACTGCTGAAATGTCATTTAGTGTACTGAGACGTTTGAAAACTTATGTTAGGTCGACCATGAAGAATGACAGGCTATCTTCCCTTGGATTGATGCATATATTAATCGAGATTTTGAAGTGGACTTGTACAAAGCAATGGAGGTGTTCGTATCTGCTAAGACACGAAGGGCAGATTTTGGACAATTTTAAGAAATTCTTGTCTATCAAAGTCATTAAAATTGTGCTTGATTCTATGTTATATGAAACCCTGAAATGGCCCCAGATCGCACCATTTTGCATCTCGTAAAAATAAAATCCCAGACCCCCTCCCCCTCTCAAGAATTATGGCGTGCACACTATTAAGCCTCAGCTACGCCCCTGTAAATCTTTATTTATCTGTATTTAGTACAATAGTCTAACAAATTAATAATAAATTAATCTGGTTTCATTTCAGCATTAAAGGGAAATAATTAGATGTGTCATTCTTAAAATACTTGATCTGGTGTGTCCATTTTTATTAAAATAAGCAAAAAACACAAAGGACAATTAATTTGGTAATAATTCACGGCATATTTACACATAGAACTGTTAATTTACATACAAATATACTTTGTTAGAATTTATATATGAGACCCAGAATGGCCCTAATCGAATTTAATGATGATGTCGGAGGTCGCCATCCATGGGAGGTCCTAAACACCCAAAGGTCGGAAGTCAAAACGCCCTATTGCAAGGTCGTAGTTTATGAAAGACCCTTCTAGAGCACACAGTCCAAGACCAAATAGAAATATCAATATAATACTAAACAACTACATATGTTGTATCGACTGCCGCATCGGCCTCAGCACTATTAATTATCTGGTCATTCTCGATATCCATCGCTGTAAGATTACAAAAGATTACAGGAAACGCAAAGCCACGTGTTTATTATTGCTAATTGGAAACTAGATACGATAACGTAACCCTCATTCCGCTTGTGCTCCAGTTAGGGTTACGAATCGGTCCCATTCAACGTATGGGAGCAAATTAAAATTTTCGTTAAGTGAATATTTCAACTTTCTTTTTGCATATCTGGTCATAACTTATTATTCCCTACAATTTTTAAGTAATGGCGATACGAAATAAGTGTTACAATACCTGTTTCTACCTTCACGATCGATTTAGTATTCGAAAATTGTTTCTTGTCCGCCATGGCACCTTACGTATACTCTCGTGATGGGCGGAGCCTATCCATATATGGATCTGAATGCCAAATATGAAAAACTTTACTACGATTGTTTTACTACGATTGATCCAAATAAGGATATCTCCAAAACGAGGCAAGTGCACGTGAAATAGCAACTTGTAAACAAAATGTCGGACAGAAAGAAGATTTCATGCATTCAAATTTTCAGATGGATATAAGTCTACCATGGATTGATGCAGCGTTTACTTAACACCTCAAGGTTTACCTAAATATATTTATCTTTCACCCCCGTTAATTTTTCCAACCACTTCAACGGAATTAGGACAAAAAACCGCCCGGTGTGAATCACTCCGGGCGCTGCTCCCATACGTTGAATGGGACCGATTCGTAACCCTCGCTGGGAGCAAAAGCGGACTGAGGGTTACGTTATCGTATCTAGGTTGCTTGCACTGCAAAAAAGGCTAGCTACGCCCCTGCATGTGTATTTGGCTCTCAT
>FXLX01000103.1 GCA_900180385.1 uncultured Candidatus Thioglobus sp. | reverse complement strand
CCTTGAAAACTTATTTTAGTTAAATTTTATCAAAATTGAAGCGTACACGAAGCCAAATAACGTCTAATCTTTACGTTTCAAACTGGAAGTCTTCATATGACGTCAATGACGTCATGTTGGTTATGTGCCAAAGTCGTCAATAACATTTCGCGGAATTTTTTCAGTTTACAATCGTATGTGTATTGTATGTCCTTGGGTATTTCTTTAATAGTATTTAGCGTCGAAAACAAACACGATGTCCAAGAATAAGAATTATAAGGATTAAACACTGTGTTTTTAGGAAATTATGTTTGTGAGTGAGCTGCCGGAGTTTATACATAGATAATTTCCTAAAAAACAGTGTTTAATCCTATATAATCTTGAAATACGACGAAAAATCTTTAGTTAAATAAAATGAGATATTGGATACTTTGATTTAATTTATGTTTTTTTTTAATCGACTCCTTTCGCAGCTCTGCTGCAGTTTTCTTGTTTAGATTACATGTAATCGTAATGTAATCGATTACATTCATTTTGACCCTGTAATCATGATTACTTTCTGATTACATTTAGATTACTTTTCATCATTTTGACTTATTTTGTCTTAACTGAAACATATATCTCCTTAGATATTTAATGTATGATTTATGTAAATGAATTTTCTTCATGAAATTTATTAAACAAATAATGTAGATATTATTATATGCTTAATTGCAATCAAAACTATCACAGCTACAAAAAATATTAAGTATAAATTATGACTTCAAAGACTTGATATCCAAACAAATAATATCTCAATTTCAATTTCTTTAGGGTTTCAAAATTTCAGTGAAAACAGTTTGTCGGCTTGTGTAAAACACAACAAGCTCTAAAATTTTAAATTATCTGACACAACTTTCAAGATTTCATATATGAAATTGCTTCTATGAAAGACTATCACCATGTCCTCATGATTCGCATAAGATAAAGAAATATTTTATATAAACCAAAACATAGGTATCTCATGAAGATTTCTTATACAAGTTTAAAAAGAGATTTAAATTTCAATAAAGATATTATATAAAAAGCAAAATGTAAATTATAATTTTCAGAAACATTTATTTATGATGCTCGTACATACATGTATATTACAAATTAACTGATAAATAGCAAGTTGTAATATTTGTAAAATTTTGGATTTTTTTTTAAAGAATATTCTAATGGGGCTTGTATCTGATATTCAGATATATGTGATATTTCTGCTTTTTATTTTGGTGCTGATTTTCCTTTTAATATTGGATTATATGATAATTTTTCATTACTTGTGGGTTACTATGCAACTTGTAATGGATATTTTATTAAACCTATTTACATAAATTAAGGATTTAGTTTTCATATTTAGACTGAGAAATTATGTACATTTTTAAGCAAGTTTTTAGAATCAGAATGACTTTTGTTTTTTTATCTTCTGAATTATATATCAAGGACAAACATTGAAATGGTGTGAAATTTAGTAATGGTGATTGTTACATAATTTGGTGTCATAAATAAGACCTTAATTACAAATTTTATCTGTGGCACAGGTTAACTGCTAGTTTATTATCCACAATAAACTTTTGACAGGATGTTTGAAATTATTTGATATATATTATTAAAATGTGCAAATGTATGTTATAATATTTACTAATAGTATAAGATGGAATCAATATTGGTCATAAAACATTCAGAAGGTAAATTATGTAACTACAGCAAATTCAAAACAAACTTTGGGCTTGAAAAATATTGATGTATATTGAAATCCTTTGAGCAGAGGAGAAATTTTACTAGGTTTCGTATTTCATCACACAGATTACAAATTGAGAGGGGCGATATCAGGGTGCTCTCCGACAAGACAGACTTTGCCTCCGTTGCACATCTGGTGAGATAGATGATGAGAAACATTTTCTAATATCATGTTCTACATGTCCTGTAATAAGAACAGAAATGTTCAGCAGGATTAATAATATCTGTCAAAACTTTCATGTCCTCAATCCAGAACAGAAATTATATTGGCTTTTTAATAATGAAAATGAGGAAATGTTAGCCAGTATTTGTAATTTGATACGTATTATTCCTCGTTTCAACGAGTTAAAAGACGACAACGGTGATTACAAATTCCCTGCAGC
>FXLX01000102.1 GCA_900180385.1 uncultured Candidatus Thioglobus sp. | reverse complement strand
ATTTTAATAATTTTTTGCATGTGGCTTGTAATTATCATTATCTTGGATGGGTTCTTACATGGAAATATTTGAAGCAAGGGTTTTGGGGGAAAATCTATATTTACATCAGAGGTTTACAGTGTTCAAAGTGGAGTACTTCCTGTATATTATTCAGATCATGCTGCAATATACTCCATCCTTCAATAAAGTATGTTATACATTAAGACTGCAAGGCTGCTTTCTATAAATATATAAAACTAAATATTATGCAAGTGCGGGGGATACGTCGCGCATTTATGCGCTAGGCAGTTCTTTTATTTCTTTAAGAAAGAAAGAAAAATTAGGGTTATATTTTTTTCTCTGTACTGTGTAGGGGATGTGATATATTGGTTTTGATATTTTTATTTTGAATTGCTAAGCTTAAAATATTATTGTTCTTTGTTATATTTTTATATACATTAACAAGAATATTTTGGGGTTACAGCTTTCTCAGGATTGGGATGTGTACACTGGTACATTTGTAGATCTTACTATGAAACTAACGAAGCTTACGCTTCAGGCGCCCCTTATATCCCGGAAACAACTTTTTTAATGAACTAACTTTTCAACAAAATTAATGGAGTTTTTTTTTAATGTCTTTGTTATTAGAATAAGGCTATTTTAGTAATAGAATCATATGTCAATGGCTTAAAGTACTTAATATTGACCTTAGAATATGCTCCAATTCCAATTTCATATGGCCTCAAAATGTCCCTGCAATTAGTAAAATTTCCAAATTTGCACCTGAATCCCAAGCTGTATGGGCTCCTTGACTTAGCCAGAATCTATTCATAGCCTACATTTTGGCAGTTGGATCCTCGAATCCTTCGTTGGTGCACAGCTTAATAGTTTGACAGCTCAGTCCTTATGTTAGAACCAATCAGAACCACAAACAGACATATGAATTCTTAATTCAGGCTGCACTCCTCTGGCTTGTGCATTCAAACACCAAAAATCAAGACTATCACCTCTTTATCCTAACGATCCCCCTCTAATGACCTTCATCTCTAGTAATTTAAAGAATGAACAAATTCTTTTTTCTGTGCATTGATGTTGGGTGGTGTGATCTTGGTTCCTACAAATTTTTCTTCGTTTTTGGTAATTTTCGATTATATCTTTTTTAGTGTTTAATGTTAAACTAAAGAATAGATTTATAGGTCAAGTTGTTCTTATAAGTTTGGTCCATTGTTAGCAGGGTGATATTTTTATATGTATACATGTATTTCTGCTGTTTCCTTAGCCAGCAACTAGTGCTTCAGTTCCCATATTTATTGAGATATTTCTGTTTTCTAGCATAAAATGCTTATAACCCAGTACAGCAATTTTAATAAAAATCTGAGATATAGTGGTTAAATTAAAAACAAACAATTATCAGAATCTCCCATGGAACAACACCATTGAAGAAGATACCATCCGTTACTCAGACCTCTTTGCTGGTGGGAAAGGGATCAATGTTTGGCCCATTGTCAAGGACTCCACCCCAACACCCTGTTCATGGCCCTTTTGACCTTGTTGGTTATTCTTGCTGGCTGCAAAAGGGCCCACATAATAGTTCAGGGAGCTTAAAATGTAGGTCCTCCACTGGATGTGTACCTATTCATTACTTCTAGAGATGTTATCTATATACATCTTTAATTTTGTCAAATGCAACTTTCACAAGATAAAGATTTTTAGTACATTTATTTTACATGTTTTTTAATCTGATATATTTATTATTACATGTACCTGACATATTTGTATAATAATTACATCTAAACATTTTGGCATCTTTAAAATAGATTATGATGGGATGAGTCTGAGAGTAGAAAGAGTGTTTCATCATCTGTAAAACTTGCAATAATTTGGATTAATAAATGTTTAGAATTTTATATTTTATTAGTTAACTCAAAAAAATTAAGAACATCACAAAAGGTCCTTAAATACACAAAAAATAATGTACATTTTTGTAGTTGGTACCGGTAGTTGCATGGTGTAACGGTCTTAATGTGATTATAGTTGCCCTACTATCCAAATTACGTTGTCACAATGCTTTGACAACGTAATTTGGCTATACAAGTCCTTTTAGGGTTGTACATTTTTTGTAGTTGTATAACTATATAGAGATGGTTGTAGTTGCGTCGTCTAAAGG
>FXLX01000101.1 GCA_900180385.1 uncultured Candidatus Thioglobus sp. | reverse complement strand
GAGTGCACCTTTTTGTAATTTACAAAGCCGGGCGCGTATTGGTGATAGGCTTGTATGAGTTGTTATATCCAACGACCTAACTCATTGAGCCACCCGGACCCCGGCAGTTATGTATAATACATCACCATTTCAGTACACACCACGATTTTATTTGGACCGATGTTCTCAACTTTTATTATTATTTTTTTCTTCTTTTCTTTTACTTTTTGGATCTTCGGTTTTCTTACCACTAAGTCTAGACCACTGTTAGGTTTATGTATTAGTTTTTTCGTACATAGGTGCTTCAGTTCACATATATTATTTTAATTTTCCTGTGTTTAAAATCAGTACATGTATTTACTTCATGAAAACAAAAATATACGAGGTTACTTAAATCTTCAATAGATATATCGTGTATTTCTCATTTTTACAGGTTTACTGTGATGGATACATCTTTCCACGCCTCAGAGAATGATTTTATATGAGAGGACTGTGGAAAATGTCTGAAAAGTAGAAGTGGTCTCAGACGACATCGCCTGAGACAACATTTAAAACAAGAGATAAAATTTAAATGTACCACTGATTCTTGCACAGCAGCATCTTGTGAAAAGGGGGAGCTATTGGCTCATCAGACCAGCCAAGGTGAACAAAAACGTATCACATGTAATTACTGTAACCACAAACTGTCAGGGAATATCACAGAGCTCACGAGGCAGAGATTCTTCCACATGTTCGGAGAGGATTATATCTTCAGGACTACTCACATTTTTCTCTGGATCAAATGACTATAATTGTAATTGTTTGCAAATTGATAATAAAGATATAAAGAGTTGATTTCATAAAATTTATTTAAATAACAATGAATATTTCTTTTAACAAAAATATTTTTATGTAAAAAATGACTCCCTGTCAATATCACAAAGTATAAACCATTACAATATGTGTACAATTGCTGAAAGAGTTCTTAACCAAATTTACCCACATTAGTGTTAAATTCAAAAGATCTAAATTTTAATGTTTCATCCCGATAATTCTGGCAGCAGTGGTCCACTATGGCTTGGTGATTGGAAGTATCAAATTGGCAGTAGTAACACTTGTACCTATAGATAAAAGAAACATTGCATAATGAAATGGAAAAGATTATAACAATTTAATAGCAAATAAGGTATTTCGGGTATTTTAAGGCAAGATTGATCATATGAAATAAGAAGATTTACATTAAAGACCACAAACGGAAATGAACTTCAATAATATTATTAATAAGCATATCTTATATGATGGAGACCATTCCTAAACAAAAAAGACCATTCCTTGGCTTGAAAGTCCATTCCTTCACCCAAAACATGAGACCATTCCCATACATTTTTGTCATGTTTTTGTCGTGACCGTTCCGTGACATAAACAAAATTTTCATAGACGTTTTAAGAGGGATACAAGGCTTGTCAAAGGCTGAAATGACATTTGTTGGACAATTCACATGTTTGAATAATTTTGGCATCAACATATTAATATAAAAAGTCACTAGGCGGTAGGAATTGGTGAAATAAATTGGATTCTACGCCTCGATATCTTTGTCGCTGCATTGATCAACTACCGAAGGCAGTTTACGATAAAAACAAAAGGATCAAGCTTTACTGACTTAATGGTGAAGTAGAAAAAAGACTGCCCTATCTAAACGTGTAACTCATAGACACTAAGATAACCTATAAAGAACGATAATAGTCAAAATCTTCACACCTACCTTTTTGATGATGTACAATCCGCCATCTTGAAATGACCATTCCTTATCGGGTACACGACAGTGGTAACAGTACATCAGTTATTAGAAATTTATAATAGCATTTTAAATTCATTGGAGAAGAAGGAAGCAAATTGTTTTGTATTTTGTGACTTTTCTAAAGCATTTGATAAAGTTTGGCACCGAGGTCTTTTACATAAAATGAAAGCATATGGGATAACTGGAAATTTGATTGATTGGTTTAGTAGTTATTTAAAAGGTAGACGACAAAAAGTTGTTATTAAAAATAATTCTTCAGCATATTGTGAAATATCTGCAGGTGTTCCACAAGGCTCTGTCCTTGGCCTCTCTTATTTATTATCTATATAAATGATATTGCTGACAAACTTATATCACTGAGCAGACTATTTGCAGATGACACTTCGTTTGGTTATTCAAATCAGGACACAATGCAGTT
>FXLX01000100.1 GCA_900180385.1 uncultured Candidatus Thioglobus sp. | reverse complement strand
AGGAGCTCCGGTTTAGTCACTTGTGGCTCTGGTATTGGATGCAAGAAATGCATATTGCCAATATTACCCTCATAATCTGTAACCAGGTAGTAGTCATCATTAGGAGACAGGTGAACAGCATCTTTGAATGTAGATACAGGTAATCTTTTCGATGATATTGTTGACTCCAGGCACTCTGAAGCTGATTTTTTTTCTGAACCTTGGATGTACCGTTTGAAAGAATCTTCTCCTTATAGTGGGTCTACCTCGTTGCGACATTTTTTAAATTTAGACTTGTGTATTCCCTTGTATTGATATTGACTTTGAAATGATTTTATCGTGTAATTGGCTTTTAATTTCAAAGGTAATAAACATTCTTATATTTATCTTAGATCTGACCATCATTTTAATATCCTTCTCACCCAAGCACATGACAAACTAATTACTTGAAAGTTTTATGTAATCAAGAGACCAATAAAATGTACTCTCCTAATACACATAATTGACCTCCAACTGGAACCAAATAAATAGCAATATAACGAAAAATTTGTGGAAAAATATGATTTTTTTTTACATCTTCAGTAAAAAAATTGGCAAAATTCCATATTTTCATCCCAGGCCATTTCTTATCTTTATTTGTGTTGAGTAAGCTCTTGTTTAGTTGTTTAACCTGTTAATGTCTCATTTCATTTCTTTTTTTTAAAAACAAAACATTTTTTGTTTGCAGTCTTTTTCTACATTCACACCAACCTTTTGAATTTTCTCACTGTTTGACACTTTTTGTATTTTCAAATTATCTCCCCTTTTTAGGGGCAAGTTTTTTTTTCTGATGGTCATGTTTTATTTGTAAGACAACAAGGTATCAGAAAAAAGTCATGTTTTAGCAGTAGACAATATTTGCGGTTCACTTAAGGGGGCACATCAGTAAACCAGCCAATCCGCATTGAGACAGTCCTCGAAAATAGTACAAAATAGATCACCAGGAACTTTGAATTTTTTTTTCAGTTGTTTCTTGATTATGATATTTTTTACAGTTAATCCTATCATATTTGGTGAGGTTTTAGCTGCAAAAAAACACGTCATTTGTTGAAATATAACCACATATAAAAACATGGATGTCAAATTACTACACCCTGTGTGGAAGGATTTCCTGGATACTGTAAATACTGTTGTTTTGACCGGATATTGAAAACAGCTGATTATTTTCTTATTTGACATACAATGTCTGTTTCAAAGTGGATCAGAATGTGGAGCTTGGACCAAAATAATAGGAAATAGTTGTCTTGTTATCCAGAAAATTCATTTGGATTTTTAATGATTTTTTTATTTACAATGTAAGTCAATGGTGGAATATATAGTGGTGTGCCCTCTTAAGGGGGGGTGTGCAAACAAATTTCCCGGGTTTGTATCTATGGTTACTGCATCCGATGTGGATTCATCTTTGTCAGCCATTCTTTTAGAATATTGATGATCACATTTAGGTAAATTTTTTCCAAATATTTAAAAATTTGTCTTGAATATAGCTAAAATATGGCCGAGGCAGCTGATTTCAGTATGCCTGATGTTTTTGCTAACGATTATTTAGACAGAATTATGAAGAAAACAGAAAAAAGTTTAAATAATACATGTATTTTATATACAGGATAGAAAAACAAAATCTGGTTACACTGTTATTGATGTTCGATTGCCATGACACTCACGTTTTGTACCAATGCATGTACATGACTAAGATACATGATTCACACACGTTGTATTCAACTGAATCCAGAAAATTATCATGTGTCTCATTTATGTCACTCAAAAACTTGTGTTAATATTTTACATCTAAGTTTAGAACCGCCACATGTAAATAATTCCAGGCTTCAGTGTACACTTTAGTTTTCTCGCCACAAAAGTTACAGTTATCACATTTTAATCTGAGACGCCATGACAATCCCCACTTTTGACAATTGTTTGTATTCCAGTTGCATAAAAGTTCACATCTGGGTTCATTTTGACCATGTTCCTTGTAAAATTTCTTGAACATGTCCATTAATTTTCCACAATGTAAGGTTTTGTTCCCTACAATGTCATTCTTATTTTCTTGCAGGAGCTCCGGTTTAGTCACTTGTGGCTCTGGTATTGGATGCAAGAAATGCATATTGCCAATATTACCCTCATAATCTGTAACCAGGTAGTAGTCATCATTAGGAGACAG
>FXLX01000099.1 GCA_900180385.1 uncultured Candidatus Thioglobus sp. | reverse complement strand
GGGTTAAAAAAGTATTAAGCCAGTTTAAAGGTGATACTGGACACATCTTTAACTTAGGTCATGGCATCACTCCAGACGTTGACCCTGAAAACATGAAAGTGTTGGTTGATTGCGTGCATACATTTAGCCAAAGGTAGATATTAAAGTTAAAAATTTAGGCAAGTTTAAAGTTGATTAAAAATAATACTGATATTGTGGCTTTAGACAATATTTTTTCAATTAGAAAAGTAAAAAAAGCTTTACAGTTTGCAAAACGAATGAAATTATCAGAATTCAACACAAGATTGTGCCCGTAACAAAGCAACACTTTTGTAAAATAGGAGTTAGAAATGAGCAAGCATTTTATTGAAAAGATAGAAATAAAAAAATTCAAATGCTTTAAAGATTTTGAAGCCGAAGGCTTTTCACGGGTTAACTTAATCACAGGTAAAAACAATGTGGGCAAAACCGCCTTTATGGAGGCTTGTTTTTTGTTGTCTAATTCTTTTAATATTTTCAAAAGCCATGATAGTTACAGAAACAACATGGGGGCACAGCTTGATAGGGATTGGTTTCATTTTGAAATAGTAAAACTAATGCTAGAGGTGCAACAAAATAGAGAGAACCACACTTTTTTTGTTCAATGGTTAAAAGAAGAATCAGGACTTAATTTTGATGATTTTAAAATTACAATAAATGAAAAGTTTCGATTGGATTTTAATGCAAGAATAATACTACCAGAACATTATAATGTTCGGGCTTGGAGCAATTGGGGTAGTTATTTTATTGATAATTTTAGAAGGCACAAAGGGTATGGTAAGATTTATATTAAAAATAAGCCACCAGCTTTAAATAATCATACTTTCGTTTCAATTTGTAACGATAGTAAAAAAATACATAAACTAATAGGTGATTTAAAAATAAATAATAATGTAGACACACTTAATAATTCGTTGAAAAAAATGTTTGATTGTCAAGAAATAGATGTAATTAACGATGAAATTATGTTGAAAGTTCAGGGCAACTTTACAAGGCTATCAAATTTTGGAGATGGCATTCGTCATTGTATTAATATTTTTGTTATTTTGTTGTCAAACAAGAATGATACAATTTATTTAGATGAAATAGACAATGGTATTCACTATTTAAAACTTGATAAACTGTGGGAAGTGATTTTACAAACTTCTAAAGAATTAAATGTTCAGGTATTTGCCACTACCCATTCTAAAGAGTGTATCGAGTCCTATGTGAGGGTAGCAAAAAAATTAGAGGATACAGAGGCTGGATTAATTGAATTTGGAAAAAAAGATGACCAAATACAAAGCATTGTACTTGATTACAACGAAATGATTAGCGAAGTTGATAGTGGCATGGAAGTCCGAGGTTGGTAATGAGAATTTTTTGTGAAGGGGATACTGATAAGGGATTTATTGTTAGACTATTACAACATTTAGAAAGTATTGGACAATTAAAGCCTAAGCCAGAATACGGCAAATATATTTTCTCAAAAAATTGCAAAAGTAAATTATTAAAAAAAGATAATTACGAAAAAGAAGGTGAGTTTATTGGTAAAAAAATTAAAAAAGCATTGTTTATCTTTGATGCGGATTTTGAAAATGATGACAGAGCTACTGGTGGCTTGGAAAATAGTAAAAATGCAATAAAGCAACTTATACGAGATTTAGACTGGGATATTGAAACTGATTATTATATTTTTGACAAAAATTTAGATGATTTTATTATCAAAACCCTTGATGAAGGGCAACAAAAATGTTTTGAAGTATTTGATAAATGCTTAGATATCCAAGACAAAAATAAGAATAAGAAAATATCAACTTGCATTTATAAAAAGTTATACCCTAAAGCGCCTTATGATTTTTCGCATCCAAATTTTGACCCTTTAAAACAAAAACTAACCAAATTATTTCAATGAATAGAATTACTAAAATATTTAACGCTTTAAAAACCAAAGGCAAAAAAGCCTTTATTCCCTTTATCACTGCGGGTGATGGTGGATTAGACAATACTTTTGAACTGATGCAGGTTTTGGTTAAAAATGGGGCGGATGTAATTGAACTGGGTGTGCCATTTTCGGATCCGATGGCAGATGGTCCAGTGATTGCTAAATCGCATGAACGGGCAGTGGCAGATGGGGTGAGTTTGCGTGATGTGTTGGCGTTGGTTAAAAAATTCCGACAAGGCAA
>FXLX01000098.1 GCA_900180385.1 uncultured Candidatus Thioglobus sp. | reverse complement strand
CAAGTTTCAAATACTTCAAAAGAAAGATTATTTGAAATAGTATCCATTCATATCAAGAACAATCAACTTTAGTATTTCTGATTTTTTAAAATCAATTTTAATGCGGTATTGCATTGATAAAAATTTTCTGGTTTGTTACGGTAGTGACCAATAATTTGATTTGTTAGGTCTTTCACATGTGATGTTGAAATATTTATTAGACGCTGCTGCTTTACTTTTCAGAAGAAAAAAACCCCAACAATAGTCTTCTTTGACTAGCCCTAATTGGAAAACGGTCTACAGTTACCCCCAAAAACAAATCATTTGCGATGTCATTTGGACATGAAGATAAAGAATGACTCATTCAACGGTCTGACCGTTCAGCATTGGCCAGCAAATGTGCACGAACAAGGTTGTTTATTTGTGGATGGATTTAGTGCACATATTGGGCCACCGCGCCAGACAGGACCGAAAATCGTGTATGTCTTCAAATTAATTTCGAAGAGCACTCGAACAGACCGGGTCATTAGAAGTGAAGAAAAACCATCGATTGTCATCTGCAAACAACAGACAATGGCGTTTCATTTTGATGAGTTAAGATAGATCTCACTTAGAAGGAATGAATGGTTTGCGAGTAAAAGACGTAAATGATTTACATATCAATTTTCAAACACAACAAACCCAGGTGTCCAATATTTTGGTTTTTTTTCGATACCGACAAGAAATTGAAAGTATAGTTGCAGCAAAAGATCGGTCGTGGCTAGTAAAAAATATACTCGCCCAACGTGGGGCTCGAACCCACGACCCTGAGATTAAGAGTCTCATGCTCTACCGACTGAGCTAGCCGGGAGTATGTATGTCTTTCAGAAAATAAAAAGGTCATTTGTGTCAATTACTGTTCCCGTAATGGTCGGGAATGGTTTCACACTTGTTTCAGATAGAAACGTAGGCAGTTTCATACATAATACCATTTACTCAAGCAACTTTTATTTTCAACCACCTGGCTTTTGTGAACAAGATATATCATATGTAAGTCAAAGAAGAATTATACGTTTTACGTACGTCATCAGTGTTTATGTTGAACATATCAGTTTGTCTGTCACGTCATAAACCGGCGAGGTAAAGAACAATTATGAGTACCAGAATTTCGGAAACATTCAAAGTGGTGAAACTTAAACTAGTTACAATTATTGCGTTGCTATGATCTGGTTTGTTTGCAAGTGGGTGGTCTACATAGAGGCAGTAGCGCACCATGTCCGAAATAACAGTTTGTCTTATATACGGTATTCTAACTTGTACTTTGTTTCATACTTACCTGGTGCAGGGTTGACACTGATCAAAAAGAGTCGTCACCCCAGGTGGAGATCTGTCCATTGCACATCGGACGGATTGAAACTTGCGATCCCTCTAATGATGGGACTCGGGCACGCAATTTTTTAGTGTGGAGGTTCTGCGTACGCGCGGACCTCTATCATAATGAAACGATTAAGAAAGTCCCCCCCCCCCTTTTTATGTCTCGAAACATGGACAGTCAAACTATTCAACGAAAATGATGTGCATGTATATTGGGAAAGCTATGATCACTATATATTAGTAACTATCAAAGATCTCTTCTTTTGACAGCGTGTAGTATATCTATACTATAGTTATATCATATATGTGCAGTCTTATCTTAAAAAGAATGAAGGTCAGATAAGCGAAAATAGTCACGGTTATATACAATAAATGAATGATGATCGTATTATTTGGTTTTCCACATCCTAATATTGAATTTTAAGCGCTAGACTTTATCCCACTTTTAAAAGTCTTAATTTTCCTCATTATGTTGTCCGCAAGTCATAGCCGTGATCGTATAGTGGTTAGTACTTCGCGTTGTGGCCGCGACAACCCAGGTTCGAATCCTGGTCACGGCAAACAGCTGTGCAGTGTCGCTGTTACGGCATTGTGGGCAAATTTTTTGTTTGTGTCTCTTACCTTTTCTTACTTAAAAGTATATTTGGAAGGTGATCATTTATTGTTAATCAGAAAACCATATCATATCTTCGGCAAGTATCGAAGCAGTATTTGAAGCTATTGTCAACATTTCTACGACTGATTTTAATCATTAAATTTGATAGATAATAAAAAATAAAAAAAAACATTCTGAAAATTTCAAAACTATCAAAACTTTCAAAACTTTCAAAAAAAAAATCAAAATAATAAAATTTTCAAAAAGTTTTCAATATAAATTCTCC
>FXLX01000097.1 GCA_900180385.1 uncultured Candidatus Thioglobus sp. | reverse complement strand
ACTAGACGAAATATAAATAACCCTCCAGTTTATTTTGGGGATATGGACAACAGAGTGACAGATGTTAATACTCACTGTCATCTGGGTCTGGATCTCCAAAGTAATTGCAGAGATGCAGCTAACCGTCGGCCCTGTCGGACCTAGGGGGCAGAATTTTAGAGGGTCCGGCAAATGACGTCTTTGTGTCAGACCTAATGACCGGCAAACATTTTTACTGCTTGGGGCTGTCAAAAATCAAATTTCTGTCGGTCCTGGTTACCTCTTAGACCCCTAAGCGAAGGATCTTTGATTATCGTTAATAAAGTCAAAAGTCGTAAACAAATCGGTAAAAATTTCTGTTCCTTTCTGTTTATGCTAAATTTCGGGAACCAGTTCCCATTCCGGATTTTATTTCGTATCCTATCGGTAATCGTTGTAAATTGTAATTTGATCATTTCCGTTATGGCTGCATGGCCAATTAAGTTTACGGAGGGGTCTAAATCTGGAAAAAAGCACCCACTACCTATCGATTTATCTACAGAGAATAAAAAAGCCAAAAGGTCGGCATATGAAAAGGAGAGGCGACCGGGGCGGTCCTTTAATCGAAAATGGAAGGACAAAATGAACAAACAAATGACGACTTGATATCAAAATACTCATTAGAGGAATAATAAAATCTTACTAATATGAAGTATTGATTATTTGATGTTGCAGGGCTATCTAAATTGAATGTGGTCTCAGTCACTAACCCCCCTTTGGCAATATCCTTAATCTGATTCTGGTCGTAGTAGTCGTTAGCTGTGTCAAGGCTTTAAGATTGTCCCTTTAATCATACTGTATCGTCACGGTATGTGTTTTCGTGCGTCATGTTTTCGTATTATCCATTTTATTTTGATTTCCACAGCGCACGCATTATTTTTGACGTGTCTTCCGGTTTCTATTTATGGAACATAAACAAGACTACAGCTGACATCTGTAAAAGCAGAGTTTTTGAAATTCGTCGGACCTATCGGACCTAGGGGGCAGAAAATCATGAGGTCCGCCAATAACGTCGGTAATGCCGGTCCCCATGTCCGCCAAACATTTTTGAATGATGTGTTTACTTTTTTAACGGAAGTCGGAAACGCAGGTCGTATTGTAAATACCGGAACAAGTTCGGTCAACTCGGAATTCGTAACCGCATTGAATACGTGATATTTTATCTGTTTTTGGTAAATATTATTGGTAACTGTCATGAAAATAAATATATTTGAATATATTGTGATGCGTAAGATGATCTTTTCGAGTGAAAAGCCCCCAAAAAATTAATAAAATAAAAAAACATGACGTCCCTGATTTGTATCGTTCCCTTCACCGAATCCGTTTCTATTTAGAATTTTGTTTACAGTTCCGGCAACATGGCAATGTGTCGATCATAAAAATGTGGTCGTTCCTGAAGCATTACGACGGAGCTCAGCCGGGCAAACTTAAAACGGCCAGTGCCACCCCAACTGGAGATTGAGAGAGTCTAATGACTTTTAGAATATTGTTATTGTAATCTCAATAAAAATTTTAAAAATTATGTTTTAAATCTGGTAAATTTTTCAAAGTTTGAGGGTATCCCTAGCTGGATTTGGCTACTCTTTTTTGGTGCATGGTTTCAACTTTTTGGTTTATTCTGGATGGTGACTGGTCTTCCTATTTTTAGGCCTCTACCAGTACTAATGAAGTTAAATACAGAAAGCGCTCTGCTAGACTAAAATAATAATAACGGTATGACATTGCTTGGCTTTAAAACAATTTTACATAAAAAATGTAGGTCCGGCAAAAATTCAGAGGGTCCAGCAGAAAATTCCTGGGTGCTGGACCTATGTCCAGCAAAATGAAAACAAATTTCAAAAAGTCTGCATTATAGAAACATTGTTTGATTGGTTTTATTGAATAATCGCAACAACAAAAACACGAAAGCGATTTTGTAACTTATATCTCTCGGAACTCGGAACAAATTAATTGATGACAAAAGAGAAGAAGAAAAAGTAAATGTATATGAGATAAAATTCCAATCTATATACAGGGAAACAAATAGCAAGGACATAACGCTTTCATTGTTGTTCTTCATCCTGATGCTTACGGCATACAAAAGAGAAGAAATAACATAAAATCACAAACATAAAATACAACAAGCATAGTACCGGAATTACAGTAAATGGTTTACCCTCTCCCCTGTTTAAGTCGGTGTAATAAAGTACTTACTAACTGCATGCCTG
>FXLX01000096.1 GCA_900180385.1 uncultured Candidatus Thioglobus sp. | reverse complement strand
AGCTGCCCTGAGCGTAGCGAGGAAATACCCTTGGGGTGCAAAACTCGTGTGATTTTGAGTATTACGCTTATGCTTGCGTGCATCATAATAAGCAAAATTCAATTAATAAACTACCTATTTACAGTCACAATATCACTCATCCTGCTTTTTTTTAAAATAACCCTTTCAGGCTAAAGCCATGAAATGGTAAAGTGACGAAAGTGTACAAATAAATCAAAGTGTCACGCTGCGCTTAATCCTTAATGCAACGAACACTAAAGCCGCCGGCGCGATCAAGGCTGTAGAAGTCCGTAAGGGTACCACCGATGCCCAAACCGCGACCAAACGCACCATAAGCAGACCGACTCCACAAGAAAGCGTAAGAGCCAGCATCGCGAAGCGCACCAACCACACGATTGCGGTAGCCAGCAACTGGGATTTTAAGGAAACTGGAGAAGGCGGTGGCACCGTTGGTAATATCCGTAGTGGTGGCATTAATGGTATCAGCGACAAGTTCAGCTTCCGTTGGCACACTAAAGCCTGATGGGCAAATGTCATTTGCCCCGCCACTACTCCAAGCACTAACTCTACTACTACCTGCGCTATCTGCGCTAGTCCAGTCATATGGCGCTGTGGAATTAGTGACGAATGCATTTACACCTGGGCTAATAGTGGTTGCCAAGGTTGCTGTTACTGTCGTAGCTGAGCGCAATTCATGCCCATCTGTTGCTCGCCCCCACTGATGCAAATCACCATAAGCAGCACTATCTGTACTTGAAGTTGCCACTTGGGTTGCGCCTAGGTTTCTATCTAGCCAAACTCTATCCGTATCAGGCGACTGAATAGTTGCATAAGTTAAAGAGTTAAATGTAATCGTTTCAGTCTCGAAAACATCCGTTACATTAACCGTGATATTAGCACTTTGTGAGGTAGTGTCTGCCTTAGTAATCTCTACCGCTAGCGTATAGCTAGTGGTAGTTTCAAAATCAAGCTCGTTAACATCAGCTACAGTGATTTGACCAGAGTTACTAATAGCAAAGGCAGTGTTAGTATTACCGCTGGTAATGCTAAAGCCAGTTGGACTACCTGTGGTTACAAGGACTGCGCCAACATTAGTAGCATTGGCAGAGTTCTCAGCAATAGAGCGAGTTTGGGCGCTGATAGTGAACTCCCCTACAATAGCAGTCACATCAGCTGAGGTTACGCTAGCGTAATCGCCACCAGCAATCGTATGGCTAATAGTAACTGTTTCAGTGCTAGTATCTGCATCAATAACACCTGTTACGGTTACCGTTTGTGGTGTGTTCCAGTTAACCGTAGTAAAGGTCATTACGCCTGATACGGTAGCAGCACCTGTATCACTACTTACTGGAGTGATGGTGACGTCACCCGTTGGTTGAGTGTTAAGTACCACGGTGTAAGTTGCTGTACCGTTTTCAGGAAAAGCTATTGAAGTGGTATTTAGAATAACACTAGGCGTGGTAGTTACGTTACTATTTCCAGTGTCTGAAGCAGGGTTATTAACACCTGTACCTGTTTTAAAGTTATTAATAGCTTGGTTAATATTAATAATATTACCATTATTATCTGCAATACCATCAATATCGCCATCAGCCATATCTGCGACTAATTGTGCAATAAGTACATTATATTCAGCTGTTGATGGTGTTTGTCCACCATCAGTGGCTGAATTTTCTTGCATTTGTGAAATAGCTGCTAATACCGTACCAAACTTACCCGCAGCATCATTCGCAGCAGCGGTGGTATTAATATCTGTTGGAATGATGCTGGTTATATCAACCCCATCCAAACCAAACGCCGTTGCTGTTTGTGCATTCTGGGTAGTAATTGCTGCTGCAATCGTGGTTAAGTCACCACCATTGGTATCAGCCAATCGAAAAGAAATCTCAGAGATTGGAGAGGCAAACAGGCTTAACTTGCCTGTGCCTGAATAAATAACAGCTGCACGAATGTTAGGTGCATTGGTGGCTTGCCCTGTGGCTTCGTCTGTATAAGTACCACCACTACAAGATGAGTAAACCAGTCCGGTAGGTAGGACAACATTGGCTAGGCTGACGCTACCATCAGAGCCTGTAACGCCTGAGGCGTTTGCAATCGCAACACCTGAGGCGTTAAACAAAGTACAAATAGAGCCAGCTGTTTTTGCGTTGTACTCACCAAGCACTACACTAATTAGGAGTTTTTCAATACGGATTTTGTTAGAACGCTCAACATAATCAAGATCTGTTAAGGTAACAATGGTTGAATTAGCAAATGCTTGGTCAGCTACTTTAAAG
>FXLX01000095.1 GCA_900180385.1 uncultured Candidatus Thioglobus sp. | reverse complement strand
TGTATCAATTTTTAGGGTTTTATTATTACTAAATCGCCAAAATTGCTCAATAATGGCATTATACTTGGAAAGGAGACCCTTTACGTTTACACTATACCAGTACACTTACAGACAATAACAATGTATATGGAGAGAATGTAGGGAAAAAAGTCACGGAAAAAAAGTCATGGATGAAAAGTCACAGGAAAAGAAGTCACAAGAAAAAAGTCACAGGAAAAAAAGTCACATATATAATGTCATCTTTCAGATAATTAAAGTTTTTTGTAAAAATTATTTCAATGCCTTAATCTTTAATTTGTTTATACTGTAATTAGTATATTCTTCCTGAATAGAGACCCAGTTGTTTATTTAGTACATGTATTTAATTCATAAATGACTCAAACCATAATGATTTAAATGGAAAGGGGTAATTTATAAAAAGAAGCCACTTGATTGCTATTGTCATAATGTTTATACAGAGACATACATAGGTCATTTTTAATAGTTAAGAATACAATTATGAAAGAAATTGTTGAACATCAACATATGGTGAAACCATACCTGGTGTATTCCATGCCCTAGTCAATTCAGAGCAAAATGTATGGTTTCTTTCACTTTTTGTATAAAAGGAAACAGTTAACTTTCACTATCATTAAACGAAAATGGAGATTATACCAAGCAACAGAGGTGGTTCCAAGCTGTGTTACCAGGGGTACATGTATACCAAACATGCTACCAGGAAGACCAATCAGTGGTGGAAGTGTGTTAAACGGTCAAGCATAGGATGCAGAGGAAACCTTAGCACTACACTTCAGAATGAAAATCCAGTTCCTGGGCAGCCACACAATCACGCTCCCAGTGATACAAGCATCAAGTACTCAAAAACCAGAAATGCCATGAAAGACCTGGCAACCAACACCAGAGACAAACCCAGCCAGATCTTTGCCCAGGTTGTGTCCCAGTGTGACGACAATGTCCAAGCCTTGCTGCCCCGTGAAGAAAACCCCAAACGCACAATTCGATACCAGCGTCCAACTCCTCCAGTCCCAGCCACCTATGCAGATGTCAGATTGCCTGAGGAGTACACAACAACAACCAACAGTTCCTGCAATACGACAACGGCCAGAATGCAGAAAACAGAATGTTAGTCTTCTACTCACCAGATAGTTTGGAAAGATTAGCCAATGCCCAGACCTTCTTCATCTTCATGGACGGTACCTTCTCTGTAGCTCCGCACCCATTTAAACAGCTATACACCATCCGGGTTCCATTCAAAGATGTAACAGGCACTGCAGTATATGCGTTCCTGCCAAATAAATGTCAAGATACTTACAGGGAACTCTTCCAGTCTATTGTTTAAACTGCCATGCCAGCAACCTACATTTCAATGTCCAGACTTTGAAGATGCAGTTCTTCGTGCAGTTACAGCTGTATTTGGTCGCCACATCAACCACCAGGGCTGTTTCTACCACCTGACACAAGCATCATGGCGACAGATACAGCAGCTTGGTTTGGTGCCTCTCTACAAGAACGACGACGACTTCAGAGTGTTCTGTGGTATGATGGATGGTCTTGCCTTTTTACCAGTACCTGATTTGACCAATGGTATTCATCTGCTTAGAACACTATGCCCTGATGACCCACCAGAGGCAGCTGAGCTCCTAGATTACTTTGATTCAACTTACATCAGTGGTAGACTTAGACAACAGAATCCAGCACAAAATCAAGCAGTCCGTCTGGTCTTAAGACGCAGCCCACCTATGTTTCCACCAGCCATTTGGAACGTACATGATGCCACAGTCAACGGTGATGCCAGAACCAACAACATGTGCGAAGGCTGGAACAACAATTTCTTCAACCTGGTAGGACATGCCCATCCGTCTATATGGCGTGTCATCGAGTGGTGTCAAAAGGAAGAAGCTACTGTCCGTACTATTATCCAGCAAGATGCCGTCGGTAATCCACCAGCTAAGCGTACTCAACAGAGACATGTTCAGCTCCAGGAGCGTTTACAGAACCTATGCAGAGACCTCACTACTGGCCAGAAGACCATTGCCGAGTACTTGTGTGGAGTTGGGTGGAACATCAGACTCAATCACCAATATTAGTGCTTAAGAGACAATTGACATTATGAACATTTACAATTTTAAACTGGAAATATTCAATGTTTGTATGTTCATCATTATATCGTTATGATTTGATATATTTCATATGTTATTTGTTATATGACTTATAAATGCTCCAATCATTGATGTGATTAATTAAATGTAAATGCTAATTCATTGTTTTTTTTAATATAAATATCAAATTCGGCAGAAGGATTACACGGTGTTTTTTTTTGATTC
>FXLX01000094.1 GCA_900180385.1 uncultured Candidatus Thioglobus sp. | reverse complement strand
AAAAAAAAAAAAAAAAAAAAAAAAAAAAAAAAAAAAAAAAAAAAAAAAAGAATAAAGAAAAAAGAAAAGAGAAGAAATACTTTTGGAGATGTGTGTTGGTTCTTTAGATCATTTAGACAATTGTAAATCTTTTGGAGTCTTTAATATATTTAAAAGCATGTTTAAAAATGGTTATATTTTCTACATATGTTAGGAGATCACTTCCTTTTGTCAGTAGATTTACATCAATATTAATGTTAGAAGGTAGCCAGTTAAGACTATTAAATATTATTTCCCTATTATCTGTATATTTATCACAATCAAAAAAGAAATGGTGAGAATTTTCACATGGTGCGCCACAGTTACAGGAAGCATTTGATAAAATTTTTACTTTACATAAATCGTAATTCAAGAAGGATGCATTGCAGCGAAGCTGTGTTAGAATTATATTTAGTTTTCTAGGACCATAAGAATAGTGTCTCGGAATTGGCATTGAGATTGAACTGCGGATTGCCTTTTTAAATTTAGATAATGTGTCAAGATTACGCACTGAAAGATTAAGGTTATTCCATTCCCTTACTGTAGCTGAGACGAAAGAATCTCTAGTTAAAGATAGTCTACAGAATGGAACAATAATATCGTTGCCATTTCGAAGGGGATAAATAGTCGTACTTTGGATTGTTGGGGGAATAAGATCGAGTAAATAAGAGGGTGTGCTACCGTTTTGGATATTATAGCATAGTTGGAGCTTTCTCCTAGTTCTTCTTTCTTCCAATCTCTCCCAGCCAGTTTCTCTATATAGATATTCTGTGTTGGTAAAGATTGGAAGTCCGGTGATAATTCTAGCTGCCTCCAACTGTAGCCTCTCCAATTTGCACGAATTAGAGACACCACAGTTGTCCCAGACCTCACATGCATACTCAAATATTGGTCGAATGTAAATTAAGTATAATTTCTCTAAATTTTTTCTATTTAATTTTTATTAAATTTTCTACATGTTTATTCCATTTTGCTTCCTCGCTAAATGTTATCCCCAAATGTTTATGGTCTGATGTAAGTGGAATTAATTTTCCATCAAAATAAAAATAAAAATTTGTTGAGTTTTCTACATTTTTAAAAAGCATGATTTCAGTTTTGTCTGGGTTGAAAGACATCAACCATCTCTTTGACCAGTCACCAAGTTCATGTAGATCATGATTTATGACATATTTTATTTGATCTTCATCTTGGCTTGCATAGCCAAGGGAAGTATCATCAGCAAACAAACGGCTTAAGGAAAGAAGCTTATCACCAATATCATTAATGTAAACCAGAAATAACAGAGGACCAAGAACAGACCCTTGGGGGACCCCAGCAGACACAGACACATATGAGGACGACGAATCTCTGTTTACTACTTTTTGGTGTCTACAATATAAATAATTTTCAAACCATTTTAATAAATTCCCTTTTATTCCATAACAATTCATTTTATGTATCAAACCTTTGTGCCAAACTTTATCGAAAGCTTTGGAAAAGTCACAGAATAAAAAACAACTAAATTCTTTTTTTTCTAGTGAATTGAGTATAGAGTTGTATAGTTCTAACAACTGGTGGATAGTAGAATGTTTCGGAAGAAAGCCAGACTGATACTCATATATAAGTTTGTTTCTAACAAGATAATTATAAACATTTTTATAGACTACTCTCTCCATAATTTTACCAACACAACTTATCAAAGATATCGGACGGTAATTTGAAGGCAAAGAGGCATCACCTTTTTTTAAAATAGCTATCACGTGTGCAATTTTCCAGCTTGAAGGATACTTGCCTTGTCGTAAAGATTTGTTAAAGATAATTTGAAGTGGTTCGGCAATTTTTTCTGGGGCTATTTTGAGCATTTTATGGCTGATTTTGTCAGGACCGGACGCTTTTTTTAGGTCTAATATTTGAATGAAATCTACAATTTCACTAGCAGTCACAAAAATGTCGGTAATTGAGTCATTAGTTTTACTTTCAAACATTTTTTCTCAGGCGATCGCGTAGTCGAATTTCTTTTCTAATTTCGTTATTAAACCATGGTTTGTCATAATCCCGTACAGTTATAGTTTTCGTTGGAATACTTTGCCTTGCTATGTCCAAAAATAATTTTGTAAATTCTTCAACCATGTCATCTACGTCGTTTAAAAAGCCTATCATTTCATTCCAGTTAATTTCGTTCATTTTGTTATTAAAGAGTTCTAAATCTATATTCTCATACTGCCAAATTTCTCTGGTAAATGAACATGAAGTCGATTTTGGACATTTGAGAAAAGCAACTGCTGCATCGTGATCACTAATTTCTGATGGCATCTCAAAAACATCAGAATATAGTGGGGTCATGGTATCGGAAATTATAATTGGGTCTAATAAATTATTTAATCTTGTTGGTGTTACTATAAC
>FXLX01000093.1 GCA_900180385.1 uncultured Candidatus Thioglobus sp. | reverse complement strand
AAAATCCAAAAACAGTAACCAAACATAAACGTTAAATATTATTGACAAAAAATCTCCATTCATGCAAAAAAAAAAAACACCATGGGAACAGAGGAGAGTTAGAAGAGATATAGTACAAATAAGTGCAGTTCAAACATTTAGATCTATTGCAAGACTACAATATTATCAAAATTAAAACTTAATTTTAGAAGAAGCATTTGCAGTATGTAAAACATTAGACTCGGAGAGGAACTTACACTTAATATGCAAGAAACTTATATCTCTAGATTAAAAATTGATTTAAGACAGCACTTATCTTGCAGTTTTTGATATTTGTTGTTGATATAAACATATCCCGTAAAATATTTTCCATGATCTCATTTCATTAATGAGAAATTACGAAAATCACAAAGCACATATAAACAATCAGTGGGGAGGAGATTTATATCGATCAATCAGTGGTGTGATCTAATTAAATAGCAATTAAGCTGCATAATCACCCATGCCCAGTACTTCTCTACTGACCAATATTATCTTCATTTATTACACTTTTATTATTTCTACACTTAATATAGAAAACTTTAAAAAGAAATGTAGAAATGAACCAAAAAATTAAGTCCATGTTACAAAGCTCTGACAAAGGATCATATTATAATTATTTACTCTTGGGAATTTTAGGCATTTTTTTTGCAGTTTTTTTTTCATTACTATATTCCTTATTAATTAATTTCTCAAAATTTCATTACAGGTACAGTTAATTTGTGTTTGGGGTGGGATCTCTATCAGATAGGTTGACCTTTTTAAAATTTGTTTATTTTGATTTTATAGTCAACTGTAACTCATGATATCTAACATAAATCTCTTCTTAAGAAATGTTCTGTATTTGAAGTAGATTGCATACATGTAATTAAATGTAACAAGTTCATCTAAAGAACCCTTTGTTTCTGTGATAGCCACACACTGTAAATATGGGAGGAGCTCTATTGGTATAACTTACATGTATAAGTGTATGCATGTATCATTATACATTTATTTTGTAGGCTTTGTGCATGAAGTCTAATTTCTGGTTCATCAATAAATCATCATGGTAGCTTTCGTGATCTGAGTTTAATCCCTATAAAATTGCCTCAGGACTAGATTAGTTGATAGTAAAATGTAAAATATAATGTTGTTGACTTGTCTGGCCTATAGCTAGAAGAACATGAAATTGATTACCTCTGATTAGATGATGGTGAAATTTGCTGTTGTCTAGCTATAGCTATGTGTTGATCGGTCTGACATTACAGGACATGAAGCAGGTGACATCTGTGGCTTCCAATATTACATGGGGCCAGGAATTATTTCGACTGGTTTGCTATGTTGAAAAGTCACATGGTCATGATCAGTTACATTTGTACATGTATGTGCCTATAACAGCTTATAACCTCAAATCCAATTGTACTTGTTTACCACTTTTACAGAAATGAACCAGCTCTGAAATTATAATGAAGAAATTTAAACTATTTTATTCATAGTCTCATTTATATACACAATGTACAGGTATCATCAATGAACATACTGTCTTAACGATAAAAAAAAGAGGCTACTTCCCCCTGCCTCCTAAGTATATACATGTAGCCAGAAATGAGGTGCCATTTGATAATTTGCATATCTAAGATGGGGACATCATGGGGAAGTCTGCAATTTTCATATGATCTACATTAAAGATATAATTTCTAATTGCATGCATGTTATTTTCTGAACTTGAAAATTATATACCTTTGGCTAAAATCAAGCTAAATAATAAATGAAATAACAATTAAATGTTCGAGGTTCCTGGACAAAATGAAAATCGGATGCATCTAACCTTTATCTGATCTTAAGAGTCTATGTAAAAATGTCTGTAATACAGAGACGTGCAAAAAGTATTCGGTCACTGTGATTTTTTACTATATATTTCATATAAAACCACATTTTTTAAAAACATTATTCCAAAGTCGACTCTTGTTCGATTTTGATGATTTTTTTACCAACAAAAACAGAATTAAATGTAGTTTTACACTGTAATTTTAGCATAAATTTATAATCTATAATTTTTATGAGTTCACGATTTAAACACAAAACTAAATTTTGAACGTCAAAAATACAATACAATGATAGTACATTTGAAGACAAATAATTTAAGTTTGTGTTTAAATCATGAACATTTAAAATCTGTGCTCCCAAAAAATATTTTAAAATAATCACAGAAAACTACGTACGTTCTCGCTTCTGTTGGTAAAAATTTCATCAAAATCGAACAAGAATTGACTTTGGAATAATGTTTTCAAAAATTGTGGTTTTATATGAAATATATAGTAAAAAATTACAGTGACCGGATACTTTTGGAAAATAACTCAACTGGTTGTTTCCCACCTCGTGTTTTTCGAGGTCTTGTGTTGAGTCGCTTC
>FXLX01000092.1 GCA_900180385.1 uncultured Candidatus Thioglobus sp. | reverse complement strand
GTGATGAGTTTTAACAATTCTGGTGTAATGTTAAATGCTGTTAAATTCATGTGGCCTGTTGATCGACTATCTAATAATATCTAATTATATCCAATTAATTGAAAAAATGACCAATAATTATTAAATTGATAAAAATTACATAAATACCCACACATCTATATTTTTATGTTGGTTAAAATAGGGTGCAATTACCTCGATAAATTAATTACTTGTAATATCAAAATCAATAGAAAAAGTTAGCACCCAATCCAAAGATATATTTGCACAGGAGTTGGATAAATTTAGCCAAATATTTCCTCAATTTGTTAGTGAGGGTAAAGTTGATTTTGATGCTTTAAAGAAATTTTTAGAAGGTGAATTCGACTCATAAGTGTACCACTTCCAATTGACGAGCATCCACACCCGTCATCTCTAAAAACACTTGGCAAGGTGTTTTAAATCCTAAACACTTTCTTGGTCTAGAATTCAATTTATTTACTGCTATTTTAACATCGTCTTTTGCAATATCAATCAGCTTCATTGATTTAGGGAAGTATTGTCTTAATAAGCCATTAGCACTCTCATTCTGTCCGCGCTCCCAGCTGTGGTAAGGCTTGGCAAAGTAACTTTTACAATCAATAGCTGTATTTACTTGCTCATGTCCAACAAATTCCTTGCCATTGTCATAGGTAATAGAGCGCACAAGATCTTTAATTGGTTTGAGTAGAGTGCTTATGGCAGCACTAACCCCTCTTTATGTTTTACTATTCAGTGGGTAGGGTAGTCTTAACTTTGATATGCGCTCATCCAGAGTAACAATAACACCTTGATGTGCTTTACCAATGATAGTGTCAGCCTAAAAATTCCCAAATTCATCTCGGTTATTAGCAGCCTCGCTACGCTCGTCTATATCAACTCGATTGGGAATGCCTGTGCGATTGTTTACATAGCCATAACGCTTGCGATAAGGCCTACCTTGATGGCGTAAATATTTATACAAATTACCGCCACCCAATTTATCTTTGAGTAGGTAACGATAAATACTCTCATGGTGAAGTTTAAGGGTATTGTTGGTGTCAAGCCAGCCACAGACTTGTTCAGGTGACCAATCAAGCTTTAAACAATTACGAGTCAATTTTTTACAACTATCATCGAGTTTGACAAGCTTACGTTTGTCTTAATGTCTTTGCTGTGCAAAGTCATTAACTTGAACATAACGATAGCCTCGTCCTCCAGTATTACGCTTTATCTCTCTTGATATGGTTGTGTGCGAGACGTTTAAATCCTTAGCAATTGTTCTCATAGATTCATCATTCTTACGAGCAATATTGATATAATGCCTTTGCTCAAGGGTTAGTTGTTTGTACATAATCCACCTGTTTTTTAGCGAAGACCGATGATTATAAAACACCGGCTAATCTTTGAGCCTAAATTCAAAGATTAAGTGTATTTTTTTTTCTTTTTACTCACAGGACACAAATTCTTGACCTACGCGGCCAAGTAAAAAAATACACGCTTTGCAGTTACACTAGGTGGTGCGTTTATGATGTGAATTTAAGATAACCATTTCAGGCTAAAGCCATGAAATGGTAAAGTGACGAAAATGTACAAATAAATCAAAGTGTCACGCTACGCTTGATCCCCAATACAACGCACACTCAACCCGACAGCGCGATAGTTGCTGCTGATGCTCGCACCACCCGAACTGAAGCCCACGCGACGGGCATCCGACCCATTGGCAGATCGACTCCATAAGCTGGCGAAACTGCCAACACCGCCAAGCGCGCCATTCGAGCGACTGCGGTCGCCAACAACCGGCAACTTAAGGAAGCTGGTAAATGCCGTGGCACTGTTAGTAATATCATTGCTGCCCGTGTAAGTACCGTCATGAACAGTATCCGCAATTAGTTCGTCAATGGTTGGCACACTAAAGCCTGCTGGACAAATATCATTAGCGCCGCCATCCGCCCAAGCAGCTTCTCTAGCGGCGTTTGATGAGCCTGCTGTAGTCCAATCAAAAGGTGTGGTGTTATTCTTAATAAACTTGCCATCGGCTGGGGTGATAGTCGTTGCTTGTGTCATTGTAGTATTGGTGGTTTCATTCGTACTGTTGCTACCGGCTACATCTAAAGTTCTACTCTGATGTCCATCAGTGGCACGACCCCATTGGTATAGGTCACCATAAGCAGCACTGTCTGTGCTTGAGGTTGCCACTTGAGTGGCACCAAGGTTTCTATCGAGCCACACACGTCCTGTATCAGGCGAGGTAACGGTGAGGTAAACCTTGCCTTTAAAGAGTTCGCCTGAGGCGAATAAATCATCATCCGTCAACACTGGCGCTATGTTGTTAAGTAGTTTCTCGATCTTAATCTGTTTGCTACGCTTAACCATATCAAGAGTAGCTAAGCTCATCATAGCTCTTGCTCTAAATGGTTGATCATCTAGTGCGAAGTTAG
>FXLX01000091.1 GCA_900180385.1 uncultured Candidatus Thioglobus sp. | reverse complement strand
TAATAATACTATTTTTTTCTTTGTTAATAATATCTAATTCCCAATTAAAATTATTCTCTTCTTTAATTTTTTCTTGCAAAGTTGTTTTGTTATTTTGGATGTTTTCAATAGTCTTATCATCGTATTTTCTTAAAAATATTACTGAACTTTTAACGCCTGCACCTGTTGCACTAAAGGCTGTTTGTGGTAGTGAAATAATGGCGACAATTCTAAAATGCTCGGCTATCCAATCACGCACATATTGTAAAGTAGAGTTGGTTAAAACACCATCAGGGATAACAATTGCTAAAAACCCACCAGCGCGCAAGAACTCAAAACATTGCTCAATAAATAAAACCTCGGTGCTTTGATTAGGTCTTTGCACTCTTTTTGAATTTGGTTCTAACCAGTTAATTTCCTTATGAAAAACATCATAATTATCGGTGTAGGCTTGTTCAATTTGCTTCACCGTTGAGCCAAATGGTGGATTGGTGATAATAAAATCAAAATGATTATGCCTTAAATCAGAGTTATTAGTGCGGGTTTTAATACCTCTTTGCAAGGTATTAATGTTTCCTTTTTCGTCTTTTGTCGTTAAATCATCAATAGATAACAACCCATCACAACTCACTACATTGGTATGGCCATCATCGTGAATAATCATATTCATCTTTGCCACTCGGGCAATTTGTTCGTTAATTTCTATACCAAATAGATTTTTTTCTGCAAAATCGTGCCAATATTTATAATGATCTTGTCGTTCATCGGCATTAGTTTCAAAATCAGGATAATAATCATCGGCGTGTTTTCTCACTTTATCTAATGCATGAAGTAAAAAACCACCACTACCGCAAGAAGTATCTAGCACTAATGAATTATGTTTGATAGGTAAAACGGAAACAATAAAACTAACAATCTCTCTAGGTGTAAAGTATTGTCCAAAATTCCCTCTAAAAAATGAATCCATAAAGGTTTCAAATGCTCTGCCTTTACTATCTAAATCTGTTTTTCCTAAATTAATATCTTGTAAAAATCCAACAACAGTTTGTATGCGTTGCGGACTAAGACGAATGCCCTCTTTAAATACTTCTTTATCTTTTTGACGACCAATATCATAGAGTGCGTGCATACGCTTTTCTAATTCATTAATACTCTTTTGCTCATCTTCAAATTGGATAAATTGAAAATCATAAGGATCACCTTGTTTGCGAGGTTTCTTTTCATCAATTAATTTACAAAAAATCAATTTATCTAATTCATCAAAAGCAACAGATGGATCTAATTCACCGCCACCCCATAAGGCATTATGGGCTTGCTTGAACTTTGTCGTTAGCTCATCTTGACTCACTATTTTTAAATCAAATGTGCCTTTTGTGCCACCTTTAGTGTATTGATATTTCTGAACTTGTCCATAATTTTTAGGAATACCGCCGATAGATTGATGTTTTTGTGGGTATTGTCTTGATAATTGATAATGTTTATTATTATTTCCAGAAGTTGCCCAAACAAATTCAGCACCTAAACTAACTGCATAACTAAAAGCTTGATTAATAGACTGGTTATATTCTGCATTACTGACTTTTTCTGTTTTACACTCAACAACAATATAAGGCGCTTGATGGCTTAAATCCTTATAAACAACAATGTCTGCTTCTCTTTTATCAGCACCCATCGTGACAGGCACAAACAATTTAATATTTTCTTTTGAATAGTTGTATTCGTAAATAAGTTTTAAATAAGCCTCTGCTTGAACAATTTCTTCAGTTTTATAGCTTCTGGTTTTATTTTGTAACAAATAAGTAATACGGGTTTTATCTTCATTAAAACTGATAATTTTTTCTGTGATGGCTTTTTGTATTAATTCCTCTGTATTCATTTTTTTACCTGATATTTCTCTACAGTTATTTTACAAATAAAACAAGACAATTAATAAACATATTAAATTTTGATATTGTCGATATGATTACTCATTTTATTGATTATATGGGGGTTTGTGTGTGGTGGTTGGTTGCTTGTTGAAATTGGTGGGCAATGTTGAGTAGTTTGGATTCTGACCAGTAATTGCCGATGAGTTGTAAGCCAACAGGCATTTTTTGTGAGAAACCAGCGGGAATGCTCATGCCGGGGAGTCCGGCGAGGTTGGCGCTGAGGGTGTAGATGTCGGCTAGATACATTGAGACTGGGTCTTTGAATGAGCCGAGGTCAAATGCGGTGGTGGGGCTAACGGGGCCCATGATGACATCGACTTTTTCGAAGGCTTGTTTGAAGTCGTCGCTGATAAGATGGCGGGTTTTTTGTGCTTTGAGATAGTAGGCATCGTAATAACCTGCTGATAACGCATAAGCACCAATCATAATACGACGCTTAACTTCCGCACCAAAACCTTCTGAGCGAGAGCGTAAATACAAATCTTCTAAATCTTTCGGATCGTCACAACGATAGCCATAGCGAACGCCATCTAAACGTGACAAGTTTGACGAGCACTCACAAG
>FXLX01000090.1 GCA_900180385.1 uncultured Candidatus Thioglobus sp. | reverse complement strand
ATAATTATGATAAAGCAACAAAAAGAAACACAGACGAAACCTGAAAGCGAAATGTTATTGAGTAACAAAAGATTGTACTAAAGTAATAATTTTTTGATTAGAAAACGGAAAAATCTAAATATTTCGTAAAGCGTAGATTTTTTTTTAACGCATCCAACGAGAGTTTTGTCAGGAATTTTACTACCATTTTGGAATTGTATAAATATTTACGGTTGAAATTATTCTGAAGGCCCTGCTCATCTGAAAAATTACCAATTTTTGGCGTTATTTTGGTCTTTATTTCAGGCTAAGTTCTTCAAAATAGGCCAAGTTTGCTCGTTAAATGTGACAGCCAACTCACCGTGGACGTAATCCCATATAACAATAGGAACGACGGTGGTCCCGCAGCTGGTCTATTGTCTCTCGTCGAAGTGCCGGAGAAGGCTATTGTTCCCTTCATGGTTAATGCATTTGACTACGTGACATTTATACACATGCTTACCTGAGATTTACCTCGAAAATTTTGAAAAAAACTTGAAATCATAAATTTCCATAATTACTGATTTTTAATTTGACCAAGCTATTTCAATCTTTCGGAAATAATTCGAAAAAGAACGGTTTTTTCTGCTAATAAATTCACTGAAGTTAGACATAGAGTACACAATTATTGGATATGAATAAAATTTTATAGGTAAAAACGTTATGTACAATCTGTCATTTACAACCGGTATACCCGTTCAATATGTAATCATGTTGGACTGGATTCAGCTTTCCTCGTCGCTGGACTCGTCGTCATCAAAATCAATTATTATTGGGGGAATCTCACTCCTATCAATGCAATTCTCTTTCCCATACTCCTTTTCTATTTTTAATACATGGTCTTCTGCCTTCGCCCAAACTTCCTTTGTAATTCTGCCAAACCCCCCATAAACAAGTTCTTTCACATCCTTCAAACGAAAAGTTGTATTGTTTTCTGCAACAAACCCTTTAACCTGTGCCCAAATAAGTTCTATGGGGTTCAATTCGCAATGGCGAACAGGGGTTCTTAGAACTTCGTGACCGTGTAGGTTGGCAATTTTATCAGTTTTAAAAACGGAAAGGAGTTTCTTAAATTTGATTTTTTCATAAAGTTGTTTTTTAGTTTCAAGGGGCTGAAAAGGAATGTTGTGTTTTGAAAGATAATCTTGTAAGACAGCTTTTCTCTGATTAAAGTTTGGCACAACAGTTTCTTCAGTCTTGATGTTGTGATAACTGGCATTATCTAAAACGATAACACTTGGGCTTTTTAATGCTGGCATAAGCTGATTTTCGAACCAGTTTAGAAAGATGGGCCCGTTCATTTCTTGGTGATAATCCCCATCTTTAGCTTTGGCAAGAAAAACCAAATCACACCTATCAATCAAACCCTCCTCACGATTACCAGCGTGCAAAACTATCAACCTTTTACCTTTTCCTGAAGGGATCTTTGGGGCATCAGAACCATCAACTGGTAACCACATGTAGTCAGTGGCATGATTCTGATTAACCCAGGTCTCATCCAAATATACAATTTCATACCCATCCTCTCGAAACTTCCTGATTTTTCGGAGGTAATTACACCGATCATTTATTACTGACCTCTGATCATATAAAAGCCTCCTATTATCGCCGGATTTTTTGTACTTATAACCAAGATCTAATAAAGTTAAAGTAAGCGTTGATTTCGAGATTTTAATTGTATCTTCAATTTCTTTCTTAATTTTTGAGACTGTTGGGGCAATTTTCCTGTTGTACATGCTATGAACGGTCCGTTTAATAACGCAACGGTCAAAATCATCAAGAGTTTTCTTTCTTTCTTTCGGTCTGTTGGATTCAGGAGGACTTTTACCGTTTACAACTCTATACACAGAACTGTAAGATATGCCAGCAGCCTTGCATGTTCTTTTAATCAAATTATCTGGGGAATAAAATGGTCTTCCCCTGGCCTTCTCAAGCTGAAAAAACTTGAATAGATTTAACACAATGTTTTTACAATCTTTTGACAAGTCCTTTGTTTTACCCATTCTTGCGATGTTTATATATATGTTAAGATGTCAAAAAATAGGTTTATGAAGAAATTTTATGTGAACTTTTAGAAAGATTTTAAAGTTTAAAAATGGAGTGTCAAAATATGCCTGTACACGTGTCTCTGTCTCTATCAAGGTAAGATTTACCTGGCTGCTACCTCTAGTTAGTTTACTCCCACCTCTATTTTGGCGGTAAAAATCGGGGAAAATGTCAAATTTCAGATGAGTGCAGCAATAATGAAAGGTTATTGTTAGATGAAATGCATATTTTAAAAATGGTAGTAAAATTCTGCACAAAACTCTCGTTTACTGTGTTTTAAAAAAATGTATTGTTTTCGAGAAAACTCAAATTTTCCGTTTTCTAATCAAAAAATTATTACTTTAGTGATGAATTTCATTTTTTTAAATTCTGTTTTATTTTGAAATAAGAGAAAAGCAAGAATGACAACGTTCATATGTGATGT
>FXLX01000089.1 GCA_900180385.1 uncultured Candidatus Thioglobus sp. | reverse complement strand
TGGCAAATTCTGGCGGCACTAAGTTGTTTTCAGTGTCTGGTCATGTGGCTAAGCCTGCAAACTTTGAAGTATCAATGGGTATGCCATTTAAAGAATTATTAGAGCTTGCTGGTGGTATGCGTGATGGTGCTAAATTAAAGGCTGTTATTCCAGGTGGATCTTCAACCCCCGTATTAACTGCAGAAGTTGCTATGGGTATGACCATGGATTATGATGGTATCGATAAAGTAGGCTCTATGCTTGGTGCAGGCTCAGTTATTGTTATGGATGAATCAACTTGTATGGTTGAAGCATTGACCCGATTAGCACATTTTTATTATGATGAGTCTTGTGGGCAATGTACGCCGTGTCGTGAAGGAACAGGCTGGTTGTATCGAGTTCTAAAACGTATTATGGATGGCAAAGGCAAAGCTGATGATATTAATCTGTTATTAGGTGTGCAAGAAAAAATACAAGGTAATACAATTTGTGCTTTAGGTGATGCAGCTGCAATGCCGGTTGAGAGTTTTATTCGATGCTTCCGTGAAGAGTTTGAATACTACATTGAACACGGCAAAAGTATGGTGAAAGGATAATGGTAGAAATTGAAATTGACGGCCAACTGGTTAATGCTGAGCCAGGCGAAATGGTGATTGCGGTAACTGATAGAGAGAGTATTAGCGTTCCAAGATTTTGCTACCACAAAAAATTATCAATTTCGGCATCTTGTCGTATGTGCCTGGTTGATGTAGAAGGTGCGCCAAAGCCTCAGCCAGCTTGTTCTACGCCAATTGCCGAAGGCATGAAAATTCATACCCAAAATGAAAAAGCCGTTGCTTCGCAAAAAGCGGTAATGGAATTTTTATTAATTAACCACCCATTAGATTGTCCAATTTGCGATCAAGGCGGCGAGTGTGAATTGCAAGATGTGGCGGTAGAGTACGGCTCTGACGTTTCTCGCTTTAGTGAAGACAAACGCATTGTTGCGCCAAGTGATATCGGCCCACTAATTCAAACAGACATGACTCGTTGTATTCACTGTACACGTTGCGTGCGCTTTGGTAATGAAATTGCCGGTATCATGGAAATGGGCGCTACTGGTCGAGGTGAAGAATTAAAAATTGAGCCATTTTTGGCCGAAGGTATTACCTCTGAGCTTTCTGGCAACATGATTGATGTATGCCCAGTAGGCGCTTTAACCTCTAAGCCATTTAGATATGAACTTAGGTCGTGGCAGATGAGCTCAATTGAGAGTATTGCTCGCCATGATTTAGTCGGCTCAAATTTATACGCGCAGACTTATAAGGGTAATGTTAAGCGTGTGGTATCAGGCGATAACGATGCCGTTAATGAAACTTGGATTTCAGATCGAGATCGCTTTTCTTATGAAGGTCTGTCGCATGAAAATAGATTACTCTCTCCTCAAATTAAAGTAGAGGGTCAGTGGAAAGAAGTTGAATGGGATGTTGCACTAGATTTTGCTGTTAAGGGTTTAAATCGCAATATTCTTAATAGTCGTAACATGGCAAAATTAGGTGGATTGGCATCAAGTACAGCCACGCTTGAAGAGTTGTATTTAATGCAAAAATTACTGCGAGAGATGGGTTGTGAGAATATCGATCATCGTTTGAACGTTAAAGATTTAAATAATACTATTCATCTTAAATCTACAATAGCATTAGCTGACCTTGAGACTGTTGATTACGGGCTTATCATTGGCGCTAATTTGCGTTTAGAGCAACCAATGATCAATCATAGGTTGCGTAAAGCGCAGTTGTCTGGTGCCAATATAACAGCATTAAACGTAAAAGACTTTGATTACAACTACAAAGTAAAAAGCAATGTTATAGCGCCAAGTGAAATAGCCAATACTTTGGCCGGCGTATTAAAAATATTATTAGGCAAGGCTGAGCAAGAATTACCTGAATACTTATTAGCAGTGAGTCCGAGTAAACAATCAGTTGAGCTTGCTACTGAATTGCTAGAGGCTGACAATTCGGTGCTGATATTGGGCGAGCATTTAATTAACAATGCACAGGCTAGTAGTATTGCAAATTTAACGACTGAAATTGCAAATTTAACAAACAGCACTACATTAAATTTAACTGCCACTGCAAATTCAATTGGCGCACAACAAATGGGCTTTGTGCCAAATAGCGCCGGCATGAATACCAATGAAATGCTTGAAGCTGATATGCGTGCATTTTTGCTATTAGATATTTATCCTGAATATGATTTTCATCATTCAGCAACTGCATTGAGCGCTTTATCAAAAGATGAAGTATTTGTTATCTCGTTAAATAGCTTTAGCAATGAACTGGTGTCGCAGTATTCTGATGTTATGTTGCCAATGGCAGCTATGTTTGAAACCTCAGGCACGCACATGAATATTAATGGCAAAATGCAATCATTCTCGGCTGCTGTTAGTGCACCTGGCGAAGCTAAACCAGCTTGGAAAATATTAAAAGTGTTAGCTGATTTGCTAGAATTACCAGGATTTCATTATGAGAATTCAGCTAAGGTGATGGATGGCATCTCTCAT
>FXLX01000088.1 GCA_900180385.1 uncultured Candidatus Thioglobus sp. | reverse complement strand
AGGCCTATTACATAAAGTGAAGTTGTTCGATCAAAACCAAGTATTTTTGGGCATTGTCCAAAAATGTCAATAAAAACTTTGAGGTCAATACCAAAAATTTGAAACTCTGGTAATTTTTTTTGTCTAAATACATTGTGAATTTATATTTATTATAATAGTAGTTATGAACGGATAATAAGTACAATGTATACTAGTTAGAACTGTTTCTTTGTGGTCCCTTCCAGCTTCTGTTGTTTTTTTCCAGTTTACCTGACATTATGCTTTGCTGGTCAAAGACATGTGTGTGATCCAAGCTGGCCTTGGGATATTACCTGAACTTAGGACTGCAGGATAATATACAGCTGAGTCCATAATTTATATCATAATTAAATATTCAATAAAGAGATGAAAAATGTTGCTGGCCAACATTTTGTCTTCATTAGTTGTTCTGGTTCATTACTAATACACTATGTTGAAAATTGCATTAATATTTTTCTTTACAGATGGTTGGGAGTTCTGGTCTCTATTGAAGAATAACTTATTATATATTTAGTTTTACATGTAGCTGGATTTATTCAGACCACAATACATGTGACAATAGATGATGTATTTCAAAAATGCACCAGATATTTCCTGAATAATAAATGAATGAACTTAATATTTTGGTTGTTTTCATTGAACATGTTTTAAGAAGCAAATTAGAATAGTAATGGGCAAGACTGAAACTTTGACACGGAGAGTAGGGTTAGGGGGTGGGTTATGGTGTTTAATGCCACTTTCAACAATATTTCAGTTATATCGTGGTGGTCAGTTTTATTGGTGGAGGAAACCGGAGTACCTGGAGAAAACCACAGATCTGTTGCAAGTCACTGACGAATTTTATCACACAATAAAGTGTTATCAAGTACACCTTAAGTTACCATGAGCGGGATTCGAACGACATGGAGAGTAAGATTGAAACAAATTTACTTGCTCAAATTGTAATAAAGGGAAACCTGAATATAAACAGCATCCTATATAAACAACATAACTTTATTTTAAATAAAGTTCCAGGTTCCAGATGTAGCCTTTTGTAGGAAATGTGTAAACCGTGCAAATAATATCCATCTATTTTAAACACAAGCTGATCTTAAGGAAGTTCAGTTTAGAGGTGTTTCACTATCATGCTTGTTGGGTGGTTGATGCATATAGCATCACTTTCAGCAATTGTACAGCTACATTATGATTGCAAGACATTGAGGTAGGAAAACAAAAACATCTACATGTATATCAAGCCGACCAGTTAAATTTTCGGCAAGGGGTAGGTGTCTGGAATCTTCACCCCTTGGGGGGATTACATATTGGTGGTATATATGAAATGAAAAGTATTTAGTTTAAGTTATTAGTTACTTGAGGTTATAGATTTTTAAAATATCTTTAATTTGGTACCTTGATGATCAAATTCTGACTAGAAACGATGGAGTAATCTTAAAAAACGTAAATTTACGCAACAAATTTTAAAGCAATGGCAGCCATTTTGTTTTCAAAATGGCCACCATTATGACAATTATTCCGTAATAAAATGCTAAAGCAAATAAGAGGTCATTGGTACAAACCTACATATCCATTTTTTTCAGTGATATTAATTATATTGATAAAAAAATTGATCAAATTATCTTGGAACAGGTTCCCTGTCTGAGGAATTTTATGAAAAAATGGCAGCCATTTTGAACAAAATGGCCGCCATTTCTTGTGTCGACAAAAAAACATCACGTCCAACAGAATGTGCACAACACTGTGGTATTGTCTTCAAAATTTTGTACGGATATCATTTTTAGTTTAGGAAATATGAAGCTTTTTGTGTCATTTTTCCATATAACTGCTGTGAAACGGTGCCATTCTCAAATAGTGTTGAACACTAATTGCACACCCACCTTTATGGATTCATAATTCCACAAAAAGATGTAAAAGGTGATTCATATGTTATAATTGCACTCAACACAAGTATTTCTACACACAATTTCTTCTATTATGATGTCAGATAAGTTATTTTCTGACAAAATTATGGCAATGTAAGCCATAATGGACCTTTCGGTCAAGATCAAAAGTGGCTCCGACACATTTTGGACAGTAAAACAAATGGCGAATATTACTTCAAACATGTTCAGTTTCATTTTTCTGACAGAACAACTTATAATCTATGGAAAAAACAAAAGTAGAGACATTATCTGCTGTTTACACAAAAAATCAGAACTCTAAAACAGTCATTAAAACCATTATTGATGGCGGCCATCTTGGGAAAATTATTGACCAAAAATAGGCAATTTCAAATGCTCATAACTTTTGAACCCTTCATCCGATTTTTACAAATGAAGGCTCAAAAGTCTTCTTAGATTGAGCTCTATCTAATGGTTAAAAAACAGCAAGCATCCCCTGTAATTGATTTTTGACTGGCATCTCTAAATCAGGAAACATTTCCTTCATCTTTAACTGTTCAATCATATGAGGTTATATTAATCAGGAAACATTTCCTTCCTCTTTAACCGTTCAATCATATGAGGTTATATCAATC
>FXLX01000087.1 GCA_900180385.1 uncultured Candidatus Thioglobus sp. | reverse complement strand
AGTATGTCAGAAGAGATTTAATAAATTAAAAAATATTAATATAAGTGAAACAAGCTAACAAAATGACTTTTATTACACACAGGTTCCGGGTTTCAGTGGTATCGGACGTACGAGACTTATGATCACCTTTGCGCTTTATGCTAAGAAGATCTTCATTAGTTGAGTGTGTTACAGTCGGAGAGCAGACTCGATAATGGCGTCGTTTCAATTAATTTGTCACGTACATTTTTTACCGGAATCGGACACGTTTTAGAATACATCGACCAAGTGTTGAAAATTCACTCGTTTTAATCGTTGTGAGCGTCAAATATAACTGAAGAAGCGAGAAAAACATAGAAAATTGTTTCTTTCATATAAATTTGAGGCCCGGTGCTTGAACTTCTTGTAACAAAGGAGTAATGCAGAAATTAAAACGACACGGAAATGGCGGAAGTTGTTTCAAAAAACACGAAAAATTAAAAATTAAAATATTTGCCGAAAGGGTGATGGAAAATCATATATATAGTTCAATAGATTTCTATATTAGTATTTCAAAGAAACATTTTCTGTAATTAAACATACAATAGAACTTTTTTCTGTCAGATGGATCGTGTCACATTTTGGTTGGATTCAAGGGAGGTAACTAGAATCATCACATACTCGTATTTATAGAACGAGTGTAAGTCAATGCATGTTTTCTCAATAAAACATATTATTTTGTATTAAAAATGTTGAAATTAGTCAGAATAATTGTCCATTATATCTACAGCTATTAAATTGATCAAATATAATTTAACAGATGAGTCCAAATTTGAGATTTTATGGAACCACAACAGTATTAAGTAAGGAGCAATTATATTACTGTAAAAGTAATCCTGTTAAGCTGACTTTTCGGTCGAAATACATGTAAAGTTGTTCCATGAAGGTATAACAAAACAAGAATCAACTGTAATGGTCTACTAAATTTATCGAATGAACTTGAGAAAAAAAACAGTCATATTTTCATATGCAATGGTAAATCTTGGAATATTAAAAATTACTTTCAACTGTTTTTTAACATATAAGGCTATTCAAACACGTCCACCGGTTTTATTGGTGGATTCACCATACAAATCATGTATAGCGCCCCCTAGCGACCCACCACGAGCATGTTGATGTCAATGTACTTGATACAAGTGATACTTTTTTCAATGTAAATGACCTTATAAAAGACAAATGAATGAAAATGATGATAATGAAAAAAATATAAAATTTTATCACATGCATGTACATCCTCGTAATGACTCTTGAGCAGAACTCGTGTTAGCCAATATTTACTATTTTATAGATGTTTCTTTAAAAAAAGGGGTGAGGGGTGTAATGTTTTTAACCTTTTTTTAAAACAAAAGCAGATTGTACTGTACTAAGATCCATTATTTAATTAAGGATTGATCTCAATTTTTTTTCGGTTCATGAAGAAATAAACTCAAAAATGTGGTACACACTGTGTTATGCAAGGGTGTGTACCACATTTTTTAGCTTATTTCTTAATGAACCGAACAAAAAATTGTGATCAATCCTTATAAATTAATTCCTAATTAATTTTTGTCTTGTCCTAAAAATATTTTGTCGGATAATAATTGCTTAAAAAGAATTAAAATTAAAAAAATTCCCAATTGAGACCCCAACATGTGACTTCCGGTTAAAAATTTTGTCTATGGAAAATAACATCAATTTTTTATCCAATCAAAATCTCTTAAAACACATCAAATTAATTTATTTACTTTTTACAAAATAAAATTCACAAAAACTTCAACTAATTTTTTTTTATTAAAAATAATAAAACATGTGAATAATAGGAGAAAACCGGATGGGGCTCTAATTTAAAATTCTAATTGAATATGCTGATGCCATTACCATAGAAAATTTGCATACACAAATGTATCAGAATTTAAAATTAACCTTATTCTTTCTAGAAGATCCTTTCCCTTAAATTAAATGGTCTTTCTTTGACTGTATATACTTTTGTCACAAAAGCAACATTCTAGTTGGGGTTTGAAATTTCTATATTTCTTGTAGTGATCAATACAGAGAAAAAATTGATTAGATGTACATGCTTCGTTGTTATTCTGATCTAGCTAAATCTGAAAGCACGACTGGAATAAGTCAACATTAACTGATGTCGAATGGTCACCATTTTTTTCACACATGTTCATGTGTTGCAAAAAGCATACATGTTTTTTACTACAGTCATTATTTTCTGCATTAGCCGCAGTATGGAGTGTAAATTCACATGGGTCAAATGACACATTACCATAGCTGTCAAAGTTTGCTGTTGTTAAATTTAAATCATTTGTTTCAAATGCACAGCTTGTATCTATGGCTGAATCATATTTTCTTTTGCTTGATGTTGCTTCTGTATCGTGGGACATTTCGAGTGATTTTCTAAATCAAGCCTCACACATTCTACAAATACAGTCATCATCTTTGAATGCATATGCATTTTTGACAAAAGTATAAAACAGTGGTTGATTTCGCCCCTGTGAGAGGTGCCAGTAGCGCTTAGTCACATCTTCTCGTTTACAGTTTATGCAAGGGCCTGGTGGTCTGGCTTCATGCACCCTGCAGGTCTTTCAAAATTTTTCAAATGTACCA
>FXLX01000086.1 GCA_900180385.1 uncultured Candidatus Thioglobus sp. | reverse complement strand
TTTTTTTTTTTTTGCACTTAAGTCGTGAAAGTAACAATATTTATTGTTTTTGTTTAATTATATTTGTATTGATCTATTTGGGTGATTTTCAAAAAAATGAAGACTTTGTGTGACATAGAGGGTGAAATTTCAAATTGGACAAATTGACATAATTTTGGTCGTAAAATAATGTCAATATGATATATTTTTCAGATTCAGTTGCTCAGTGCAATATATGAAGACAAAAAAAAAATTCAACTTTTATTAGCAACAAAGTGTTAAAATGATAACAAATACAGACTTACTTCCTCAGAGGTATCATTTTCTTTTGGGTATGGTAAAAGACCTAAATGTATTTCCATTTGATAATGATATGAAATAGGCACATTTTGGTACCAAACTTTGTATATATCATGAGAAAACAGTTTCAGTATATCAAAGAAACACTATTTTTACTGTATATTTTAAAAAATCTGGTAATTAAAGTTTTCATACAAGCATAAAAAATATGATCTAATGAGGCTTAATAGTTGTAAATCAATTATTTATATATGCCTAATAAATATAACAAAAGTTAAGTTAAGTTGATCATTGGTGGTATAAACTAGAGGTAACCAAATGAAAATACTGTCCATTTTTTGATGTTTTGTCACACTCCTGACACATTTTTCTAAAAGATAAATACACCAAATATCAAGCTAAATGCAATCATTGTTGGTCACAATAACTTTTTTAAGTAGTAGTACATAATCTATTTTGACTGAAAAAAGGTTTCCCTTGAATATATTTCATTTTTGCATTGTTATGATGTTATTTCAATCATATTTTATCATATTCTAAGTAATACTATCATAATTATAAAAAATGACAACTCAATTTTCAACCATTTATACATCTTTTCAAGAGTATAGTGCTTATTGAGAATTAAATAATTCCCCGAGACAATTACAAGCAGTTTTATGGAGGCTATATGCTTACAAAATAATCTATTTCTTAAATAAAATTGTCACACTCCTGACTCCCTCTCGAAAATAAACCTGTCGAGCTGAAAATAATATAACCAACTTATTCTTTCCAAACTAAAAGTTATATTTCTTCAAAAGCTTATATTTCTTACAGTTAACAGTAAATATTAAAAGAAGATTCAAAATTATGTTTTTGCTTTTTCTAATGATTAGTGTGCTAATTATTTGCCCTTTAGGAATTTATCTCATCAAAAATGGTTAAAATGGATTTGAAATTTATTAAAACTAGCAATAGATCATCTTTTCTTAGTATAAAATTACTTTTTAGTGGTTTTCAAATTAGTTTCCCCATGTTTCTCAATAATTTACTCTGCAAAAAAACTTCCTACTGCAATTGCAATCGACATTTAATGTTTTTATGTCAGGAGTGTGACATATTACTGTTGAATGAAAAATTATTGATAAATTTTCAAAAATGCTATATCAAAAGAATGAAAATGTTTTATGAAAGGCAAGATATATTAAAGTAAGTATTCTGTTTATCTAAAGCAACATACATCAATTTTTCATTTAGAAAAAAATCCATATTTTGACATGTTTTAAGAAAATATAACCCTTTATCATCACTTATTATGAGAAAGGTGTCATGCAATATACAAAAATACTATAATTATTACTTATTGTTTATATGTAATTAAATTGAAAACATTGTGGAAGTTTGTAGAAGCATGGTTTATTATTTTTTTTATTTAAAAGATATGCCTATTAAAAGTGTCACACTCCTGACATTAGTTATTTTGATTTCCTAGCTATGATATGTCATATATCAGAGCTATTTCCAACTTTTTTCTTTGATTGGGTCTGGAGCTTTTGGAAAATAAAGAAAATTGTGAACTATTAAAGCATACAACATAGTACTATACAACTAAGATAAAATGTCACACTCCTGACATTTTTTGTGTCTCTCCTTATGCAAGCCCAATTTTACAACTATCATATTCATCCAGTCTAATACTACTAAATTATTATAACTAATGTTTTTTTACAACATATTTTGACTTTTCTGAACTAATTAGTCTCAACAATGAAAAACTATTAAGGTTTAATTTGACATTTGTACAATTTTCCAAGTTAAATTTATTCACGTACACTAATTTAAAAAATAGAATAATTTTTTGTCGCAAAATCATAGGGTCACAAAACATCTAGATATTTGAAGTAAAATGGTACGAAATTATAGAATACCATCTTTCTTTAATATATTTTTTATTTTATTTTTTTATCATCAAGGTAAGTTAAGGCAATTTAAAGTTTGTCACGCTAAAACGTCACACTCCTGACAAATTTGACCAGTTTTTAGAGGATAACTTTTTAACCGGAAGAGCAATCTCCATGACACTTTGCATGAAGATAACTGTTACCATTGTGCTTGTTTTAAGATATTTACCTTTCTTTCATATCATTTAATATTCAAATTATTCTCTGAAAATGAAAAGTCTTCATTTTTTTGAAAATCACCCATAAATATTATACATAGCTAATTAAGGAAATAATTTATAGCAGCAGCTCGTAAGGGAACATGAAAAGGGCTATAACTCTCGCAAAAATCAACCATCCGTGAAATCGGTATAATATGCGCATGCTCAGATCATGGCCAACCAAGATACCAAATATC
>FXLX01000085.1 GCA_900180385.1 uncultured Candidatus Thioglobus sp. | reverse complement strand
AGAATTGAATGTCAGTATCTAAATATATGTCACTCTGTAAGTACTGTTTATCATAGAATTGAATGTCAGTATCTAAATATATGTCACTCTGTAAGTACTATTTATCATAGAATTGAATGTCAGTATCTAAATATATGTCACTCTGTAAGTACTCAGGGTATTCAATAAGATTGTATTGAACAGGCTGAATTGAAATTTGAAGCGGCTACATGATAAAATGGGGGGGGGGTAATTTTTTTTCACTTACATTCAAAATGGTGCATTCTGAGGCATTTTTAAGGTAGTTTACAAGTGCATGAAAAAGAAGGTTTCATAGAAATGATTTTTTTTTAAATTTTAGCAAGCAATAAGACCATTTCAAGATGACCGTGGAGCTTTAATTTTCTTGCGAGAATGGAGTAGAAAAGTTCATTTTTGTTTGATTTTTCCTGATGTCATTCAGTGGGAAAGCGTGTGTTTCCCCTTCATCCAGTCCACTGGAAAATAACAGCTAGCAGTTGTTGTGAAAGGGTCTAAATATCCCAATTAGCTATATATGTAAATGCATAAAATAAAATAATAATAAAAGCGTTAATACTGATATTGGGAGTTTTCCTATATAAAAATGGGTGTGACTTTACCCAAATACACCATAAAATCGTATTTATTGTATTAGTTAAAGGTTCTATATGAATTATTTTTCATAAACAAATTCAAATTTCATAAATTTGTCACAAGAGTAATCAAAATGATCAATTTTATAACTATTAGTATTCTCGATTTCGGAGTGACATCACACAATGTAATTGACCAATCAATGATTATCAATTTTGAGATGAAGAAAATATTTGGAGGTGAAGCCAAGCAAAATCCTCGGGATTCTACATAGACTCCAATGTATATTAATTTATTCGCTATCTTCCAACAGAAGTTAAATATTTTAATTAAAATCACCTCTGGTCCTTATAGACACTAAATCAGATATCTAGTTTGATTTTCGTCAATTTATATCTGACGGATTTATTTTAAATTAAGAAAATAAAATTCAAATTTTCCATTGGAATCTAGGTAAAATCTAGAGGATTCCTGCTGTCCTCACCCCAATGAATTATTAAATACCCGGATGTTCGGATATGAGAATTATAAACATCGATACACCCACATGGCCGCTTCCAACAAATACAAATGTACCCAAACACACTCAAAATTCATATGGTATGTGTTACTTACATACAACAAATATATTTCATCCAACACTCTTTTAGTTATTTTATTTATTTATCTTATTTTGTTTAAAAAAAAAAGAAAAAAAGAGTAAAACCTGGCCACTTACAACAAATTAAAAAAAAAATTATGGGTCTGTCATTTTCTGTAAAGCTTCATTTATATTTAACTGGAAAAACTTTAATACATTATGGGTAAAAAAAAATTATCTGTACATAAATGAAGTTGAGTTATTTATTTCCCATTCTTTGGTAACAAAAACTGGTATGTCTGATAACCAAGAAAGAGGAGGATGTACATCTTCCTAAGATAAACAGTTTTGTCTCATTGCATATTTTGACAATTAAGGCAAAGGTACAGAATACTAAGCTTTATATTACTATTATTCCCTCTTTTCAAGAACCGGGATTCATTTTTGTAAGGGTTGTCTCTCTTTAGAAAAGGTAAATTAATATAGCTATAGCAGGGAAATTCTTAATCGACCGAGATCGGGATTGTTTGATATTGTCCGTAAGAACTGACTATTTTGTTGAAATTCATGAAAAAATAACGATAGAGGAGCTAATAAATCATTAATTATTCATAAAACATCTCAAAATAATAGAAATAATATAATTTGAAGCTGTATTTGGGTAAAAAGTCACACCGTATAAAAATGGCGCTTCAAACTTTTCCATTTGCGTACATTTGTATCTCATGAGTTATCCATCGATAACATAATTATCTTTTCGATGTGTCTCTAGATTTTTAAATTGAAATATCTCTATCATTTAAACGTTTAATCGAACATCAAATGATAATAAGTTAAGCGTAGAATTGACACCGATCAATGATAAATTCAGATAAATTCGTTTCATTCCCCTAGTTTTAGATAACCCCTGACAAATGCATTGCTATCGATCCTGAAATGCATTGTTTTTTGTATAATTGTGGATTTTAAAAATCTTTAAGATGAAAGAGTGAATAAATATTGTATATTTCTTTTATTTAATGAAAAAATATTTTAGTTTCTAACAGTCGAACCGGCGATTTCACTCGTTTGAAGCGGCGACATATCGCCGGGTGCCGGCCCTTATTGAAATCCCTGGGGTCCTATGTTAAACTAAGTCGAGTCATGGTGGCCATCTTGAATTTCCGATTGGCAAACGATTCACAAGTTTAGTACAGGACCACCCAATGATCATTCCTGCAAAGTCACAATTCAATTGGCTTAGTGGTTTCTAACAAGAAGATTTTTTAAATTTCGACCAATCAGAACACATTATGGGCCCTGGCAGCCATGTTGGATTTCCGATCAGCGCCAAAAACAAAAATCTTGTATATGACCATACAATGAACATTTCTGCCAAGTTTGATTCAAATCTGTTATGTGGTTTCAGAAAAAAAGATGAAAATGTGAAATTCCCATAGGGTCCAATG
>FXLX01000084.1 GCA_900180385.1 uncultured Candidatus Thioglobus sp. | reverse complement strand
ACATATCAGATAGTAGATTTCTTCAAGGTGAAAATAACACATATTCCTGCTATTGCATCAAGTCACTTTAAAATTATAGATAATTATTTATATTCTGAATTCTTTATGACACCACAAAATATCTATATAATTTGTTTTAACCATTTGGAATAATTGTATTCAGTCACTTCCTCCAATCATTTTGCATCTTTTTTTAAAACATTTTTTTCTTTTGCAAAATTCCAACAAAGTTGTATGATTTGTCAGTTGAAACTAGTGTTTTATCTGCTGGAATTCTACTCACTGTTGATCAGGATTACAGTACATTTTTTATTTTGTGCAATTCCATTTGAAACTGATTCACATACCCCTGGCCTGTATGCAACAACTGAGTGATAGTTCTTGAAAAATGTCCTTTGTTTAATAAGATCTTTATAAAACGTTCATAGGTTTTAATACAATTATTTCTTTCATATATATAGTCTTTGCACTTATTTCAAACATCACATGTACATTGTACACTGTTAGACCATTAACTCAGCCATTCATCTGAAAGACATTAATATAGCATTGATTATAATTAAAATACATGTTATTATATATTTACTAATAAAATAACAAGAAAAAAGGAACAAATGCAGACTAAATTAGCAATGTTTGAATATTTGAAACTTCAAGCTTTCATAATGCATTTTTGTATGATCCGACTCAGAAAATATATTCGCACATTAGTCATTACTCGCAACAGCCAACATTATCATGTAAATATTGTTCATTCCAGAAAAATATATCCTTCACTCTAATATTTTTCTGGTCACAACACTTATGCAATAAACCTGTCCATAATATTCTTGGTTCCTTAGTGACATCGCATTATGTAATTTACCAATCAATGGATTATGGTTTAATAATAGCAAATTTGATATGAAGAAAATAGTTGGTGGGGATTCTACATACATGTAGACTTCAATGCATATTAATTCATTTGATTATGATATACAAACAGAAGTTAAATATAGTAATTAAAATCATATCTGGTGCTTGTTGACACTAAATCAGATCTCTATTTTGATTTTCTTCAATTTACCGTGTATATATGAAAGTTTTATTTTATTCTATTAAAGCAAATTCCAATTTTCCATTGAAACCTATGTAAAGTCCAGAAGATTGGTATTAGCTTCTCCTCCTTTATATACTTGCATTGTCGCAAAATACATAATTTATTTGTACGAGCTTTAGAAACAGGTAGAAAAGTGCATGAAAGAAAACTTTCCAGTCTCATGAAAAAAATGAAGGAAAGTTGCAAATTAGACATAAATAAACGATTAACCATCCAGTGCCAGAAAATATCTTATCCAGAAGTTAAGAGAAAACAATGTGGAGGGGATAGATATTATGCAAATATCAGGGCATAACAATGTGGCATTTATTAATAATTACTCAACATTGAGTGAGGAAAGACACAAGAAAATATCAAACATCCTCAGCAACACTGAAAGTGAAACTAACAGAAATGCTTTTCAGCAAACTTACCTCGTAAAACCTCCACAAATTCTACAGCCAGTAGCACTTCTGATGTTTCGTGTCGAAGCAATCCCGATGTTCCTTCTTACAGTTCCAATACAAATATGTCAAGTCAAATTAGTTCTATGTTTTACGGCGTGGTCATCCATAACAAATGGTGAATGTGTACACAATTTTCACAAATGACTTATATCCCAATAACTGAGCATTTGAGTGTTTGACATCAAATCAAATATCAAATCAAATAAGTTTTATTTAAAGTCGAAATATCTATAACACATAACATAAGCTCTAGTGAGCTTTTGAATCGACTATTACATAAAAAGCACATACAAGTATAAAATAACTTTACAAGCACATATTACATGACATCACAAAGCAAAACAACAAAACAAAACATGCATGCATAGACATTAGTATAAAACATAAGCTCATGTATACATAGTCATACATAAAAGCAAACTCATGCATACATAAAACACAGTTACATATAAAATTAATCAGAACTGAATCTAAGAGCATAATAGCAGATCAGGATAGGGTAATATTAAAACTATATAGCACTAAGTACACAAAGCATAACAAGACAAACTGTTTACATGCAAGCACTACAATGGCATGAGCCACCATTCCAGGTATTCAATAATTTTGAAAATTGATTTAAGTTTTGTTTTAATCTAATATGGTTTGGTAGCTCATTCCATAGTTTGGTTGAAAAATAACGGAATGATTTCAGACCATACCTTGTTGTTTTTACAGATGGTACATCAGCTGTGTTTTCGTATCTAAAGGAATAATTATGTTTTTTAATATTTACTAAATCATGTAAATAAAAAGGGCTTTCTTTATGTATAATTTTAAACGTTTCAATTGCTATACTTCTTAATCTTCTAACTTTAAGTGATGGCATTTTTGATTTTTCCAGTAATTCTTCATAATTTAAAACATAGTCATTATAAATAAACCTGAGTGCCCTTTCTTGAATTTTTTCCATTTTCTTAGTATTTTTCTCACTGCAAAAATGCCATGTTACAGGACAATAATTGAAGTTGGATAATATAAATGAATAGTAAATAGTTAGTTGACCCAGCTTATTTAAATATCTACCAATTCTTTTCAA
>FXLX01000083.1 GCA_900180385.1 uncultured Candidatus Thioglobus sp. | reverse complement strand
GTTCCGACCAAAATGAAAGGGATCCTCCTCTCTTCACCGGTAAGCTGCTGATAAAATTTCAAAACATTCTGAGAAACACTACCAGACCTGTTTACCCCAATTGACACTAAAGAGTAGTATTTGCTCCAGCTCAGCGTAGTTTGGCAATGTTGAGAGTAGTTTTCGGAAATTGAAAACAATGGTTTCTGATTCATGAGCTGGTGCCATAATGGCATATACACACAGTATATACATACCAAATATCTACCTTAGTTACATGTATCTACTGAAGATGGGGGCCCGGGTGGCTCAATGAGTTAAGGTCATACAGTACAGAAAGGGACATACCGTGATCAATCACCGTGATAGTGGTCATGTCTAGGAGAGTGATGGGGATTAAAAATTTTAATTCATGTCGGTGATCAGGGGGCAATAAAACACCAGGTGTTAATCTTGTAATCAAGTGTGTCGTTTTACAGGTAAACTAGTCAGATAAGATGTACAGGTGAAATTACGTTTTTATATCGCCTATTTTTTTTTTCAGGTACTGTCTCGGATTCCCCTCAGAATTTAAAAAAAAACATTTTTATTTCTTTCCTCAAAACGTAAAACATCCTTGAACGTAATCCCGGGAATGAAATCCCGAGATCGAGAAAATAGCACGAGAACGGAGAGTTCATTTGAATTGATGAATAAAATGTAAATAATAAATGATTATTCAACTTCAATTCAGTGAAATCATGGGTTGTGCAAATTTGTTTCAAAGATTTTTAACCTTGGCTGTGTATTGCGTATCTACACCTAGTATTTTATTGACACGCGTACACGTGACCTGGCTTGTGCACAAATGAAGTTTCATAAACACATGCGCGATATGCGTGATTTGTTACGTTTTAAAGCGTATTTCCAGTTCAATGTTACATTTTAGTTCAATAATATTTTTTATACGTTCAGTATTTTTTTTATTTTAATCTTCATAGAAAACCCAGTTAAAACCCTTTTCGTTGTAGAAATACGTACTAAATAATTTGTATACGGTCATTGAAGAATTTGATTAAAAATTAACGAAACAAATATTTATAAACAGATCGTTCAAAGAAGTACTACATGTCCAAAAGTCACTAAATTTACGGATATATTTTGGAAATTAGCGGCTAATCTGCAGAAAGTTTAGAAACGTGAAAGGAAATAAGGAATTAACCTTTATCATGATTTTACCCCTACAAATGTTTGACATTACACAGTATCTGACCAAAATCAAATGTCACCAGTTTATTTATTTATTCAAATTCAAATCTTAATTGGCTTTCAACCCAATAGATTTGTGACACAATACAGCAAAAAAAAGTTTATGGAACAAATTAAAAGCATGCTCTTCGTTTTCCGCTTTTTGTTCATTTTGTAGCCATTAGGCTACGTAAATTTGGATTGTTATAGGTTTTTGTTTGCAATTTTAAAGAAAATTATTTTCATCTATAACGGAATTACGTAACAAGCCATGTGTGTAAAACAGTTTACTTGAATTGTTAATTTTTTTTCAATACGAGAGGTAAAAGTCCAAAACACAAAATAAACCAATAATCAATTTTAAGTCTGCTCTTTACCAACTAAACACTAAAAACCCGCGCTTGCAAAGTCCGTGCTTCAAAAACCCGCGCCTGCGGTTTAACTTATAAACAAAAAATACATTGATGAAGTAGCCCGTATTTACGAATAATTCAATACATACTGAATTCAACCCAACAGAAGAAAAAAAATGAGAAATTAAAATTAAACAAGATAAAGTTCAGTTGCGGTTTCAACAAAATTCTTAATATAGAACTCGAGGTCATAAAGTAGAACTTTCTAAAACAAACGAAAACGATAACAAGACAGACATTCTTTGGCAATGAAAAGCAACAAACAGTCAAATATTAACAGCAAGAGGATACAAAATTAATTGTCAAAAATACATCCTTCAGTAGCAATAATTACGGCTTACGATATTAAAAGTCAACAGGTAGAACAGGTAACGCTAATCTCTTAATTGGCGGTAAAATATCAATCGGCGCACAGGTGACCGAGAGCCATAAAATTTAATCCCCACCACCTTGTTTTATGGTCCTTTTTAGGTCTATCACAGTGGGTTTATGTCCGTGATGATATGTCTAAAGGATTAAAAATTATGTCTCTCGGAGTGATCAATCACGGTATGTCCCTTTCTGTACAAACGAATTTTGAAAAAAACGATGTTTGTTCAAGCGTAGAATAGTCAGGTTCAAACGTAGGGCGTAATTTACTGTAAAAAAGCGTAGTAAATACGGCGAAAACGTAGTAGTAAACAGGTCTGTTATCACCTATGTCTCTGACTGTACTGTATCAGTATCACCAAGATGAGTGATACCTGTACTCTATCACAGTTATCACCTATGTCTCTGACTACTGTATCAGTATCACCAAGATGAGTGATACCTGTACTCTATCACAGTTATCACCTATGTCTCTGACTGTACTGTATCAGTATCACCAAGATGATAATAAATAAAGGTAATAACAAAATTACCGAACTCCGAACATGATGAGTGATACCTGTACTCTATCACGGTTATCACTTATATCTCTGACTGTACTGTATCAGTATCACCAAGATGAGTGATACTGTACTCTATCACAGTTATCACCTATGTCTCTGACTGTACTGTC
>FXLX01000082.1 GCA_900180385.1 uncultured Candidatus Thioglobus sp. | reverse complement strand
ACCTTCGAACATAGCGTTCGACCTGACCAATTCTCCAGCATAAAAAAGAGGCTAGCCTCTAATATGCTGATACAATTGGCATGTCAACTCCACCGTTAGAATACAACATTTATGATTAAAAAAAATATTAATAATTCTTATTTTTTTTAGTTTAACTTCTTGTGTAACACAAACACATATAAGGAGTTATAACAATAAAGAAACATCATTCACAAGTGGAATTTTTATCTTAGCCACTAAATCATTATTATTAGGCGCCTCACAAAAAAATATACAATTTAATTTTGAAAACATCAAAACAAAAGAAAAATTTAATGTTTGGAGAAATTTATGCACAAAAAAAACATATGGTCCGATAGGAAACTTGTTTAGGAAAATCAAACGAGACCAAATAACAGAAAAACATAATTGTGGGAATTTTTTGGTTGCAGATTTAAATCCAGGAACTTATAAAATGAGATATGTATCTATTGGTAATTCCACAGTAAAAAGCAAGCAAGCTTATGGCGTCAATCGAATGGATTATGACATATTAAAAACATTCACAGTAGCATCTGAAAAAATAACCTATTTGGGTAATATATTAGTCACTCCCATAGAAGAGAATGTGGGAGGAGGAGTGTTAAGCATGAGTATAAATATGAAAGATAACCATACTAATGATTATGAGTTGTTTAATAAAAATTACCCAAAACTGTCAGTTTTAAAAAAACACAACGAGAGTATTAAAACACTTCAAACACTTGAGTATTAAAAATTCTAACAAATCATTCCAGCCGACCGCTAACGCGTCGGCTGAATTCAAGCGTTATGTTACTTAATGGAGATTGGCGTTGATTTCAGATTCTGTGCCTTGGAAACAAGAATGTTTAAAAATCGCAGCAAAATTGGCGAAAAGGTATAATCAAAAAAAGTGGTCTGAAAGATCTCTGTTTACTTTAGAGAAAGAAGTCTTCTTGGGCTTGTTTGCTCTGAGAAAGTTGATGGAGTCAAATAAGGTTACTGATGCTATAAAAAACACCAAAGTTGAATTAGCTATATATCCTGCAAACGATAAACCTATTACATTATTAAATCAGCATAAATTCCCTGAGCTTTATGATCTATATGCAGGTCAAAAGGAATCTATTAGCTATTGGGATATTTGTAACCAATTTATTCATAGCTCTATATTTGCACCATTTGTTCCTGCAGGTAAATCACTTGTTGGCTTTTACATCGCATCAGATAGGGCTAAAAAGAAAAAACTGTATTATATTCAGCTAAAAGTTTTAGTAGAAATGTTAGAGAGTGTTGGAAATAATTATCCTAAACATATTGAACTTACCTTTAATGAAAAAACTAAAGAGTATAAGGTTAGTTCAGCGTAATCAGTAACATAACAAGAAATTAAACAAGGACAAAAAACAGTTGGCTTTTTGTTCACTACGTTCACTTATTTTAGCCAACAATTTTTTGCCTGTTAATTGGGCGTTAGGCATAAAAACACATGAAGTTTACACTTAATAGGCATGAAAAAAACGTAAGACAACTAAGAGATAAAACAGTCAAACTCACAACTCTTGATAAAATTTTTGGTTATCAAATTATTAATGATTTTGGTCTTGTTAGCGGTGTTTCGGTGAATACTACTAATATAATTGAAGAAATTACTAAATATAATTGAAGAAATTACTAAATATAATTGAAGAAATTACTAAATATAATTTATTTAAATCTGTAATAATTGATGGCAAGTCAAAAACAGATACAAAAGTATTAAACAGGGGAAAAAATGAAGCAATGAATGATATGATTCAAAAAGCAAATGAATATAATGCAAATGCAATAATTGGAATTAAATATTCTATTAGTTCATCAAGTAGATTTTCAGAAATTATAGTGTATGGCACAGCGGTTATTATTAAAAAATTATAACAAATCATTCCACCTGACCGCTAACGCGGCAGGTGAATTCAAGCGTTATGTTTAAAAAGGGAAAATTTTATGAAAAAAAATTCAATTATTGCAATAATCACGATTTATGCTTTATTATCAGGCTGTGCTAGCGTCCCTATGGCGTCAATTGACAGAGATAATACTGCAAAACAATTTCGACCTATGCCAGACAAATCTAACATTTATTTGTATAGAAACGAGTCGTATGGAGGGGCGATAACTATGCCAGTGACATTGGACGGAAAAATTGCTGGCAAAACAGCTGCAGAAACATATTTTAAATGGACAGTAAAGCCTGGGAAGCATGTGATTACCTCTCTTACTGAGAATACGGCAAGAATAGAATTAGATACAAAACCAAACAGAAATTATTTTATTTGGCAAGAAGTAAAAATGGGCATGTGGGCTGCCCGCTCTCAATTGCATGAGGTGTCTAGAAGTGAAGGAGAAAAAGGCGTTTTAGAGTGTAAGTTGGCAGAAACAGATATAAAGTAGAAAAAAAACATAACAAATCATTCCAGCCGACCGCTTACGCGTCGGCTGAATTTAAGCGTTCACACAGCGCTTCTCGCCGTGTGAACGGTGGAGTTGACCTGCGGTCTAACACTATCTTCTTGGTGCGAAGCACCTTCGAACATAGCGTTCGACCTGACCAATTCTCCAGCATAAAAAAGAGGCTAGCCTCTAATATGCTGATACAATTGGCATGTCAACTCCACCGTTAGGC
>FXLX01000081.1 GCA_900180385.1 uncultured Candidatus Thioglobus sp. | reverse complement strand
CCCAAGCATCTCTACCCATGGCTTTCATGGTTTCATCTACAAAAAATGCCAAATGTGGAACGCTATCTACTCGTGTTCCATCAACATCTATCATGATTAATTTTGGATTGAATTTTTTTGTGCTCACGGATATCACGCATATTTGAATTTATTATATGGACAAACGACAACCCAATTACCGGCAACTTTCTTAATGTTAGCAACATAATAGAGTCTCGCAAAATCTTGACTTCTTGTTAGATTTGGTAAAGGCAGTCAGACGTAGCTAGCATAGGGCCAGGATTAGGAATGCAATGATTCGTCGTAAGTATCATATATCATATGTAATTTGTAACAATGTATAGACCAAGAACTGGATGATTTATCTCTCAAAAGCTATCTACACACCCATCTGGCTCAACAAGTTTTCTTAAAATGTAATGCAACTACCCTGTGTTGTCATTTAGGTCAAATTAGGGGAAAAAAAGGGGGGGGGGGGGGCGAACTACTCCCGACCAAATTGCTTTCGAGTTGATCCGGCCTGAAAACTATTCGGCCTTATGCAAATCCGGCCTTAAACAAATGCGGCCTTAGTTGATTCGGCCTTAGTTGATACGGCCTTGGTTAATTAATGCGGCCTCAGTTAAGAATGATGTGTATCTATGGATATATATGATACATACGATAAAACGACACATTGTGATGATTTGAGTAAATAATTAAGTGATGGTCCTACTATTACATAGTCTGTGTTGCCACTGGAAACAACTGTCACACTCTAAAGCATGCTGCTTTGGACGGACGTTCTGCTCACACACAATACAAGGAAACGACATAGTTGATAGTTTTGAAAATAGTAGGACCATCACCAAAATGTGCATATATTAGTGCGGTTTCATCAAAAGAATTGGAGTACTTTTTGAGTAATTTATAGTATGGCTTCCTTTTACTTTTTGGTAACCCTTATAATCATACTGCCAGTGCAATTATACGACTATTAAACAAATGATAATTAATTGCAAGAGAACATCTAAGGAATTTCGCTTGTTGACAGCTTGGTATATCAACCTGAATTGTTTTTCTAATCATCAACTTCAATGGAAATGATTTCCGTCATTATTACCAAAAATTACTAATTAAAAAATTGTTAAAATAATAACGATTTATTATGGCTTTTCATATTGAGTTACGAGTAAATCTTGTGAAAACACTACAAGTTCCAATATTTTATTCATCATATCCATGAATATTTAAATAATATTTTAAATTTAAATACAACTTTTATTTTTTAATTATTCTTTTCCATTTGATATAAGGCCGGATTTGCCGTAGGCCGCATAAATATATGATAAGGCCGGAACATCAATTTGATATAAGGCCGGATTTGCGTAAGGCCGCATCAACTAAGGCCGAATCTGTCATAAGGCCGAAACAACTTGTAAGGGGTTACCACTTTTACTAACGGCCTACGTGAATACCTTCCTCAAAATGAAGCAGGAAGCCAGCGGTTGGCCAGAGTGGTGTCAGTGCGAAAACGATAAATGGAGGTACATCAGAGACTACCACGAAAAGGAGGGAATACTCCTGGACTACAACAACATAAAGAAGAATCCTGGATTGAGAGCATTAGCCAAACTGATGCTGAATAGCTTTTGGGGAAAATTCGGACAGAGATCCAACATGCCTCAGATAAAATACATATCCGAACCTGCCGAATATTTTGACATGTTGACCAGCGACCAGATTCTTGTGATGGGTATAAATTTTGTCAGCGACGAGATGGTGGAAATGAGATATCAATACAAAGAAGAGTTCGTCGAAGAATCCGGGAGAACCAACGTAGTCATAGCAGCCTATACCACAGCTCAAGCCCGTTTGAAGTTGTACAGTTATTTGGAACAATTAGGACCCCGTGCCTTATACGCCGATACAGACTCAGTCGTGTATTCCTCTAGGCCAGGCGAGTGGAAACCAGAACTCGGTGACTACCTAGGAGATCTCACCGATGAAGTGCCCGACAACAGAATAATAGAGTTTGTCACCGGTGGACCGAAGAACTATGCCTACAAGATTGCCAGACCCGACAAGGATGGAAATACGACCATATGTAAAGTGAGAGGCATCACTCTCAACTACAAGAACTCCTTGACCATCAACTTTGATACGATCAAGGACATGGTCATTAATAACAGAGATGACGTCAAGACCGTGAGGGACGACTTCAAGATCACGAGAGACCACAAGAGACTACTTACCGTACATCAAGACAAAGACTACAGGATAGTCTTCGACAAAAGAGTCGTCATGCAGGACTACAGCACGAGACCGTACGGATTTTAAGAGGGTCGTCTCTCCTGTAATGGCCGACATATGGAAACAGATCATCCCAGCGATCGAGCAAAAAAACCAGAACTCAGACAACTGGTTCCGCTGTACAGAACAGACTTATAAATAAAAGTTAGAAATATATGATTTGTTTGTTTTTACATACGCCCACGTCGAATATATTAAGTGTGCATTACAATCTCTAGTCATTCTTATCCAAAAGAAGAAAGACGTGTTTTACGAGATGTCTACGACATAGTGTGAAATGAGATTTACCAGACGAGCCATTTTAACAGCAGACATGAAAACATGAAATTTATCCCTCCTCCTCCTCCCCCCCCCCCCCCCCCCCCCCCCCCCCCCTCCCCAAGGTACC
>FXLX01000080.1 GCA_900180385.1 uncultured Candidatus Thioglobus sp. | reverse complement strand
CTAGAATGTTTTATTAAGTCATCGAATTGTGGAAATGTTGTATCACAGTATAAACAATGGTGGCTGTGGATTTCTGTTGCTTTGGTTCCTGTTTGTTCGTAATTTTTTTTGGAACAAAACCGGGTCATCATGCTGTAACATCATTCACGAAACCGGGTCCTGCCATTTTGACATGACCCATTTCTTTCGCCCCGTGCTTACTTATATCAATAATTAAAAGCACAAAGTGACGATTCTTGTCATCTTTATTCATCAATCGTTCCTTCAATACATTTCGTTCCATTCAATGTGAGCAATTCAAAGAGAAACTGAGCGAAATTCGGGGTTGGGGTCAAGCTGATCGTCATTTTGCGGCACATTATCGCTTATTTCTCAATTAATATACGATGACATAGCCAAAATGTTTCATCTGACAGCAGGAAATGGTTAATAAAGCATTTATTTCCCCCAAGTTCATGCAAAAAACAAATAAATAAACAGAATTCTTACCTTCTTCTTGCCTTCTTACAGTCCGGTTCCGTTCCGGAATTAGATATGCACGAGTCCAAACATTTTTTGCCGGGTCCGTTTGTACACAGTGTACTTTGTAACTTAAGGTGGTAGACCTGGGTTACCCTAAAATTTTCCCATCATTCAATTTTTTTTAAATTTGCATCATGGAATAGTTATGTCTAAATACATTATCTGCCAAAGTTTCAAAAAATTTCACCGTGCCGTTTTCTCCATAGCACATCCTAAATATAGCAATTTTGGGGGTATTCTTGACGCCAGATGGTAATACTAGTTTCGGAAGATTCTAATAGATATGCACATTTATTTCTGATTGAAAGGGAATATTTTGGCTTTAATACACTTGAGAGTGTTGTTGTTGAATAAATATGAAATATCTAGCATATCTGAATATCCTGTTTGGAGATAATCACGTGCAAAACAGTGGAAACTGCAAAAAAGGGGGGATGCCCTGAGGACCACCTTGGTATTAAAAATCGGATTAAAAAAATTCCTGTCGATTAATTTCCACCAAAAAATGTCACACTGAAGAATAGACATATAGACATCATTGCACCAAATTTTACAAACTTTTACCGTCAGATTTTTAAAATATTTAAATTTATGTTTTTCATGGATGGCACCCAGAAAAAAATGAAATTGTCGAGGAAAGTTATCACACACCCATCCTTTGCTAGTTTCTTTGTTTGTGAGATAAAAAATAACTAGTTACCAATAACAAAAAGCTTTTGAATTCTTATAATTGACAAAGTGGATGTCCAAATTACCAAATGACTGCATTTGTCTTTTTTATTTTCAAGTCGGCTGGGGAGGGGGAGGGGTGGTTTGAGGGTGACTCTACTTGATTAATTCATTACAAAAAAAACACAAAAAACACAGACAGCCACCCAGCTGTATTGTTAAATTCCTTCAAATTCTGTGCTCCAGTTGTATTCGTTTGATTCTGGTTATTCTTTAGTTGTCTTAGAAGAAGGGGGGCGGCGGTATAAGAGAGGATCAGATATTACAATTTTTTTCCCAAACATAGCTTTCTATCTTTGCTAATATCTTGTTTATATCTTTCATATTTAACATTAAATTCATGTTTTGTATTTGTTTTATTATTATTATTGATCTTATATTTATTGATTTTAGATTTATTCATTTTTGCCTTGAAATCTGTCAATGACATCTAAATGTTCGTTTCCTTCCCCCGATTTCCTACGTCCCCATGATCGCCGTGTTTAAAACTTAGACATGTTGATTGTTTAGCTTTTAAAAAGCTACAAATAACTCAAGTTTTGTGAAAATAATTAGAATATAACACAATTCAACGGCCAATTTGGTAAAGGAAGCGTCTGTTTGTATATTTTAAGATTTGGGATTTAATATTCACCTGGAATTTCGTCAGTACAAATTTGCAGAAGTTTGCCGTGATACTTTTGTATCAACAAATTAAACCTTCTTTATTGCTTGAATAAAACCTTTTCCTCTTATTCTTATGTATCTTCCCATTGATTACAATTGTTTTGTCAATCAGCTTTACCATAAAACGAAGATTATTTGCAAGAAAAGAGTGACTTGCAAAAAGAAACAAGGCGACTTTAATTTCGCTTTGTAGTCGAGGGAGAGCGACTTCAGCCGATATAGGGCGAGAATTTCGCCCACTTCGCCTGGTTTGGTGAGCCCTGCAAGGAGCACAGCTATGGAAAGGTAAAAGGAAAAGGAGTCATTTTTTTAACTGGCCATATCCAATGTAAACAATCTTTGTCACCAAGAAGCTTGGAATTGAGGGGGAATTTTCAAACGCACAGATGATCATATATTTGAGAAGACACTGAAAATAGAGTTATCTCCCATACCCCAGGCCTACCCCCTTCAGGCAGTCTTTAATTGGCAACATAAATTATTACAATTGATGACAATGTAATATTTTCATGACGCACACGTCTGTTTTTTGAATAGGATTCGTGTACGACTTTGATAAATCTATACTCTGTCGTACTGAATATTAAATAATTATATGTTCGTTATGATAGAATAGTAAATACGAAATAATGCCATTTATAAATTTATAGAAACAAACGTAACAATTTCCAAGCATCTTGATTTTTGGTTATCTGTCAATCTGTTTGCAAGAGGCAATGATATACTTTTCCGGAAGTTGCGATACTTTCTCTCTTGCATTTGACAACTCCT
>FXLX01000079.1 GCA_900180385.1 uncultured Candidatus Thioglobus sp. | reverse complement strand
TCATGTATACCTGTGTTATTGTTAGCATTACCAAGCCAGGTAAGTAAGTAGTCATGTATACCTGTGTTATTAAAGTAATAATTTTTTGATTAGAATAACGAAAATTTGAAATATCTTTTAAACTGTAGATTTTAAAGTAGAAGTGTAAACGAGAGTTGTGTAGAGAATCAAGGGTGCTAATTTAATTTGGAAGTTTGCAGACCAGAAAGTGAACGTATTTGGCCCTGCTCATATAGAAAAATCGCATTTTAAAGGAATTTTTGGGTGTATATTTAGACAAAGTTTGATGAAATACGGAGGGAATAAGTCTATAAAAGAGAACAGCCTGCGGCCGTGGGTTTTAATCCCTGAGGACAATAGACACTCGACGGTCACCCGAAAGATTCCATTGTTCTCCGTAGAGCCCGTCACCATCTCCTACACGCACTATTGAGTTCATTGATTTTTACCTGTAAAATATTTCACATTGAGCACTGTCATTTTTTTAGCTATTTTTTACCAAACCTTCAACTTAACATTGGTAAAAAATACCTAAAAACTGCAAAAATTATTGATGAATCATTGATACTTGCAATTGTTTTACGTAACTATTCTACTAAACCAAGTTATATCTTTCAACTCAAACGTGAGCTAAAAGTTTGGAAATATATATTTAACCTATTCCACTTCGAAATGCTTATCCAAAACAGGAATCCGAAGTTTCGACCTTTGTGTTTGTTTGTTTTGACTTTTCATGAATACGAGGCCCGTTTTGTGTTTGGTTTTCGGTTGGATTATAAACTGTCCCTGTTTATCTTTTTTTTTGTGTGTCAAGTTGTTTTGTGTATTATTTATGTGTTATAATCAATATAAGTTAAATAATTCATCTGACCCCAGATAGTTTCAACAGTTACAACTGTTCTTAAACCTTAATGAATTGGCAGACACATGTTCCAAATATTTTCGGCATTGGCTTTAACGTGACATTTATTCGATTTTTACATTTTTTCTCTGTCTATTATACTTAATATGATTATACTTCAACCCGTGTCGTCATCCGAGTCATCATCACAAAAATCAATGATAATAGGTTCTATGACACTTCTATCTATACAGTTTTCTTTGCAGTATTCTTTTTCAATTTTGACCACATGTTCTTCTGCTTTTGTCCACACATCTTTTGTAATTTTTCCGAAAGCGGCGTACGTGAGTTCTTTAACATCTTTTAATCGGAAGGTGGTATTGTTTTTAGCCACGAAACCTTTGACTTGCGCCCATATTAATTCTATCGGGTTAAGTTCACAGTGTCGAACGGGGGTTCTTAATACTTCATGTCCGTGTAAATTAGCAATTTTATCTGTTTTATAAACTACTGGGGTCTTTTTTTGTTTTATTTTTTCATATAATACTTTTTTGGTATCAGTAGCAGAAAAGGGAATGTTGTGTTGTGTAAGATAGTTTTGGAGAACAGCTTTTTTCTGACTAAAATTTGGGCACACCGTATCTTCTGTTTTAACATTGTGATAACTTGCATTATCTAACACAACCAAGCTAGGATTTTTCAGAGCAGGCATCAATTGATTTTCAAACCACTCAAGAAAGACAAAACTATTCATCTCCTGGTGATAGTCACCATCCTTTGATTTGGCCAGAAACACTAAATCGCAGCCGTCAATCAAACCCTCACTTCGCGTACCTGCATGCAAAACAATCAAACGTTTGCCTTTACCCGAGGGTATTTTTGGGGCATCAGACCCATCATTCGGAAGCCACATATAATCTGTGCAGTGATTTTGGTTAACCCATGTTTCATCCATGTACACGATATCATACCCTGCTTCCCTAAAAGATTTGATCTTTCTCAGATAATTACACCTATAATTGATAATAGACACTTGATCGTACAGAACTCTTCGATTATCACCTATTTTTTTATAAGTATATCCAAGATCAATGAGAGTTAGAGTAAGTTTAGACTTTGATATTTTAATAGAATCTTTTATTTCCTTATGTATTATTGAGACGGTCGGAGCAATTTTCCGTGAATATAAACCGTGGATTGTTCTTTTAATAACACAATGATCAAAGTCGTCCAAAATTTTAGCTCTTTCTTTGGGTCTATTTGACTTACAAGGCCTCTTACCATTCATAATACGGTGCACTGAAGTGTAAGACACACTCAAAGCTTTAGATGTCCTTTGATATACCCTATCAAATCAGACAATTGGCTTCTTCGTTGCCTTTTCCTTACTAAAAAAGGCAAACAACTTTTTTACAAACTTTTGGCATTCCGGAGATAAGTCAGACTTTTTACCCATTTTACAAAAAATGCAAAATATAACAATAATTTATGAGAGAAATGCTTGTCAGGTTCGTCTAAAGTACACGTGGCTGAGAGAAAGATTTTACAGGTAAGATACCTGACGTACGGATGGCTCTTCTATAAAGTACATCTACTCCCACCCGAAAAATGACAACAAAATAGGACCAAAATGCAAAATTTCATCGGAGTGCAGCCTCAGCCAAAACAATAAGAAGCATTACAATAACATTTTTAGTTAGCACTCCTAATTCTAAATAAAACTCTCGTTTATTTTGCTGTTCAAAAATCTATAGTTTAAAAGATATTTGGATTTTTCGTTATTCTAATAAAAAAATTATTACTTTTTCGAATCATGTCAATTCCGACCACGCTCTGTCTTTTGATTTTTGCAAGTAGGTTACCACAGCAGTATTGTCTGT
>FXLX01000078.1 GCA_900180385.1 uncultured Candidatus Thioglobus sp. | reverse complement strand
AACCGTCCCGTCAAGCCGACTACTGGAGCCACCTTACGTCAGGCATTATTAGAGGAGTGGAACAATATGCCCCAGAGAGTTATTCAAAACATTATTCTTTCAATGCGTCGCCGTTGTGTTTCCTGTATCACCGCAAGAGGTGAACATACGAAGTACTGAATTTTGAAATCGAGGGTATCTGTGTTTCAACAATATCGTGACGTCCCAAAAAAGAAACTGTGTTTCAAACTTGTTCCCATCTGTTAGAGTGTTTATTGTTGTTATTGTTTGACGTATTTATATATGTTGTCAAATTACTCATTAAAATTAATATTTAAAAAAGAAAGTGATGCGTTTCTAATGATGGTCAGTATAAATGGCTCCTACTGCTATAGCTGTCTAATTTACTCATTTTTATGATTTTATTGGATCTAAATAGTTCAAAAGATCTGTAATGATTTGATGTTTGTTACTGCAAAAAATCTTTAAGATATCTAGAATAACAAAAAAAATATGTCCAAAAAACATGTCAAAATTGTCAGGAGTGCAACCCTTTTTTGTGACACTTTAAAAAATCCTTAATTTTCAACAACCTACCACAGTGCTAAATCAAACAATATGTTATCAAAATCTATTTCATCACAAACTTTGATATGTTGACATACTTTAAGATAGCAATAGATCATGCTTCACATTTATTATTGCATAAAAATATGGCTTTGTAAAAAAGATGTACCTAGTCAGGAGTGCAACAAACATTTATGCAAGTTTTCCTAAATTACATTGTAGAAATGTTGTCTTTTAGTTTTCAAAGATATGGGGTATAAATAAATCTTAATACATCATTGCTGCTTCAAAACCATAGTTAAAGGATACACTAAAATCAGTAGTAAGGCCAAGAATGTCACATTAAAGGCAGCACCCTCAAATGTCAGGAGTGCAACATTTGATATTTTCTTAGACATATTTTCTTTTAAATGTAACTAAAATCACATTTGTCTTTCTATTTCAACAGAGACTGACCAAGAGAACAGATAAAACCCATTTACCTGTTTGAGATACATAAAATATCTCTCACAGAAGCATTTGATTCATGTCAGGAGTGCAACTAGTTTTAAGTGATCTTCTACACAGTCTAAATTATAGCTTTTTATATGGATGATTTAAATAAAATGAGATTCTGTCAAGTTTAGAATAATGTTTGAAAAAATTAAAAGTGCCAATAGCATTTTATGTGCTTTTAATTTTATGTAATAAAGCATTTTTGTTCATTTTAAATGGTCTCATGCTTTAATATCTATTAGGTATTAATACTAGAGACATTCTCTGACAAGGGAACATGTTTTCTAGGTTCATTAGCTATTGGAGATTAATTGACTTGATAAAGTTTATGATAAATGCATTTATCTATTTTCTTATAGATAATTTATGGTTGACCATGTAAATGTTGCACTCCTGACATAAATATTTAAAAATCATTGAAATTTGATATAATCAATTTTCTAAGTATCCAAAAAATACTTGTAATTGTACATTAAACATCTATTTTCAATATTAATTTAGATTAATACATGTTTTAAATGTTTTTGTATAGTATATTTCAAAAATAAGTTGGAATTTTCGAGAAGTATGGCTGTAAACAAGTTACAAATAACTAGAAAAATATTACTTTAAGAAACAATTATCATTAAAACTTGGTAAAACTAATGCTTGAAAGAACACCAACTGATTTTTTCCCCTGTGAATTGTTTTTAAGTTAATAACTCTTCTTTTTCTTGATGGCAATATAATGTCAGGAGTGCAACATATCCTGATAAAATAGTACCATTGATAAAATAATGATAATTTATAATAAATTGCCTTTTCTAGCCTATAAAAATATTCTAATTATTTCTTTATGATTTATCTAATATATTAGAGTGGTATAATACAAATTTTCAAATGTACATAATTAAAAATATTGCTGCTAAAACTGGGTATTAAAGAAGTGGTATGGCAAAAAATTGTTACAAATTTCCAAATACTGTCATTTCTGTACAAATATTTCATTGAAAACAGGTAAAAATTATTGTATGAGTTAACAGTAACATCACTGTTCAATGTTGGCATTTTAAAATGTGATATTTTCTTCTTTTTTTTCTTTATTATAAAATGTCAGGAGTGCAACAAAAATAGACAAAATGTTTTTTCTACAACCAATTATTTTGCGATCGTTCAAAGAATCAATGTGATTTTTTTTTTACAAATGGCTACTTATCTTTAAAGTTTGAAAATTTTGCTGTCTTAAGTAAAAATATTCATTATTATTTTGATAATAAAAACTTTATCAGGTAGATTGGACAAAAATATTGAGAATTTTTCATAAAAAATAGCTTTTAAGAAAAACTACAACTACCAATAACCCAATATTTTGCACAAAAAGTCATTTATATCAGTTGCATTGTTTGAGAAACCATTATACAAAATAATTGAGACTAAAGATTGTTTAACTGATATAGAATAAGTATGTGTTTTACATGTTTTTCATGCCAATTTGTGTTCAATAAAAGGTTCTTAAAAATTTATTGCTTATCTGTTTATAGTTTCTTTCTTGTTTCATTTACTTCAATGTATACAACATTGAAAATTATCAGCAGAAAGTTTTTAGGAGTGAGTTTAATTTGGACATTTTTTTCACATGTTGGAGCCATTTTTTATGAAACAGCCCTTAACGGATCGGGACGAAATGAGTAATCTTTACAGAGGACCTT
>FXLX01000077.1 GCA_900180385.1 uncultured Candidatus Thioglobus sp. | reverse complement strand
TAGAAGGTTTTAACAAGCCGAATAATTTAACCAATAAAGCAATTAAACAAACCAGTGAGTTTAAAGAGTGGCGAACCAAGATAAACACTCAATTTAGACAGCAATCAGATGGTTTAAAAGAAAAACTACAACAACAATATAATGAACAAAAAAACCTAGAAGATTATGATATTTTTATGGCAATCGCCGATGAGATTGGTTATGACGCTACAGGTAAAAAAATCGAAACCAATGAACTGGATTTTATTAAGCAGGAATTATCAAGATTTATTAGTCAATTAGAGGGCGAATAATGAAAAATGAAATAATTCAATCTTTTGCTGATAATTTTGATACGCATTCACAAACTACCGAGGATGGCGTAGAGTTTTGGTTTGCACGAGATTTACAGCATTTGTTAGAATACAGTGATTGGCGTAATTTTAATCAAGTTATCATTAAAGCCAAAATTTCGTGTGAAGCCAGTAACAATAAGCCTTTAGACCATTTCGTTGACGTCAACAAAATGGTTGTTTTGGGCTCAAATTCTCAGCGTGAAATACAAGACATAATGCTTACTCGTTATGCCTGTTATCTCATTGCTCAAAATGGCGACCCAAGAAAAGAGACCATAGCTTTTGCACAGACTTATTTTGCCATGCAAACTCGAAAATTAGAACTCATTCAAGAGCAAATACATGGCTTAGAAAGATTACAAGCAAGACAGAAATTAACACATTCAGAAAAAGAACTCTCTAGCCTTATTTACAAACACACTCAAAATGATAGAAACTTTGGCTTTATCCGCTCAAAGGGCGATACTGCATTATTTGGCGGTAAAACCACCAGCGAGATGAAGCAAAAAATGCAAATGCCAGATAATAGAGCATTAGCAGATTTTTTACCTGCCATTACCATTAAGGCCAAAGACTTTGCTACAGAGATTACTGTTTTTAACACCAAAGAACATCGGTTGATTACCGAGAATGCTATTACTGATGAACATATTAAAAACAATCAAGGTGTGAGAGATATCTTATTAAAGCGAGGCATTAAGCCCGAAGATTTGCCCGCAGAAGAAGACATTAAAAAATTAGAGCGAAAACTCAAATCAATGGACAAGAAAATTGCTAAAAATCCTGATAGATTGGGTAATAATGAATAATTTTCAACTCTCAGAGCAAGCCGACCCAAATAAAATTTTTCTAACTAAGTTTAGTGAGTTGGAAGGGCGGTTTGATCCTAATACCTATCACCCTATTCGCCGTAATGCTATTAATAAAATTATCAATTCTAAATTTAATTATCAGATATTAAGAGAGCTTTCTGATTTTTCAAAAAAAACCACTAAACATATTGATAATAATGTTTATATAGGGCTAGAAAATATAGAAAGTAATACAGGAATTTTTATTAAATCAAAAGAAAGAGAAAATATTAGTAGCGCTATAGTTTTTAAAAAAGGACAAGTTCTTTTTCCAAAATTACGACCTTATTTAAATAAAGTGCATTATGCTAATTTCGATGGAATATGTTCCACAGAGTTTCATGTATTAGATAGCGAATATTTAAATAATAAGTTTTTGGCTTATTTTCTTAGTTTGGAGATTGTAGTCAAACAAACTACTTTATTAATGTCTGGTAATACACTGCCTAGATTGCAAACAGAGGATATAAAAAACTTATTAATCCCAATTCCATCTGAAAAAATTCAAGCAGATATTGTGGAAAAAATGGATAAAGCTTATCAAGATAAAAAAGATAAAGAAACTCAAGTACAAAAATTATTAGATAGTATTGATAAATATCTTTTAGATGAGTTGGGTATAGACTTTCCTAAACAAACCGACAACAGTCTAAAAGCAAGAATATTTACCAAAAAATTTAGTGAGGTTGCAGGTGGGCGATTGGATCCTGATTATCACAAACCAATATATTCTGTCATTGATAGTGCTTTAAATAATTCCAAATATGAAATTACCAACCTTGATAATATATCAAATAATATTTTTCAAGGTGTAGGTAGAAATTTAACAGAAAATACTATGCATATACTTTTAAAGGTCAAAAATATTGCTAAAAATAACGAGATAAGATTTGATGATGTGGAATATATTGATTTATACAACAACAATAAAATTAAAATTTTAAAGTCAGGAGATATTATTAGTCCATTTATTGGTGAAGCTATTAAACAGTATAAATTCTCAGTATTTCCTGAATTATCTAAAAAATATACAGTAGACAATAATACTGGAGTAATAAGATTGTTTGAATGTGCCAATCCTATCTTTATATCCGCTTTTCTTATGTCTTTTTATGGTAGAAAGCAAATAGATAGGCAACTTGGTGGCGGTGGAGTTCCATTTATTGGAACGAATGGAATTAAACAATTAAAAATTCCACTACCTCCCCTAGAAAAACAAAATCAAATTGCTAAACGAATCAGCAAAATACGAGACCAAGCCAAGCAATTACAAACCGAAGCAAAAAATGGTTTAGAACAAGCAAAACATGAAGTTGAAATAATGATTTTAAAAAGGTGAAAAAATGAGCATCCCAAGGCACGACCAAATACACCTACTAAAGTGCATTAAAAAATAATACATCTGATGGGAAAATCTTTAAAATAATATAAGTTATTAATTAGGAATTAAATATGGAATGGGAAACAGTGATTGGGCTAGAAATTCATGCGCAGCTTAGCACCAAATCTAAGATTTTTTCATCAGCATCTACTTTATTTGGTCAAGCGCCAAATTCTCAAGCGTGTGCAGTTGATTTAGGCTTGCCAGGTGTCTTGCCAGTGC
>FXLX01000076.1 GCA_900180385.1 uncultured Candidatus Thioglobus sp. | reverse complement strand
CTAACGGTGGAGTTGACATGCCAATTGTATCAGCATATTAGAGGCTAGCCTCTTTTTTATGCTGGAGAATTGGTCAGGTCGAACGCTATGTTCGAAGGTGCTTCGCACCAAGAAGATAGTGTTAGACCGCAGGTCAACTCCACCGTTCACACGGCGCGAAGCGCCGTGTGAACGCCGCGATCACTGGCGGGTTGTGGAGTGGGAGGTTTGTGATAAAATTTGGCAAAGCCAAATTCACAAAGCGCCCGCGGAACAACCCGTCCAGTGCATTGCCTTGTTAGCATTTCTTATAGTGCTTATCAAATTCTTTAACGATATTTGGATTGTAGATAATTTTTTTACCGCTATTGGGATTTCCCGGGTTATAAAGCCGTTGATGACACAGCTTTGGATTATCCTCTAAATTTTTTCTTATGGCGTGATAATCATGATTAGATTTGAAATCGTTATATCTCTTTTTCAATCTCGTAGTTAAAACTCCAAAATCCCATGGAAATTTCTCCATTATATACTCTTCACTTAGCCTTACAGCGGGAGCATCAGGGTCATTAGTTATATTTACAGGGATTCCTGACTTACTTTTAGCTTTCTGGAATTTAACATCAATCCTTAACGCCAAATTGTATTCTTCAGATTCCTTTCCATCGCTTTCATATTTTTCTTCTGCAGCTTTAATATAATTCAAGAGTTTCTTTTCATTAGAATTTAACGCTTCTCCTGAAGCGGAATCAAAATCTCGAAAAAAAGAAAGTGGCATAATATAGAAGTTGTAGCCAGACAAAACATCACCAAACCATTCTCGAACTAGGTGAAGATAATTTTGCAATGCAGCAGTACCTATTTCTTGTATTTTTAAAGATAGCTGCAAGTCATCATTAATAAAATGGATACTGTTGTCCCTAATTTCTGCTAAAGTTTCCAAATTATCCTTAACTGCCTTGTCGATTTTTACACCGTAGTCTTCGACAATAATTCGATATGCCTCATACATGCTTACCGACATAGGATTACCTGCTCGGTTAATCTTTTTATACCGCTTAGAAGATTTACCACCACCTTTTAACTCTTTTCTTTCCCAGACAAATAGAGCAGAGAGTTTATTAGATGAAAGTTGTAGAACTTTTGCCTTTAATAACAACTCCCATGAGTTAATGCAAAGAACAGCAAACGCTTCCTCACGATATTTAAAATCAGGCTTATTATAGATTTCAATTGCTGAAATCATTGCTGATACAGATTTATCTAACATTGCCTTATTTCTTGATTTCATTCTTGATCCTGAATGCTAACGCCCAAAATCAGCTGTGCAGCAGACATGGAACGGCTTTTGCGGCACCAAAATGGCGTGCCATGTTTGCTGCATCCGCTGGATTTTAATTGTTAGGTGCATTAATTATTTTTTCTAAACAAAACAATGTCTTCATCATTTTCATTACAAACAACCTCAGACTTGACTCGAAAACTTACTGAATTCTTTTGTATTAAATTATCCATATTAGGTAATGGCTGTCCATTCGTAAGATATGCATTAGTAATATAGTATTTTTTAAAATGTGAGTAAGCATGCTTGAACATAGTTAAACTGCTTGGGGCTTTAGGCGGGGTCATTTCATTAATTCTTGACACCATCATAAGCAATGTTGAATCAGGCTCTATTCCGGACTTTTCGAGCCTATTAAATAGAACCTCAATGCTAGACCCAAAATGTACTTTATAATCCAGCGGGTTTTCTTCAGAGATGCTTTCTACGAAACTTAATCTTATTTCTTCTTCCTCATCAACTTCCCCAAAACCAGCTTTCAAATTGTGAAAAATTTTATTGCCAGCCTTTTCATCATCAAACAGAAAACATGCTATAGGAGGTGCCCTTAAACTTTGATCAACAACAAAGGCCATTCCTTTCCATGTCGCCTCATCCCAAAGATCAATGTCGATAATGCTACTCAAAAACATCGATTTTTGTTCTTTAGGTTCTAGAGGAGGCCTTTCTTCCTCAGTATCAGTTCGTTCACCTAAAGGTGGCCGTTTACTTTGACTAATACCTAGTAATCTATTTATCAACTTGTGTTTTTTATCTTCAACAGATACATCATAGTAAGTATATGGCTGCAAAGATAGAGGAATATTGTTGAAATCTGAGGCGTTAAAAATAACTGGGATATACTTTGTATTATTCGTATTTAAAGTATAAAGGTGTTGAAGCATTAAAGATGTTTCCCACTTAACGCCAAGCCCATCATCATCCCCTGAAAAGTCGTTTGCTCTTTTAAAAAATAATTCAGAACAGCATATAAGCACGAAGTCAGCAGATTGAATTTGTCTCATCATCCACTTTGGCCAACCTTCAGGAGGTGACTCTTCATATTGATCTATCTCAGCATCAACACCCTTTCTTCTCAGAAAATTAGCAAATTCCAAAACTTTATCGGAAAACTCTTCTGACTCATGGGCATAGCTAATAAAAACTTTCTGGGGCAATTGTCGATTCTCTATGTTGTTGATACTGAGTCAGGCGCACCTAACGCTTGAATTCACCTGCCGCGTTAGCGGTCAGGTGGAATGATTTGTTATGAACTTTTTATATCTCTAATATGTTTAAATATTCTCCAATACATTACGATATACCAAATAAGAAATGGAATTGTATCTAAAAATGTTGTTTCTATTTCTATTTCTTGATCGTCTGGAAAAACATAAGAGTAATATAATATTAATCCAATAAACATTGGTATTAAGATTGCCAAAAATCTAATACTTACAACAAAATTAATACTAAAATATTTTCCTAAAAAAT
>FXLX01000075.1 GCA_900180385.1 uncultured Candidatus Thioglobus sp. | reverse complement strand
ATTTTGTTATTACCCTTATTTAGGATTTTTGTGATATTTATTTGGAATTACCATTATTCAACACAACTAAACCGTACGAAAGGTAGGAATTAAGTATAAATATGAACGGGTGTCATCCCTTGTGATATTTTAGTACCGCACATTGATAGTAGGGTTACAATTATTGATAACGAAAGGCCGGGAGCAGGTCCCTGTGATCTCCTCCTAGTTATTGTACGTGTACTATAGATGCGTATTAAAAAATATTGATGACATTGTCATCTTTGCGTGTCAGTTGTGACCCAAATACGATTTCAATGCTGACCTTTACTTGTTGCAACGTAAAATATGACGTGATAAAAAAAATATTAACATGACGATGAATGGTGGCCAGATTCGTTTTTATTTACGCATTTATTGTAGAACTTTAGGAATATTGTGGTACATGTACAAATAATCTTGGAGACAGGAATTGTGTTTGGATTTCTTTTAAACTGGTAAGTCATATATACAGTAACGAAATGTCAATATAAATCTGGAGTTCGACAGTGAAATGCAGTTGGGCGTGACATAAAATGTCCATACGTCAAAAAATGACCAGATTCGTGTTGTCTTAAGAGTCATTCACAGTGATAAAAAAATGAACAGTTGTTGTCCTTAACCTGATAGTCCATGTTAACATAAAGTCCTTTCAGTACGCCAGTGTTGTATTAATCAAAGTTTTGATTGATCCGAGTAAATATTTAGACCACCCGCGTAGATTCTGCAAAAAATAAAACAAAACTAAAACACACCAAGGCGAGTTTTTCTACATCGGCTGCAAATGGTCCAAAAAATAAATTTGATATTTTCTGAAAATATTGTAGTTCAAAATTAAGTCAAATTTATTCTATAATTATCTTTTACTAATCCGTAACTAGAAAGGTTTTTATCTAATAATCTGGACACGCTTGAAAAAAGTGCTGTGTTTGTTTACATGTCGTCACGATTTACGGAATTGACGCAGTTGCAAATGAAATAGATGTCGTTTTGAAATTTTTTGACTTGGGAATGAAAATACAAGATTTTAATTAAAATTCCGCGAAATGTTGTTGACGACTTTGGCCTATGTCTATGAATAACATGACGTCATGACTTTGATAGCGAGATGTCATTCTGATTAATTTAACAATGTAAGCACCTTTTATTGTCTTTTGTTACTTAAATACGATTTTTAGAAGTTCATGATATCATTTTAGTTTTAAAATCATTTATTGGAGACTTTTTTTTTATTTTTGGCATTCTCTCCGAGACTGCCAACTTTTATCAACTTCCGGACGAAAGGATTTCAATCTCATCATAAGGAAGATTGTGTGTTGCATGCGCATGCCCATGTTGCTGTAGAGCTCTCTGTGCTCGCTAATATGGAGTAGGCATTGCCTAGATGCGAGCACAGCATTTCTGTCTGGCCAGTGTGTATATATTTGAGTGAAAGTTGAATATCACAAAATAATATGAGTAGGCATGGCCTATAGAGAGGACATTAGTATTTGAAATTAAATGATATCCCCTATGACATCCATTGGAAAGTTAAATGAAGTAGAATAGAAAAGTATGAGAAAAAAGTATGGAATCTTTTATTGTTGGACTAGGGACAGTGCAAACATTGAAGACTAACTAGTACTAGTACGCGGGTGGTATCAACCATTATAAAGCCTAAAGGGGGTAGTAGACGCCGGTGTCTGTAAAATGAAAGTATGGTCTTTTAAGTCATAAGAAAAGAGTTTTATTACGAAAATATCAATTAATGCAACCAACATACATAAGCAATATTGGCCTATACCATGCTATGTACAGCCGATATATATTCATGAAGTGTAAATGATGAATGACGTACGGTCAGGGCCGTCTTATCAGCAATATAGGCCCCGGTCAAAGCAGTGCACTGAGGCCCATATCTATACAAACACTCACAGAAATAAAATTATAAATGGTCGATAAAATTAAACATATATTTCTTGTATTGATACTTCCAACAAAATCAGTGTTTAAAAATTAAAAATTATGCCGTATACAACATACATAGATTAGCATGGGGTTCATTTGCTTGTGGGACCACCGGGCAACTGTCCATTGTGCCCATACATAAGACCGCACTGCGTACGGTTACTTTAATACTGATAATCTTCATTTCGACATTTTAAAGTATGTGTATTTGGGCCAATATTATGCTATCTCCAAGTGAACAAAATAGTTTTTAATTTTAAAAGAATTATATAGGTACCGCTTTCATCAGACATGTCTCTGCTTTCACATACAAAATATTTATCAATATTCAATATTTTTTTATTGGAAAAAGCACAGTAGAGGCGTGATATATATATTAAGGCAATATTCAGTATCGAAATCATACTCTTTAAAATTATCTGTGACAAGATTATACAGACATATATTCCTTCTTGTGTAATGTTATTACCTTTTAAAGTTTCAACAACAAGCTGGTTAATAATTTTATAGCATTTATTTTAGAAAGACTGAGTTTAATAAATAATAACAGATATACATATAGTATGAACGGCATAATTAATAGTTAAATAAATAAAATTCATTGTGTCTTACTATTCTAAACCATTGTCGGCAGATGTTGGTAGTATTCAAATATTTTGTAGGATCAGACTGACGGAAAATGTAAGATGAATAAACAAATGGGTACTGATAGAAATAATTAACACTAACAGAAATAAGGAAAAACTAATGCGTTCCTTGTTCCTTGCAAGCACATCATGGTTAGAAAGTGTTTGTTACTTAGCCAAAGAAATAATAAATGCAAAAATTGT
>FXLX01000074.1 GCA_900180385.1 uncultured Candidatus Thioglobus sp. | reverse complement strand
CAAAAATTTGACAGCTCTAAAATCTAATTCTAACACTGTTTGGTTTAATTTTCAGACGTATATATATAAACGTCTGAAAAAGTAGCCAACGTATGAACCTACGAGATGTCGGATCGGAAACAAGTGTTAACGATACTGTGCAAACAAACAAAAATGATAAATAAACGTCTAAAATGTTAGCACAACGATATCAAAAAAAGATGTTAAAATGTAACAAAAATAACTATAAGTCTACAAAAAGACTATAATTATAATTAAATCGACGGATATTTCGCTTGACCGACAAGCTTCATCAGCGTCTGTAATCTGATTTGAAAAATTGTCACGTGACCATCAGTTATCGTGACGTAAATTACTAAAAATCATAATCTTGAACTTTATACTTTATATTATTCAAGTATATTGCACACTAATTTATAAATATGAACAGAATGAGAAAATGTAATGATGAAGTTTACCAACTAGCTAAGGACCAGGCACTGGTTAAAAAGTTAAAAAACAAAAGATTTAGGCCTTTTTGTTTATGCCTTCCGGGTGTAATGTTTGTAACTCGCGGATCCAAAAACTCTCTTTTTTCTGTCTTTGATTTTCTTTCCAACTTGGATTGTGGTCAATGATATAAATTTTGGATCTGCCAAAGTCTTCCAATGAGTGCCCCGGCGACACAAAGTGTTGACTCACGGGCAAGAGCGTCTTTTTCGTAAGGTCACTTCTGTGTCCATTCATTCTTTTGTTGAATGGTTGGACACTTTCTCCTACGTATTGCGACCCGCAGACGTGACAGTCAAGGAGGTAAACCACATTAGGTGTTTTGCAATTGACATTGCAAAAGATCTTATACTCCTTTCCTGTCGTCTTGCTATGGAACACTTGTGCGTGTTGCAATTGGAGACAGCACTTGCAACGCTTGTCACCACATGGTTTACACTGGCCGACCGTCGATGAAGGTCTAGATACCGCAGCTCTGACCAGTGTATCCTTAATGCTTTTAGGTCGCCGGAACGCTACAACGGGTGGTTCAGGGAACAACTTGGCCAGCGTTTCACTTTTTTCAATTTCTTTCCAATGATGACGGACAATGCCTGCAATTTTCGCTAAAGAAGGATGGTAAGTGAGAACAAGGGGAACCCGTTTGTTGATCTTTTTTTCTTTGTATTCCAGGAGGTCATTTCTGTTAATTTCACTGGCTTTTGAAAACCCACTCTCTATAACTTTGTCATTATATCCCCGTCTCTTCAAATGATGGCGTAAATCTCCTAGTCTTTGCTTGGTGGTTTCAACAGTGGAGCATATTCGTTTTACCCTAATGGCTTGGCTGAATGGGATACTCTTAAAACAGTGCTTAGGATGGCAACTACTGGGTGAAAGGTATTGATGTTTGTCTGTGGGCTTAGAGTATAAATCAGTTGTCATGTTGCCCTCCTTGACCGTGGTGGTAGTATCAAGGAAGGACATTTTGGTTTTCGACACTTCGTGTGTGAATTTTATAGACGGATGGATACTGTTGGCATGTTCCAAAAATTCATCAAGCTCTTTATCGCCATGTGTCCACTTCATGTCAACGTCATCTATAAATCGGAACCATGAAAGAGGTTGTTTAAGTGACGAGAGGAGTAATCGTTCTTCTAGGTCCCCCATAAAAATGTTGGCATAGGAGGGTGCCATTTTGGTTCCCATAGCTGTCCCATTTATTTGAAGATAGTGGTTTCCGTCAAAAGTAAAATTGTTGTTTTTTAGAACTAGTGTAAGCATCTCTACTAAACATTCTGTCGGAGGTTCTTGATCTGTTCGTTGTTCCCATATTTTTCTGCATGCGGCAATTCCGTCATCATGGGGAATGTTCGTGTAAAGGGAAGTTACATCCATGGTAACAAGCGTGGTATTTTCTGGAATGGTTAAATTTTCCATTTTCTTCAAGTAGTCGGTAGTATCTTTGATGTGTGATGGAAGGTTTTCAACGAACGGCCGAAGGTGAAAATCAATAAATTCCGATATCTTTTCAGTTGGGTGACCATTGGCTGATACAATCGGTCTCCCCGGATTGTTTTCCTTGTGAATTTTAGGCAGCAGATAGAAACGGCCTGGCTTGGGATCCTCTGGAGTAAGGTACTCCATGGTCTTATCGTCTAAGTGGCCACGAGCATGCATAGCCTCTAAGGCTCGTATGATCTTCTGCGTAAAATCCAGTGTAGGGTCAGAATCTAATTTTTCGTAGAATCGACAATCGGACAGTTGTCTTTCTGCTTCTTGTATATATGTCGTTTTATCCATGACTACTACTGCACTCCCTTTATCTGCTGGCTTAATAATAATATCATCTCTTTCCTGTATATCCCTAAGGGCTGATCTTTCTGCCTGTGTTAAGTTGTCGGTCTTGGGGACATGTACGTCAACATTGTGTTTGATATCTGACTTAATTAGGTTAATGACCGATTCTAGCCTGGTATTTTTGCTAGGTTTCGGGATCCAATTACTTTTCTTGACAAATCTAGGAATATCAGTGACTTCTTTTATGTCCGATTCGTCTGTTGATAGGTCTCCACTGGTTTCTTTCTTTGAATGAAAATATTCTTTAATTCTAAGCCGTCGTGCAAATTGATCCAGGTCTTCATCGAGTTCACGAACATTTATTTTAGGAGGATTTGGACAAAAATTTAAACCCTTAGAAAGCAACGATGATTCGGCTGAATTTAGGGGTTTACTGGAGAGATTGACAACCACGTTAGATTTTCTATTCTCTGCTTTCCTTTTCCTTCTGAAACGTCGTGTACGTGTCTTCCTCCCCACTGTGTCCTCGGTGGAATCAATTGGAGTTTTGGGTTTGATTCCATCCCTTTTAAACTTGGC
>FXLX01000073.1 GCA_900180385.1 uncultured Candidatus Thioglobus sp. | reverse complement strand
TTATATTGCATAAATCTAGGTATTGGTATATTGTATAAATCTAGGTTTTGGTATACGATATAAATCTAGGTTTTGGTATACGATATAAATCTAGGTTTTGGTATACTGTATAAATCTAGGTTTTGGTATACGATATAAATCTAGGTTTTGGTATTCGGTATACATATCAGCCGGGAAGCCAGCGACACAGGAGAGTTCACTTGACGTTTTTTGTCACGTGATTTTCGACGTAAATATTGACGTGATGGATGTCAGAGGACGGCCTCAGGAATTTGTTGCTTTGTAGCTTCGATTATGGTTATTTGTAATATTTTGTTGATAGGATCATTTCTACGGACATTCGGGAACGTAAATGTTTAAATTTTGCATCGGTATTCTTACTTTCATACAAGTAATGACTCTCATAAAATGGACCTTCAAGATTTCTCAACCCTGTTCGACAACAGAAAACATCTTTTGTTTAATTTATTATTGAATATGCTGGTAAATTTCTTACTTTTAATACACAATTTATTATCGTGGGTGACATATATCCAGAAAGTTGCAAGGTTTATCACCGGGGATACGATTGTGTCAGTTATAATCAGCACCCGTCAAGATGAAAATTGCGACGAAGCGGCGTAAATGAAGTGCTTTTCGGGTACTCTCGGGATTTTCCTTTCCAGTTGACTAACATTACTGTAGTTTTAAGAACTCGAACATATATTTTTCAAGGCCGAAATGTAAATAAATCTTTTAAAAAATATGGAAAGAATGTACAGACTGTGTAAAGAAAGTTTGTGGATAAGGTCAGAATTAAGTGAAAATTGCTTCCATAGTGTTGTCAAAATCATATTAATAAATTTTGTTTAACAAAAAAAACTTTATTCATGCCTGGTGGGAAAGTACAAAATGGATAAGTTGGAAAGAATTTGCTCAGACTGGGCCAGAAAAAGTTTGTGATAAAGTAATAATTAACAAACTTGAGTGAAAATTTTAAATAATTTACTTTAAAGAAACCAAAACCATATATCATTTCAGCTGCAAATTACCAAATTTCAGTTATTATATCTCTGATTTCACCTATTTCTGTTCACAGCATCTTGTGACTGATATATATGCAAGTTTGGTTAAATATTGAATCCTATGTTTTCTTCAATCTGCTTTCCAAATTTGAAGAAAAATCCCATAACATTGCAGATCCATATAATTTCAGTTATTTCTATTGACACAGCACCTTGCATTGTAAGGGACCTCAAAGGCAACTTTTTTGTAAGATTAGATAAATTTTGAATCATAACTCTTCTTTGCAAAGTTACTTTGGTTTTTTTCAGTGGTTATCATGATATCCCATGGGCCTTCCAAACACTCTTAAAATTAGAAAAAAAATTCTACAGCAGACATCATGAGCTGGTTGACAGCACCCAGATGACAAATGATCTGAGGCTGTTTTAGATCCTTTGCCCTTCTCCGGATTAGAGTCCTACCAGACTTGATGATGGACACACATAGATGTATTGCAATAGGCAGGAATTGCTTACCCTTCCGGATCACCCGAGTTCACTTTAGATTATTCGGGAGTTTGTGTTGTTCATGTGCATTTGTGATTTTTTGTGTTATATCGGTTGGTTGTTGTTGGTTTGTTTCTGTGCTTCCCTGGTTTATATTTTGTCCTCGGCTATTGTTTTTTATAACCCCTCTCGGGCAATGGCAATCTCGTAGAAAAAATCAAATTGCCCGAGAGCGCATATTTGTGAGAAATAGTTATCCGAGTCCCTGTGGATGGATGCACAGATAGGAGGTTGTAATACTTTACAACTTCATAGGTGAGGGGATACTAAAATATCATTATATTAACATCTAGTCAGCATATGAAAACAATCCTGTGGTAATTTGATTATTTAATTGTGTAACATTTAATACAATATTTCAAGGCAGCATTATCATAATAATTGTAATCTTGTCAACAAATCTAAATAAAAAATTCCACAAGAAAGGGTGGATCTTAAAAATCTCATCTCTACAATTAAAATTGTCAATATCTGGTAATCTGTCAGTCTTTATTCTGTCTGAAACATACAATTTAATAACATTTCTCAAAATTTGTGCTGCATGTTCAAGACTTTCATGCTTTGTGTTCTTCTTTAAATCATCTGTAATAAGAGAAGAAATTTTACTTGTTAATTTTAAGTTTTCTTTCTCCATCAGGGCAATTTGGTTTGATGAGCGATGATTTGCCAAAAATAGTGAATGGCAACTTCCTAAAACATCTGCATCATTTCTGTATATCAGACGACCAAGGTTTTTCTTTTTTGGTACATAACACAATAAAGCTCTGCCAAGAAGAAGATTTTAACATATTAAATATCAATTGAGTGAAGTGTAACAATTTGGACATATCTTTGTCACTGTCATAGTGTCAATAACAATGTTGAGGTCATTTTTATGTAAGAGAAGTTTATATCTGTCATAAACTTCAGGTAAAAGTAAAGAACTCTCTTCTTCAAAAGCTTTGACGACAAACCGCAATATCATCTGAAAAGCATAGATGTCAACATTCTGGCCTGTAACTTTATGTTTTTCAATAAACAACTGTTTACTTAAACAATCCTGCAAGTATGAAGAGGTTTGAGCCAATTTCTCCTCTGCTGCATCAGATCTAGAGAAAAAGTTAAAAGAATTATAACAATAGGGACAACATCTAAATCGATCATTCTCTATATTTTTATTAAAACTGAAATACTTCAAAAACAAGGCTCTCTTTTCCTCGCCTACAGTTTTAAAAACCATATGATGTCATTACTGCGACAATTTTTCTCACAAACAATGCACTGAACTGTGAATTGTTAATAAATTTGTTGTAATGAGAATGACAAAGTGAGGAAGAAAATGTATCATCATACTGTGAAAACTTCTCTGAAATTAAAACATTAAGGGACCAACCATTTAACTTGCAGGTGGGAGGGGGGGTTATGGTTTTTTGCTTCATTCAGA
>FXLX01000072.1 GCA_900180385.1 uncultured Candidatus Thioglobus sp. | reverse complement strand
ACCATGAATGTTTTGAGATTTTACCACGGATAGGAAATAATATGCACCCCCCTTTTTTTTTTTAGCTCACCTGACCCAAAGGGTCATGTGAGCCTTTGTCATCACTTTGCGTCGGTCGTCCGTCCGTACACAATTACTAAAAATATTCTCCTCTGAAACCACTTGGCCACTTGAGACCAAACTTTGGTGGAATGGTCCGTGGGTGATCCCCTTCCAAAATTGTGTCCGGCAGTCCCGACCTCCAACCAACATGGTCGCTGTTACTAAAAATAAAAAAGGGGGATGAAATTCAAAAAATCTTCATCTCTGAAACTACTGGGCCAATTGGAACTAAACTTTGCTTAGTCCTTTGATGACCCCCTTTCAAAATTGTGTCCGGCAATCCAGACATCCAACCAACATGGCCACTGTTGCTAAAAACAGAAAAGGTGGATGAAATTTTAATTGTTTTCCTCTTAAACTACTGGGCCAATTGGATTCAAGCTTTGCTAAAATAATCCTTTGGTGATCCCCTTTCAAAATTTTGTCTGGCAGTCCCGTCCTCGGGCCAAGATGGACGCTGTTACTAATAATTAACGATTCCTTGCACATTAAGTAGGATGCAAGGTTTTACATGTCTTATCAAATCCTATAAAACCAATATGTTTAGGTTATTTCAGTGAAATACTGTTCGTAGAAGAATATAATATTTGTGCTTCGTCGTACATCTTTTTTTTAAAGATAATTTGGCTGCTTGTTTGATGAGTAACTCCGCGACATGTTGATATTGATCAAGCATTGGAGATTGTCCAAGCATTGCCACCCTTTATTAATAGAGTGGGTTTATTTGTTAATGCCGATTCGCACTTTATTGATGAAGTATTGTGTGAAGTACCGCTCGACACTCTGCAATTCCATGGCGACGAAACGCCCGAGCAATGCGCACAATATGCCATGCCATTTATTAAGGCGTTGCGCATGAATAAAAAAACCAATCTTGTTCAAATGGCGCAGGACTACCATCAGGCAAGCGGCTTGCTATTAGACGCATTCAGCGACAAGGCCTATGGTGGTACAGGAGAGCAATTCGACTGGTCTTTAGCCAGCGTCAAAACACTAGATATTGATTTGCCAATTATCTTAGCGGGCGGAATAAATACTGAAAATGTTGCAGATGCTATTGCCCAAGTTAATCCGTACGCAGTTGATACTTCTAGTGGCGTGGAAAGCGCGCCAGGCGTGAAAGATATTGCTAAAATAAAGCAATTTATATCCAATATAAGGTAGATTCCATATCTCACCTTATGGCGAAAAAGTAAAATATAGGTTTCTTTATTTCACCTTATGGCGAAAAAGTAAAATATAGGTTTCTTTATTTCACCTTATGGTAAAAAAGTAAAATAAGAAAAAATTAAAGGCGAGTAATGAGAATATCTACATTTAAAGCAGGAAGGTTTCAATCTATCGATGCCTACCATTACAAATATTTTTTACCTGAGTTTATTAATCACAGTTTTGAAATCGACAGCGGGCCTTTACAGGTTCAACTAGAAAAGTCAACAAGATTATTAGGTGAGCTTAATGCAATGGCAAGAATGGTGCCAGATATTGACCTATTTATCATGAGCTTCATTAACAATGAGGCAACACAATCAAGCAAAATAGAAGGCACACAAACAGAATTAGATGATGCGTTTAAAACTGAGAATGACATCAATATGGAACAAAAGGATGATTGGCTTGAAGTTTCTTTATATATTGATACAATAAAAAATGCGATTAAAAAATTAGACGAATTGCCTATTGGCGTTCGTCTTATTAAACAAATGCACAAAACTTTACTATCCTCTGGCAGAGGCAAGAATAAAATGCCAGGTGAATTCCGTACCTCACAAAACTGGATTGGCGGCACAAGTATTGACAGTGCCGAATTTATTCCTCCGCACCAAAATTTGGTATCTGAATTAATGTCAGATCTGGAGCATTTTTTACATAAACAAAATTCTGTGCCAGATATTATTAAAATTGCCATTATTCATTACCAATTTGAGACTATTCATCCTTTTTTAGATGGCAATGGTAGAATTGGTAGAATATTAATACCTCTTTATCTCGTTAACAAGGGAATGCTGTCAAAACCTTTATTCTATATGTCTGCGTTTTTTGAGGCTAATAAAGGTACTTATTATAAGAAACTAATGAATGCCAGATTAAAAAATGAATTCTCTGATTGGATTATGTTCTTTTTAAAGGGCGTAGAGCAAACTGCCGAGCACAGTATTGAAACTTTAGTAGAAATTATGAACCTAAAGAGCGACTTAACTAAAAAAATACAAAATGAATCGGGCAACCGATCTAGTAATAATTTAAGGTTGTTCAACGAATTATTCCAAACACCCTTTCTTAGTGTGGGCCAAGCAAAAGAAAAGTTGAGCGTGTCATCAACAACTGCTAAACATGTTGTTGATGACCTTGTTAAAATGAACATCTTAAAAGAACTCACTAAAAATAAACGTAATAGATTGTTTGCTTTTCAGCCGTATTTATCTATTTTAAACAAACCATTTCCAATAAAAAAACAATGACAAAGAAATATAATCTACCAGACGATAAAGGCCATTTCGACAAATTTGGCGGTGTTTTCATTGCAGAAACACTCATGACAGCAATTACTGAACTGCAAGATGCGTACGCAAAATATAAAGATGATCCAGAATTTATTGCTGAGTTTGAACATGACTTAAAGCACTATGTTGGGCGCACAACGCCACTTTATCATGCGGTTAATCTAAGTAAAAAATTCGGTGGTGCGCAGATTTACCTTAAACGTGAAGATCTAAACCACACCGGCGCACATAAAGTTAACAATACTATTGGTCAGGCGCTACTTGCTAAACGCATGGGTAAAACTCGTATTATTGCTGAAACGGGCGCAGGTCAACACGGCGTTGCCACCGCAACGGTTGCCGCAAGATTGGGCATGGAGTGTGTGGTCTATATGGGTGAGGTGGATGTCGCTCGTCAAGCGCTGAATGTATTTCGCATGAAGTTATTAGGTGCAACGGTTATTCCGGTCACCT
>FXLX01000071.1 GCA_900180385.1 uncultured Candidatus Thioglobus sp. | reverse complement strand
TTAACAAACAAGGTGATTTAACGTCAGCGCCTGTTAATCAAAACTTCGGCGCCAATACAGATAAATCGATTCGTGAAAATTTAGACAACACCAAATCAGCAGTGACTAAAACAGATGCACAAACTGAGTTTGGTTCTGCAACACTAGGAACAGCGGTTGACAACATTGGTGGAGGGAGTAATAATTATCAACAACAAGCAGCTGTTAGCGGCTTTAAGAGCCTTGTGGATCATTCAACCAGAGGTGAGGATGACTTTAACGAACAAGAGCGAAGAACGCTTGAAAACGCAACGGTTGGCTGGTGGAAGTCGAATGGTGTTGACTTTAATGAAATCAAAACCGATTCATCGTCTCAGTCAACTTCTGAGAATGCTGGATTTGATTCTAAAAAATCGCTATGGGGCAAGGTAGTTGAGAAGACTACAGGTATTGAAGGTGGCGTGAGTGTTAGAGCGGATCAGTCAACTGGATCAGATGAAAGAATGGAGTTTAATTCACTGAATGATGTAGCGTCAAATTTGATTGATAAAGCGGGTGGAGATAGTGCAAAACTTGCAGGCTGGATTGACCAATTTGACAATCATGTGAGAGATTTACGAGCTGAGGCAACTGGTACTAACACCCTAACTAATAACATTAGCAGTGATGCTGATAAAATGTTTAAGAGTGATGAACAGTTGCAGGACAATAAACAAGCATTAAAAGAGGACGAGCAACGGATGAAAGATTATTTAGCCAGTAAAGGTGGCGGTTAATGCTCGTAATGACTTTTATATGTTCGCAATAAAATTAATTTAGATAAGTAGTAAATTTATCTCTGCTAGATGCGGCTGAAGAATAATGGTGATACCAATCATTGTCTCTTCTACGTTGTTCATCGCAACCAGAGTGGTTATGTTTGTTAGATTCTGTATTTTTCATATCAAGCAATGGCATCATAAATTTAGATAAGGTATTTTTCCAATGAATAAAACCATAAATAAGGACTGCAATACCAACAAAAGTAAGCCCATTAACGTTGTTGAAATAACCGCCATGGTAGGCGGTAGCGTACACAGCAAACAAGAATCCTGATGCCATTAATCCTAATCCTATTCTAGTGTTTCTTGTATAAGCTTTTGATTGTTTAATCATATTGGCCGTCGGTTCAATCGCTTGAATACTTGGATAGTTGTAGCTTTGCAAAGGTTTGTTAACACTCGCTGACTGAATACTTGCTTTTATATCTTTACTCGTGGTTTGTATATCCGATCTTAAGTCTTGCATATCGCCTTGAGTGGCAATGTTGCTATTTAGGACTTTAAGCTCATTTAGGATTTGTTGTTGTGTGTTCATGGTTCTGATTATATAGCTATTTATTAACGCTCAACAATGTCAAGCAAGGCTTCGTTAATACGAGTTTGCCACATTCTGCCATCTTTTTTAAAATGTTTGATAATTTTAGGGTCTAGGCGAATGGTCACAGGTTGTTTGGTTTCTTTGATTTTTGGTCTGCCAACACCACGAATGATAACATTGGCAGTATCAACATCTGGGAACATTGCTTTAAATGATACAGCGTTGTTAAAATCGCGTTGTGTAAGTTCACGAACATCACCATTTTTATTAGTTAGTGGCTTGTTTTTCATAATATTTAACCTCTCTTTTGTTAGCCTTTCTTAGGCTGATGATTCTAAATTTATTGTGGCGGACAACATAGCATACAACAAATAAACGCTTATCTATTAATCCGTAAGATACAAGTCGTTTCTCTTGGTAATCGATTCTGTTATCTATTATAGTAAACGCATTTTCCCAGTCAAATTTAAGCACCTCGTTAAAATTAATCTCGTGTTTAAGAGTATTTTGATTGTTTTTATTAACATCATACTCAATTTCCATGACTATAATTGTACATACATAAAATATTTAGTCAAGCAAATAAGCTTTTGATTGTTTAATCATATTAGCCGTCGGTTCAATCGCTTGAATACTTGGATAGTTATAGCTTTTCAAGGGCTTTTTAGTGCTTGTTGCTGTTTAGGGTTTTAAGCTCATCTAGGATTTGTTGCTGTGTATCCATGGTTTGATTGTACATTTTGTCATATTAATAGTCAAACATCTCTTGCAGTGTTGAGCATAATAAGATTTGCGTATTTTTATCGATAGAGCCTTTTTTCTTAATGAGCCTTGATTTATCTACTGCACGTATTTGATCTAATAGAATTAATCCTTTTTTATTGCCAAACTCACAAGCAATTCTTCCTGGGAATTCAAAGCCTTTAGTTGTCATTGGCGCTACTATTGCTGTTGATAGTGCAGACATTTCATCTGGAGATATAACAACACATGGTCTAGTTTTGTTAATTTCTCTACCCTGGGTTGGGTTTAAATCGATCAACCAAACTTCAAAGCGATTAACACTTTTAGCTACCATTGCCATTCTGTATCAGAGCTTAATTCTAAATCAAGCCACTCATGGTCAACATTAACTTGTTTATTGCTTTCTATTGATTTTGCAATCTTCTCTCGCCAATTAGTTCTTGATTTTTTATCTGGAGATATTAATAATCCGTCGCCAACCACTTTAAACATCAATTCAACATTATCTAGATGGGCTTGCTCAATAATTGGTTTCGGGATTCTAACTCCTCGAGAGTTTCCTATTTTTGTAAGATATGCCATGCTTGCCCCTTGTTGTTTATGTAAATATTATATAGTATTTACAATGTAATTACATGCTTTTGTATGCACTTCATATTTAGTTTTGTTAAATCAAATAATCCTCTTTAAAAACTCTTTCTGTAAAATCGTTTTCGGCCGCTATATAGTTTGCTTTGACTTGTGAGTCAAATATAGGCAGCTCATACATTGTAATATTTTTTTGCTAGAGCGTCATTGTGCAGGGGGTTAAAAACGCTATTTGCTTCATTTATTAAATAAAAAATCACCTAGTTTAACGCCACACTTGCAGTGGTTGACATAATAGCGGTTAAATATTTGTTGATTGTTTGTCTGCTCAATCCTGTTAATTCCTTGATTTGAACTGCGTTCAAATCAAGAGAAAAATACTTAATTATTTCTCTAAA
>FXLX01000070.1 GCA_900180385.1 uncultured Candidatus Thioglobus sp. | reverse complement strand
AAAGTTTTTTTAAATCTCTTGCTCCTCAAGAGATGGTGCAAATTATACGGTTGAGATTAAAAATGAACATACGCTGAATGGCGTATATTGTTGATTTTGCTTGTAAATACGGTGTTTAGCGTAGGTTTGCTAAAAGAAAAAACTATAGTATCATAATACTATTCATTTTAAAACCCTAAAATACCATGGAAATAATTTTTTCAGAATCCTCCAATCTTGTTGATTTTCAACAGGCACTTGAGTCTATGCATCAAAACAACAAGGTTAAAAGCATCATGATTTACGCCTGTGATGCTAACAACTACTCCCAACAAATAAAGAAAATTAATACGATTTTAGCTCATTGCGATAAACCAATTGTTGGTGGTATTTTCCCACAAATTATTTATAATAAAAAATCATATGAAAATGGCTTTATCTTAATTGGATTACCAAATATTATTACAACTTTTATTGCACATGACTTGAGCAATAACCAAATAAATTACGAAACAATTCTAGACACGCTTATCCCAGAAGAAGTAGAATTTAAAACCATGTTTATTTCTATAGATGGCTTATCTGCGCGTATTGGTAATTTTGTAGAATCGCTTTATGCGGTATTTGGTGATAGTATTAATTATATTGGCGGTGGTGCTGGATCTTTAAGTTTTGAACAAAAACCTTGTGTATTAAACAACCAAGGATTATTTCAAGATGCAGCAATCATTGCGCTATTTGACCAGATCATGCCCACTCAAGTTGGGCATGGATGGCAAGCATTTGATGAAAACCATCAAATCACCTCAGTTGATAAAAATATTGTCAAAGAAATAGACTATAAAAATGCGCTAGAAACTTATGAATCTATTATTTCTAGCCAAATTTCATCAAGCATTAATACGGATAATTTTTTTACTATTGCACAATCTTTTCCGCTCGGTATTAAACGCATGGAGGGGGGTTATATTGTAAGAGATCCAATTGCCATTAACGACCAAGGGCATTTAATTTGTGTCGGCGAACTGTCACAAGGTGATTATATTGATATTTTAACAGCAGATAAAAAAACCTTAATCGCTTCTGCCGCTGATACTGGAAAAAAACTAAAACAACAAGTGACTAAAGCTGATGGTATATTATTAATTGACTGCATTTCAAGAGCTTTATTTTTAAATGAAGATTTTGAGCAAGAGCTGATTGCCATTCAAGATAATTTTAGCAATACACCTATGTTTGGCGCGCTAGTATTAGGAGAAATATCCAACTCCGGCTCTGGATACTTAGAGTTTTATAATAAAACTTCTGTTATCGCAGCCCTATGACCAATAGCAATATTGACAATGTATTGTATGAAATCGCCATCTCCATTGGCAACTCTTTAGAACTAGAAGACACATTAAAAGAGTCACTCACCACCATATTGCACAAGCTAAATGCGCTAGGTGTTGCTATTATCAATAAGAATGAAACAACTTTATATTCTATTCCAAAAAGAAAATTTAACCCCATTCCTCATGAGAAAATCCAGGGTATTTTAAAAACATTAAACAAAAACTCTCATTTAACTTTTTCTAATCCATTAAAAAATACATTTACCTATTGTTTTAATTTACCCATAACAGATGCATTGGTTATTGTTAAAAAACAAGCATTGGATGAAATCAGCATTAAAATGTTAGCTTCTATTTGTATTAAGATAGACAATAGTGTTCAAGCTTGTTACGCCAACCAGCAATTAATCAACAAAGAAAAAGAACTACAACAGTCACTGCTTGATCTGGAGAAAGCTCAAATCTATAAAGATAAATTCTTAGCCAACATGAGCCATGAAATTAGAACACCGCTTAATGGCATTATTGGCTTTACTGAACAATTAATTGACACAAAACTCAGCAAAAAACAACAAGAATATATTAATATCATTAATCAAAGCTCTCTAACTCTAACTGGCATTATTAATGATATTTTAGATTTTTCAAAAATTGAATCTGGAAAATTAGAATTAGAGTATTTACCCATTAATCTTAAAGAAACCCTACAATCAACCGCTGAATTGTTTAAATGTCGTGCTAGTGAGAAAGATATATTACTCATTTGTACTTACTCCAATGAAATAGAGCAGACCGTATTAACCGATAGTTTGCGTATCAAACAAATACTCAATAATTTATTATCAAATGCGATTAAATTTACCAATCCTGGTGGTGAAGTTCATATAAATATTGATTTTAAAGCGCAAACCAGTACTCAATTAATATTAAAATTTACCGTAACAGACAACGGTATTGGCATTAAGAAAGATAGACAAATACACATTTTTAATCCATTTCATCAATTAAACAAATCAACTTATAGAAAATATGGTGGCACGGGACTTGGATTATCAATATCCAAACAATTGGTTCAACTCATGGGTGGAGATCTTTATTTTTCATCACAGGAAAACATAGGCAGTAGCTTTCACTTTGAATTATCATTTGAAAAAACCAAACAAAAAATTAAAGAAAAAGATAAAAAAATTACATTAGATAAGCCGTATATGAAAAATAAAAAGATCTTATTAGCAGAAGACAACTTGGTCAACCAAATGCTAATGAAATCAATTCTTGGAAAAACCAAAGCGCAATTAGAAATTGTCGAAAATGGGGCTTTAGCGGTTGAAGCTTATAAAAAGAAAACCTATGATTTGATTTTAATGGACATTAATATGCCAATCATGAATGGTATTGAAGCCTTAAATAAAATAAAATCTGACCCTGGTTATTCAGTACCTATTGTGGCAATTACTGCTAATGCCTTAATAGGAGATAAAGAGCGATATATTGCCAATGGCATGGATGATTGTATTACTAAACCAATACAATTAAAAGAACTGAGTCGTATTTTTGATACTTATCTTGAAACAAAAAACCCCAATTAAGGGGTTTTTTGTTTTAACCACTCGAGCAATGCTCGGGTTAAATTGTGTGGGTTTTAAACCGCAGCAATCGTCAAAGTAACATTCGCAGCATAGTTACCAGAAGCTTGTGTTGCACTGATAGCAGCAGGGGTTACTGTCATAGTAGAGTCTGCTTTGCTTACTGATACTGCAAAGTCAA
>FXLX01000069.1 GCA_900180385.1 uncultured Candidatus Thioglobus sp. | reverse complement strand
CTGAACATAAAAAACCTTTGCCATCAGCGGTTAATACTATTGGTGTTATCTCTTCATCCTCGGGTGCGGTTATTCAAGATATTATTAGAGTTCTATATAAGCGCTATCCTTTTGCTGAAATATTATTATTTGACTCTGTGGTTCAGGGTGAAGGATCAGCTATAAAACTTGCTCATGCTATTGAAGCAGCTGATCGATCTAACCGTTGTGATGTATTGATTTTGGCACGTGGTGGTGGTTCCATAGAGGACCTATGGGCTTTTAACGAAGAGTCTTTAGCTCGAGTTATTTTTAACGCCAAAACGCCTATTATTAGTGCAATTGGCCATGAGACAGATACCACTATTGCAGATTTTGTCGCTGATGCTCGTGCACCAACACCAAGTGCTGCTGCGATGCTAGTAACACCTGATCGACTGGAGTTGCTATCAAGCTTAAAAAAATTATTTGGATTGTTACAGCAATATACGCAGCAAAATCAACAACAAAAACAAGCGCGACTTGATCAGTTAAAACTGAGAATATCAACACCAAATAAAACCATTAATATACTTTCCCAGCAGTTGGATTATTTATCACACCGACTTGCTTTGAGTGCCAACCAACAAGTGATAAATTACAAGTCAGCACTAACAACTTTACATGCAACTTTAAAGCAACACTCACCTGAAGAGCATATTCAACATTCAATTGAGTTGAATAAACTTTCTGTTGATCGACTTTATCAGCACATACACAGTGTTATTAGTCATAATACCGATGCGCTAAATTTACTCAACACTCGACTAAAAAATGCAAGTGTACAAATGATTAATCAATATCAAAATACACTGGGCGTGCGTGCTAACACACTTAATCTTTTATCACCGCTAAATACCCTTTCTAGAGGTTATAGCATTACCACAAATGCCGAGAATCAAGTATTATCATCAATCGATAAGATAAAAACAAATCAAATAATTAGCACTCGTTTAAGTGGTGGTATTATTCACTCCAAGGTAGAAAAAATTGAAAAAAATTAATTTATTAGTATTGCTATTTTTAACATTTCCTGCGCTAGCCAGCCTTAGTGTTAGTAATGTTGCCATTCCTGGCGGCATTGCAGTGATTGATTTTCATACAAATCATGCCAATCCAAAAGCTTTTTATGGCAATGTTCCGGTGTATACACAACGCATCAAAGACTCTCATTGGCAAGCCTTGGTAGGTATTCCACTATTGGCAAAGATTGGCAAGAAGCAAATAATAATTAAAGATTTTTCCGAACGAAAAATAGACTTTACTGTCAAAGACTACACTTACCAAGAGCAGCACATCACCCTAACCGGCAATAAGAAAAAATACGTCAATCCAAATCTTGCACATATGGATAAAATTAAACGCGAGCGTCCAATTTTATCCATAGCGCGTAGAACTTTTTCAACCCAAGAATTTAATAACCAAAGCTTTATTCGCCCCGTTTCTGGAATTACCACTAGTCCTTTTGGCTTTAAACGATTTTACAATGGCGAGCCAAGACGTCCTCATACTGGTCTAGACTATGCTGGAAAAATTGGTACAGCTATTCAAGCTGCTGCTGCTGGAAAGGTGATTGTCAGTGGTGAATTTTTCTTTAATGGTAACGCTATTTTTATCGACCATGGGCAAGGATTAATTAGTGTTTATATTCATATGAATGAACGCATAGCAAAGCTTGGGCAAATTGTTAAACAGGGTGATATTATCGGCACTATTGGCCAAACTGGTAGAGCTACAGGGTCTCATCTACATTTTGGTGTGTATCTTAATCAAACCGTTATCAATCCAAATATTTTAATCAAGGGTGCTTCAAAATTATGACATCTAACGTCTCTTTAGTGCGTCGATTAGGCGCTGTTGTTTATGATATTTTTATCGCTTTTTCGGTAGCATTTTTTGCTGGCCTAGCTGCCAATGCTTTGTTTGAAAACATGGGTGATGCCTTTTTCTATCTAATCACCCTGCCTAGTGTCTATTTATATTTTATTGTCTCTTGGGTAAAGGGTCGTCAAACCATCGGCATGAAAGCCTGGAAGTTTCAAGTAATTCAGCATAATCAAAAAAATATTACTTATCAACAGGCTTTTATTCGAGCCAGTTTTGGATTTATTTCTTTTATATTTTTTGGATTAGGATTCTTAACTCAATTATTCAACAAGGATAAACTCTCCTGGCACGATAAACTTTCAAATACCTTATTGGTAAAAAATTGATTTACGTCAATAAAGTAAAAAAAAATCTGTGATATAATATTTCTAATAAATTTAATGAGTATGGGAGAGTGGCATGAGTTCAACAGTTGATAACAGCGGTGTAAGAGGTAATATTTTAATGATCAGCACTTTAGCTATCAGTTTAGTAGTGCCACTTGCTTTAATTATCCTTTCTTATATCGGTATAATTTCTGGAACCGCTGAATATATTGCTGCTTTTGGTGTAATCGCATCAACAATCTACATTATTGGTGGCTCAATTTGGATGTTTTCTCAAGATGCCAAAGACGGTAAAAACCTTGCTGATGGTTAATTCATAGCTTGAATATACAATCTTATTTACACTTATCTAACAAACGTAACAAAAAGCCAAATAATTTATTTGGCTTTTTTTATCGCTATTGGATTGGTATTATTTTGATTATTATCTTAACAAGTTTAATTCGTCAAAATTTTATTAGCAATAATTTCCCTACTAATATTTATAACAAACAAGCTTTACTTCAGCAAAATATTACTGAAAACCAACAGCTTGAGCAAGAAAACCAACAGCTAAAATTAGAGCTAGCGGCCAAGTCTGATCAAAAATTAGAAATTTTAGAATCCATGGCGAGACAAAAATTTGGACTGATCAAAGCAGGTGAAAAATACTATCAAATCCGTGTTTCTGAACAAAACTAGCCATCTTATTATTGAGTATTTTTAGCGCGCCTTAAGCTTGGTATAATAAAACCAATCTATCTAATTATTAAGCTTTATGTCAACTGATCATTGCTATCTTATTGTACCTGCCAGTGGTATTGGATCACGTATGAAAGCAGATACTCCCAAGCAATATTTAGCACTTGATAATGGCCTAACCGTACTAGATCAAACTCTTAAAACGTTACTCAATATTGA
>FXLX01000068.1 GCA_900180385.1 uncultured Candidatus Thioglobus sp. | reverse complement strand
AAATTTAATGACTAGTGAACGGAAACCAATCCTGCAAAAACTATGTAAATTTATTAGATATATAAATATGATAGTTTGTCCTCCCGGCTAATTCCATCTGTCGATTTACTGTATTTGTATATATTGTATATAGTTTAATCTGTCCATTTATTTGTAACTTCTCTGTATATAGTGTGGTAGACGGGGAACGAAATTTTTGACTTTAATGTACCCACCGAACATATACCTAAATTATATATCATTGGAAAGAAGAATTCATACTCTATCCAGATAGTCGGGTCGTAAAAACGGGAACTGGTTGCATTTCCTTAAAAAGGGAGATAATCGTTCTACCCAAAATTTTAAGAAAATATATGAGTTATAACTTTTGGGTTGCTCCCCTTGAATTCAGTTCCCACAAAGGGATGAAATTATCGTTTTTGCAAAATTTGGTATACACTATTAAGTCTTTCATATAGACTTTAAGGTTTAGTTGTGAAAAAATGTGTATTTTTGTAGGTTTTGATGACATAGTCAGTTTCCTTCACATTTTTAATGTCGCCAATAGGGACCTGACCTTGACCTTTGTATGGAAACGTCTTGACCTGAATGTGCTTTAATTAGTTGATGATAACATTGATACTATTTTTTACAACGAAATTTAACTTCTATTTCACAAATTAAAAATTCTCTGGCGAATAGAAAAAGGGGGGTGGGCGTCCTTCACTAGTACATAAACATCATTGTTCTTGTTCCTGTCACTGATATGACTGTGTGGTATTCTTAATCAATGTTTTTGCTCCGCGTTCGTTACAACGAATGCTGTATAACCTAAAGAGGTCATAAAACACCAAAATAAGCATATAAGTCGATAGCAACACATTTATATTAGTCAGTATAAATAGGACTATCCTGGTTCAAATCAAATGACAGAACAACATCGCTATCTAACTACAAAATGACTATTGTGGATTTGTCACGACATTACATGGCAGATAATTTTGTCCACAACAACAAAGCCTTGTAAAAATCTACTAAATTTCAGACATCATGACCATCGTCTTACAGTAAGGTAACATTCTTTGTTATGGCATTTTTACACATGTCGCTACCATAACAGGGACAAAGATCTGTGCACGACATAATCTGTTCAAAACAAACACAGCTACTGGAACAAATTGATTTGCCTTTGCAACTGCACACGAGATCCTGCAGAAAGTCTGATGACATTTGTCCCCGGAAGAAGACAGGTACCAGACCACCCTTGTCTTCCCATCCGAACATTAAAGGAGACCTAACAGGGGACTGCGCTTTTTGTGAGGATTTCCAGATATAGGTCTGCAAAGATGCTCTTAGTACATGCTGATGGAATGTCGCTTCGCATGGTGGTAACTTGGCCAGGCTTGCTTCTTTTTTTGTTGCAAGTCGAACTCTGAATTTATTGAGATTAGAGTAATCTGCTCGTAGTTTGGCTTTTTGGATAGTCTTCAACTGAGATTTTCAGCTTCTCAATATCACGTCTTAAGATACCTACAGCAGAGTGTAAAATTTGTTCATCAGAAATACCTTCAACATCAACTTGAAAATCATTTTCCAACTCAGAGGCTTTAAATTTGGACTTGTATTTATAGCATCGCCTAAGGAAAGCTTGTCACTGAAGACAAGATTTGACATTCCTTGGCCCCGCTGAGTATGTATAACTATAGAACCAGCATAATGTTTAACTAGCCTGTCTTGTAACTTGGCAGATGAGTAGGTACCGGTGTCTGCGGGTAGATATGCTTTGTATTTTTCAAGTAATTGTGTCATCCGAAAAACCTTTTTGTGAACGACTAAATCATCGTTGATTTCATGAATTAAATTCTGGAAGGCGATTTCGTTACTAGAAAGATCAGAATCCTGTTTCTGTTCGTTTTTCGGGGAACTCTTTAACAGATATTTAGTCATGCACCCGTTGTGATAAACTCCTTTCAGAACAAAATCGTCACAATTCAACACGCTAACCAGTCTTATCATCATTTTGACTCAATGTGCACTCCATCAACTTGTTCACACGCTCACTGGATGCAATTTTATGTACTTTAAAATCTTTCTTGAATGTTTTATTTTAACAAATGAAACAAAAATCCCACTGAATGGGCTCGTACTGGGAGCGTGTTACAACACTTGTTTGTGACATAGTTGAAACTTGTTCAGTACTTGTAAAAATTTATCTGATCTGTTTTGAAAACACTGCAGTTTTGTTTACTTGTATATTTTCTATAGCAATTACGGTGGTAAACAACTTTAATTTTACGTGATATAAAATTGTCCATCGTGGACATTTCCTACAAAATACGAGAATACACCTCATCTCTTCTAATTTCCATCGATCTTACAAAACTATCTTTGCCTACATCTCGCATACAAATCACAGGTTCTGCATTGGAACATTGACATATAATGCATTGCTCCCAGTTCAACGTTTCTTTTCTCCTTTTTGGACTAGAAGGAGAAAGTTTCAAAGGACTACCGAACGATGCCATCATACGGAATATGAACGTGTCTGTCCGGTTAAATTCTGGTACTACAATAACCTAATTACTAATCAACAAAATACACTAATTATCGACAAACAAACGACAAAAACAACGCCAAATGAAGTCTAAAAACCTCAGTAAACAGTGTGCGAAAAGCCGAACACTTAACAATGAAATAAATCAGAAACTAAGCCATTTCATTCAAAGAAGACAACGTGCTATTTAATGACTCGAAGATCAGTCGAACTATATTTATAGAATCGGAAACGGCGTATCAAATTTCCGCGTATAAAAGGCATTAAATGAGAGAGGAAACAAACAAAAAATAGCATTTTTCGGCGTATCTGCAAGTATCTATGATATGAAATTTGGCATGAATTTTTGGACTAATGTAACGTTACTTTATCAATACTAAAAATGTACGGAAAACACAAAATAAATTTGCTAAAAGAGAAAACTTGTCTTATTTTCCACCAAAATAAGGGGTATTTTGAGAGGCTAGTTATATTAAATCAGACGAGAATTAACTGTTCTTTTTCATCTATTGATACATTTAAATGTCTGTTTAATTGTGTAATATATCTTTTTTATCGATAAACGATCACGTGTTATAGATATGAAATTTTATTTTCACCTGGTCAACTATGTATCAGTTGGGTACCTTCGGAAAACC
>FXLX01000067.1 GCA_900180385.1 uncultured Candidatus Thioglobus sp. | reverse complement strand
CAAACTCAAAGCTGGTTGATGGAGATAGTTCAATCTCTACACCTAGTACATTACCTGAGATGTTATCACCTACAGTTTGATCCCAGTAGTAATGCGTACCTTTGATGGTCGCCCAAGGCGCGTAAGGAGTATTGCCTGGCTTTATTTCACATTGAGGACACATCGTGTCCTCTCTTGATTAGAGGGGGTATCCGAAATATAGAGCGGGGTGCCTACATATATATAACCTACGGTCGATAAAGTGCTCTTTACACTCAAGACCCGCAAGCATTACCTTAGTATTACCTTCCTTCTTTTATATTGAGCAACAATTATGACCATACTTATTCTCACCCTCATCACTAATTTTAAGCATTAAGTAAAACAAATAAAGATGTGTAATGCCTATACTAATTGCAACTAAAAATATTGCCGAAGTTCCTACTCCTATTAGAGTAAGTATATAGGCTAGCGCCCCAAAAATAGCGCCAATAGCCAATGGAGATAATAACCACCATCCAGATTTATTTGTATCATGAAGCCTCCTAATACTAACCCCAAGACTTGGAAGAAATAGAGCTAAACTTATAATTATTTTTATAGGATTATATTCTTGATAGCTATACAGATTAGAGAAGAGTGTCATTGCTAATATCTGAATTAAAAACATAAATAACGCATACCACCAATATTCAGAGCGTGAAGCTCTACCATTAAAGTTAGCATACTTTTTAAATACTACAGTATTAATAGATTCTACAAATGTCATATTATTTTCCTAATTATTCACGCCAACTTAACTTCCTACCGCCATCATAACGATAAGCCAACTTATTATCAAGCAGTTCCTGCCCCAAACTAACACCATCAACCAACACATTAGCAACCACTCTAAAGTACTTACCCTTCTGTAGATTGGTCAACTTAATCTCCTTAGCATTAGACAGCTTACTCCTTACAAAGTCTCTTGCTTTAAGGGCTATATTCTTCTCATACTGGTGTAATCCTCCCATTTCTAACGCTTGCTAAAAATAGAATTTCCATTGTTTAAATAGCCTCAAGTAGCTTTCTTGGTGGAATCCCACCAATCGAACTATGAGGTCGTACGTTATTATATACCCACATCCACTAGGTTGCTAAATTTTTTGCATGTTCGATTGAGTCAAAAATATGCATGTTTAACCTCTCGTTTCTTGCTGTTTGGTTAAATCTTTCAATATAAGCATTCTGTGTTGGTTTGCCTGGTTGTATGTACATTAACTCAATATCCATTGCTTGTGCCCATTCTCGTAGTTCATGAGATATGTATTCTGGTCCGTTATCACATCGAATGGCTTTGGGCTTGCCACGCCATTCAATGAGCTGCTCTAATGATTTAATCACTCTTTGCGCTGGCAAAGAGTGGTCTACTTCAATGCCTAGGCATTCTCTGTTGTAATCATCTATGACATTAAACGTTCTCATTTTTCTGCCCGTGTTTAATGAATCTGACATGAAGTCAATCGACCAGGTTTGGTTAATTGACAGTGGTACGCTCAAAGCCTGCGGCTTATCGCGTTTGATTCTTCTAGGCTTTAATCCTTAGATTAAGCTCTAGTTGCTTGTATATGCGATACACACGTTTATGATTCCATTTAAAGCCTTTGGTGTTGCGCAGATACATAAAGCACAATCCAAAGCTCCATTGTTTATGCGTTGTGGTTAATCGAAGTAACCAATCAGCAATAACCTCATTCTCAGATGATAGCTTCGGATCGTACCGATAACAGGTCTCACTAATCTTAAAAGCCTGACAAGCCAATCTTACTGTTACCCGATGCTTGTTAATAGCCTGCCGGGCCATCTCCTTACGTAGAGATGGCCTTAGAACTTTTTTGTTAAGGCTTCCTGTACAATCATGGCTTTTAAGCGCTCATCAGCATATTCTGTTCAATACCCCCTTGAGGGGTACATCTTTTTAAGGCGAGCATTCTCCGCTTCTAGCTCTTTAAGTCTGCTGATCATTGATGTATCCATGCCGCCGTATTTAGCACGCCACTTACCTAGGTACCCCCTTGAGGGGTGTAAAAAGTGGCGCTGCTCATGTCATGCTTCTCTGCACAGCTCAGAGACTGGCGTGCCTGCTTGCGCTTGATTAAGTATTTGCATGATTTGTGAATCTGATTTACGTGTTGTCTTCATTTGAATCTCCTTATGTTTTTATTATAAGAAAATTCTACTTTTACTGAGTGTTAATTTTTGGGAGGATTACATGTTACTGACAAAAGAGATTTTAAAACTCAGTTCTTATTAAAGTCAGGACAGTTGGCGCCATTGTTTAATCTGTCAACATTGCTCAACTCACGATCCAAGAAAGAAACCATTCCATTTTTAGGCTACTTTTTGCCAGGTAAGGTAGATGATGATAACTCCAGCTATCAGGTGTTTTTGAGGTTTAATTTTGAGTTTGGTGAGGTAAAATCGTCAAAGCAGAAAGTAGTGAAGGCAGAGATAGAGAATATCCCAGACTCAACAATAGAGACTGCTCCAGTCGAGGTGACAACTGACATTGACTTCTTAAATGAAATCGGTGTTGAAACTATTGATCCATAAAAAAGCACCCAAAGGTGCTTTTTTGTCTTAACTAGTAAGTTAACTAATTAAGCGTTAACTGCATCCTTAAGAGCTTTACCTGCTTTAAAAGCAGCTACTTTAGAAGCTTTGATTTGAATCGCTGCACCAGTTTTCGGGTTACGACCAGTACGTGCTGCACGATCTCTAACTACAAATGAGCCAAAGCCAGTTAACTGTACGCCATCGCCACTAGCCATAGCGCCAGTGATTGCTGCTGTAGTAGCGTTAAGTGCACGACCTGCGTCTGCTTTAGATAAGTCTGCTGCTGATGCGATTGCTTCGATTAGTTCTGATTTGTTCATTATTTTACCTCTTAGTTTATTAATATATTTTTATGGAATTGATATTGTAATAAGCGCTTCTACAATACGTGGGTGAATTATAACCTTAGAATAATTGACTTATTTATTTTAAATGTCGAGAGTCACCTTAAGAGATAAAGTTTCAGATGTAAGAAAATATTGAAAACATTAAGCAGCCGAAATAGTCGCCTGCGTGCGACTTCGGCAGCTTAATATTCATGTTTATTTTTTAGAATACCAAACGCCCTTAGTTTTACCGTGTCGAGTCAAAATATTATCCTTAACAAGGTTGTTCAGTCTATTTTTAATCGTTGGTCTTT
>FXLX01000066.1 GCA_900180385.1 uncultured Candidatus Thioglobus sp. | reverse complement strand
TCGACCGTTGCTTTCCATTTGTTTGTTTTTTGAATGATGATTTTTTTTTATATCATCATTGATCTTTTCTACGCCCTGCCCACTGAAACGTAAAAGTTTTCCATACTTTTTAGTGAAAAACGGAACATGGTATACAAGACAATGCATATAAGGAGTAACGCTATCAAAACCTTTTCTCCCCAATGATCCTAAAGCAAGAAAGTCATTTACCCACCCTTTACATTTTTCAAAAATATCTTCAATGTTAGAGAACTCGTGTATTTATAACGTCACGAAACGATATAAATTCAAAAATGAACTCCAAATTTTGACAGTATGATCATGGGTATCATGATGGATCAAAAAGCATAATTTTGAAGGAAGATTTTCCAAAAGCTTTTAATAGTCAGACCCCGTCAATGACGACCAGTCCAACTCACCTTGAGTACCCTTTTTTGTCCAAATGTAAAACGAAACGCCGCATCCTCTTATTTTCTCAGTAAGCTGTCCTAAGAAATCTGACTTCTCACCATGAACGGCATTTTTGTCATCGAGCGTTTTTGTGTCTAATATTAAGTTCCTTAACAGTTTATCACATATCCGAAGAAGAAGATGAAGTTCATCAATGATTATGTGTTCAGGCTCAATACTAACAAGAGGTTGAGCACGAACACCAAAGTCATTCTTTACGACATCTTCCTTCAGATTCTGTGATGTTCTCTGCATACCACGAGTATGGTAAAAATCCAATGGCTTTGTCATGTCGTCCCTCTGGTTTTTATGGACCCTATACCATGGACAGGAATAATTACATAGAGATCCACCCAACCCAAGCACAAGTTGCAAAAATTTCATATCACCACCCATCAAAATATCTAAATCAAAATGTTTCCCCTCAACTTCAATACTTGCTTTTTCGTATAATGTGTTTATTTTCTGAAAAATGGGTTTGCAAGCAAGTTTTAAATGATCATAATCTTCTTTGCAGTTTACAATGCAAAAAACATTTTGATCTTTTGATGATAATGTCAAATCATCGGTAATTACAGAAAAGGACAACACGACAAAGTTTGAAATTCTACTAACTTTTGACCCGTCCCCCGAAATTTTAATTTTTATCTTGTCTGTTTCAGGATTTACATGATACTTGATGTACCGGATAATTTCGCTTTCTAGACTAACATATGCGCCAGGGATATTTCCCGGAATTCTTTCAAAATGATATAAACTGTTAATATCTTCCTGGCATTGATGAAACCAGATATGTTCGTGGTAGCCCATCACAAAATACTGTCAGTTCCCTTTTAGCGCTCTCGCTAACATTAAATTTTTCCAAAATAAATAACAAATCTTTAATTTTTTGTCTTTCTTCTTCAGGCAAATCTTGGTATGAAGATTTGCTGGACGACGGATTGAAATCGACTTTAACAGTCTGCCCATCAGTACTTTCTAATTTTAAGTACTGGGGTACAAGGCCATATGACTCTACAAACCAAAGCGCAGTTTCAGCCTTCGATTTAAATTCTTTTATTTTCCTTGATTTGTTATTTTCGGTAATTTCCGAAAACTCTTTTTCACTATTCGCGGTTCCAACTTTTTTATTTATTGATTTTACATAATCTATAAGGCGACTGTTCGTATCTTTCAGACTGTCAAGTTGATTTGACAGATTCTGGTTTTTTGCTAGCAAAACCCCCTTAAGACATATTTCTTCCTGTAAACTATTATGTAAATCAGAACACTTTTTTTTTTTTTTTTGTTGTCGCTTTCAAACTTTTGTAAGCTAAATTTTAATTGTTTTACATTTTCTAACTCATCTGAGAATATTGCGATCTTATGCACATTACTATCAAAAGCAATTCGCTTCCTCCCTGTCAATTTTCTATTTGATAACAAAACTTTAATAGTCTTACTTGAAAGTCTGTTTTCAAGTCTCTCTGTGAATTTTAACTGAAATGATTGTAATTGGGAATTTAAAATATCTATATATTTAAAATCGGGGTATTTGTCCTTTGCTTTGGAGAGCACCTTGAAAAAGGAGCTTGTAATTGAAAATGTGAGAGCTATCTGTTGGATTGTGCCCAAAAAATATCTACTCCTTTTGGATCAAACTATTTTACTTCATTTTAGAAGTAGCATCGATAGACCATTAAACCTACCTCAGTATCCCGGTAGTAATAACTATTTCAGTATCCCGGAAGAAAATATATAATCAATAATTGGGGGCTTATGAAAAAAAACTATTTTGGATGAAGTGGTGTTTATTTTATTTTTATCTTACATTTGTATATAACTGTTACGTGCCGACATACCATCGTTTTTTACGGCAAAGATTGCTTCTCAAATATCAAAACGTCATCTAAGCGCTTGTAATATTTGAACATTTTCCCGTCGTTTTTCAAGAAATTTAACACCTCGTGCACCAAAAAAATACTTTAACAGTATTTGTGTTTTATTTATTTTAATAATCTGGTAAAATATTTTTCTGGTGCACGACTGCGGAGGTGCTTAATTTCTTCGAAAACCGTCGAAATATCGCGGGCAAAATTCCACGAAATACAGAAAACAAATAACGCTCATGACGTCACAATGACGTCAAATACGTATCGATTTTGTTGGAAACAAGTTTTAACATCAAAAGTATGATGTCGTCTATAAAATAAAACACATCAAATTTTAATCAAGTATTTTCTAAGATAATGATTCATTAAATATGGGGCCATATATGGCACTTATAGTCCCCAGTTCTTTTTATGGCATTGACGCCGGATTGCATGCACTGAGTTTTTCTCTTGGTTTCAATGTACACAAACTGTATTTAAAATAAATACAATTATTTACAGAAACATAAGTTATTTACTGATGAATTTCATTACTTGAAATGAATCATGAAATGTACAGATTGTGTATATAATGGTCTCATATATACAATCAGAAGAGTGAAAATATTGATTTTAAGGGTCTGGCTGAGGTTATAAATAAATTAATATTTAACAACCTCCACAATCCTCCACCAACAAAATATTTTGATACAATCATTAACCCTCTATACTCAAAACAACTGCTCAATTTGGTGTTGGTGGAAGACTGTGGAGGTATATAAAATAGCTAAAATGTACATTAAATATGTCGTTTATAGTCCATTTTTAGCATTATCCGTCTAATTATGATGTCATTATGACGTCATAACGCACCCAATTTCACGGAAAGTTATATTTTTTGAAAATTTGTTTATCTAACAATTAAATTAGTAAATTGTTT
>FXLX01000065.1 GCA_900180385.1 uncultured Candidatus Thioglobus sp. | reverse complement strand
ACGTATAATAATTGTATATCAGAATACTTTGATTGTGCAAATGGAGTCAGACAAGGGGAAAACCTGTCCCCTTTTCTTTTTTCATTGTTTTTAAATGACGTTGACACTTTTTTAGAAAACAAAAATATTACAGGACTACAAACTATCTCAGATGAAATAGAAAACAATTTAGACATTTACCTTAAACTTTTTATTCTGTTATATGCTGATGACACTGCATTGTTAGCTGAGACAGCAAATGATCTCCAAACTCAACTGGATGCTTTTTATGAATATTGTAATTTGTGGAAATTAAAAGTAAATGCAGATAAAACCAAAGTAATGGTGTTTGGAAATGGGAGATTACCACAAAATTTGAGCTTCAGCTATGATAATTTGAATCTTGAGATAGTTAAAAATTTCAACTATCTTGGGATTATTTTTACTAGAACAGGAAATTTTAGTTTGACAAAAAAAAACATCTAACTGATAAAGCACTAATAGCTATGTATGAAGTTTTGAAAATAGGAAGAATGTATAAACTATCAATAAAATGTCTACTTGATGTATTTGATAAAATGATTAAACCTATACTTCTTTATGGGTCGGAAATTTGGGGATTTAGTAAAAATATTGATTGTCTGGAAAAAATACAATTACGATTTTGTAAATTACTATTGAAATTAAAATCATCGACACCAAATTATATGATTTATGGGGAACTGGGGCGATTTCCTATCGAAATTGATATAAAAATAAGGATGGTGTCATTTTGGGCCAGATTTCAATACGGTTGTTTCGAATCATTTCCATTCCGTCAAAATTTTGTTATTTTCGTCCGCCAGATCACGTGATTTCGATGGACTAATCGGCATTGAACTTCCGGTGTCAATGTACACAACAAAAACTCCAATCGATATGTGCCGTTTTAACGTTCGATCCTCAACTTAAAAAAATCTTAACATTTTCTGTAAAAGACAGATATCAATTAAATTATTTTATTTGTATCAAAGACTTCAATGCAGAGACAATTACTTCTTTAAAATTAAATTTGTTTTCTTTCTTTATTTGCGGCTGTCAGCATCATGAAAGGAAAACGATCTGCCTTTATGTATATATTTCTGATATCAGACAGATAGTGGGGTACCGAACACCAGTATTTATTCAGCCGTTTCCTTGGCGTCTCCATATTACAATTACTTATAATCTACCGCATCTACGACTATGATATGTTGACATTGTCACAGTAATAGCGTAAACACCGGAAGTAGTCTGCCGAGCAGTTCAGACGTCAAGACACGAAAAAGACGGAACATGATCGGAATTGACATGATTCGAAACAACCGTATTGATGGACAACCTTAAGTGACATGACTGCGAATTTGGCATAAATAAAATAACAAATGGCTTCCTCTAGGAAAACGCCGACCTTATGTGAAAGGGACACCAGACAGCTATGAGGAACGAATTTAATACATCCCTTAGCGCGGGATGTAAAGGACACACTCCTTACACGTAAAAGACAACTTACAGCAGATTCTGATAGCAACAGTTTATTAGGAGTGTTGTTGTTGGTTTGTCACAAAGCAAAATAATATCTACCATCTCCTCTTTTTCTAGTGACAATCAAAACAATCATACATAGACTCATGGCAGCGACACACATTTTACCTACACGATTAATCATATGGTTGTAAACTTGTTCTCATCATAAATATATATGAAATACTTGATTGTAAAACAATTATCTATCGACAACCACTTTCTATGGGATATCTGATTCCAAGGCTTGTTATCAGTTTATCAAAAAAACAAAAATAATTCTCTATATCCAGAAATTGATGGTACTTTCCTCATAAATATTCATCATATTTAAATTAGATTTTGATCACGTGACTGCAGTTTCAAGCTTGATGGATCGTTTATTAGATTTGTCAAAAAATAGCCTATAGTACGGAAATTCAATGTGTCCGTCAATGATTCGAAAATTAAAAGTTATTGTTTATTTCCGCAAAGTTTTTCTTCTGTCAAAATTCAAATATTTTTGTTTTGTAACGATTTTAGACATGTCTTTGATATCGCGATCATGCAAAAATGATCATATTATATTTAATGTGGGAACCCCGAGTTTAGAAGCTAGAAATATAAGGTTAGTTAATATAATTACATATATTATTGAGGAATCTAAATTAATTTCAGAAAATATGTCGCCAAATGTCATTCATTGTTAAATTTTGTGTCACACGCCACCAGTTTCATGTATTTCAGACATTTTTACATAGACTCTTAAGGCCAAAAAAGGGTTCGTCGCCTCGGATTTTCATTTAGTCCAGGAACCTCGAATATTTAATTGTTTTCATTAATTTTTATTTCATTTAATTCAGCTTGATTCAATGTATCATTTTCAAGTTCAGAAAATGACACACATGCAATTATGAATGATATCGTCTATATAGATCATATGAAAATTGCAGACGTCCCGGCGTCGCCATCTTAGATATGCAAATGAGCAAAGTACCCATCATTTCTGGCTATGCCGTTCTAGTCACTCTGTGACCTAGATCCGGACACAATTTCGAACGACATCATAATAACCTTTCTAGTGTAAATTATTTAATGACAACTGTTAAAATTGAAAGAGCATTCATTCATTTACGTTCACATATCTATTTGTATATAATACACATGACATAAAAACCTTTCCTTTATTCATACCATAAATGTGTGCCAGTTTGCATTCGGAATTCCTTGGACTCTTCAATGAATAAGGTACATCACGGATTTTGACATTTTGGGATAGATCAAGGTAAGGAAAATGTATTATATTGACTGTTTTTGTTTTAATTTCAATGTGTTCTACATATGCATAGAACCAGGAGATCATATTCTTTCCAATTACAGGCATAAGATAACAAAATATGCGTACCTCAATGAATTTTAGCGATAGATTCCAAGTGCAATTGTCGATCGTTTTCTGTTTACAAATATGAAAACCCGTCGTCTGCAACATTCAACAACTGCGCATGAATAATTTTCTCCCAAAACACGAGTAATTTAGCGGGGTATCTATTTATAAAAGCATTTTTTTAATTCATGTTTTGAAGGAACAATTAGGGGACATACTTTTTATTTCGTTCGTAATTGCGTCCGGTGAGGCTATTATCTTTTATTTTGAATGAATTGTGTAGCCGATTTGTTATGGCGTTCATTTTACCTACGCCGCTCTTCCATCGGGAGTTTCGTAGAAAGAGATTTTTTTATTAGAATTTTAAGTTGG
>FXLX01000064.1 GCA_900180385.1 uncultured Candidatus Thioglobus sp. | reverse complement strand
CATCACGGTTTAGGCAAGGCAAGATACCTTGGACTAGAGAGAAACAAAACCAGAGTACAACTGATTGCCATGAGTCATAACCTTAAAACTGGCATGAATATTTTTAAAGAAATGCAGCGATTAAAAAAGGCTAAGGGATTATTACATCCAGTGAGTAAAAAAGGCTAAGGGATTATTACATCCAGTGAGTAAAAAAGGCTAAAAAGAGAGAAATAAGGCTAAAAAAATCAAACAAACAAGGTGTTTTTTTAGATTTTTATGGAAAAATACGGAAATTTTGAGCTATTTTTTTGAAAAATTGCAAGGGTTGAAAATAGGATGGGGAATTATGAATTATGCAAAGGCCTCCCGAGATGTTGTTCATTTTGTTTTTAATTCAATTTTGACTGTATAGATATCTGGTTCTGTGTGGAAAACTCAAGTAAACTTTCAATTTTTTGTTTTTTCTGATAACCAATCTTGTGCATATAAACATGACGAGAAACAATATCTTTTAAAATATATTGGGCAACATGATTTCTATCTTTATCAAAGCTTTGATATAGTGATTTTAATTTATCAATATCAAGGTTCTTCTTATGCCAAGCGTGAATTGAAAAATTAATCAATTTTGAGGCGGTTGTATCTATATTAACATTTACATCATCAGAAATACTAATAAGTTTGTCGTATCCCAATGAGTCTACTATTTTATATAGCCAGCCAAAAATAACGTCATATAAAAACCTATTTGAAATTTTTTGTTTGCGTTCTTGAGAAAAAGATTGATTACTTTCTTGCTCTATTTCTGTCAACCTTTCTTCTATGAGGTTTTTTAACCCATCTGGATATTTACTTATTAAATCAATAAAACTTTTTAGCAGCCTAAGACCTACATTTTGTCCTTCTTCAAAAAGCTCTTTTAATTTATCTTTTTTAAATGTTCCGTATTGATTTTTCATAATTTGACCAATTAAATCCATGCTTTTAGCAGATTTTAATATTTCTATTGTTAGTGAATCTAAATTATCCTCATTATCTTCAATTATTTCTTCCTGCCTATCAATAGTTGGCTGCAAATTGTCTTTTTGTTCTAATTGTTGATTTCTATGATTTGTTACATTGTGTTGTTTACGTGGAAGTTTTAATTCCTTATTTTTTATCGCATCAATAAGAAATTTTGTTTCTTTTTTATCTAAAGTTGCTTCAGAATATTTTTCAAAAGTCCCCATTGCATTTAGTGTAATATTTTCCAACAAAATATCTAAAGCATCACCTGCTGCATGGTGGATTGAAAAAGTAGCAATGTTAAAATCATCTTTTTTATGGATTCTTGAAATAATTCCTCTAAATTGTGCTTTTACTTTTTTTGAAGCAAAATTATCAGCAATATATTTAGCAACAAAATAATAATAAATATATATATATTGAAAGGAATACACTTCATTTTTAACCACTAAAATATGAGCGTTTATGAGTTTTTTGATAATTTCATTGTCATTAAGGATGTGTTTACTTTTATACCCCTCTTTGAATTTTTCTAAATCATCTTTAGAGGCATTTTTTGTTTCATTGTTAAACATGAAATATGCCAACCCTGAAAGAAAATTAAAATATTCGTTCATACTGTCTGGCTTTATTCTTACTCTATAAAGTTGAGTAGTAATCATGGCGTGATAACAATGTCCGTAAGATGTTTCTTTTGTATCTTGGGGTGTTGCAGTCTCAATAATATTAAATGAAGAAATAATAATAATGGGATAACTAGGAACAATATTAGACTGGATAATTGTATCAATATGTTTAGTATCTTTATCTAACCTAGCCACTTGCTCTATATTATTAATATCAAACTGAGAGTTTTCATTATTTTCAATACATTTTTTAATTAAGTCACTTCTTTTTTTATGACCAAAAGATTTTATAGAGTAACCGCTAAACAGATAAAAATAATTATGCTCTGTGCTTTTCCCTGCTAAATTTATCAAATCGTCAATTAACACAATAGAATATAAAAAATTTTCTTTTACAGACTGGAGAAAGGTAGAATAATTGCTGTCATTTGCCGTCCTATTGTTAATATCATCAATAATCAAGACTCTGTTTGTTTTATTTATATCCCAGTATTCATTAGTACATTCATATTGTTCTTGATATGCCTCCTCGATAATATCACCTATAATTGCTTTACCAAAAATCTTATTTCCATTAATTAATACTGGAAACAAACCTTTATCTATATAAGTTAAATATAGCATATTGCACAATGAGGTTTTTCCAATTTGCTCTTTTCCTGAAATTAAAATATACTTATGTTTAAAAAATTTTATATCACATAACTTTTCAGCATCCACTTCATTTTGTTCTAACTTCTGCTCTGATTTATCAACCTCCAGTATATCTGGGTAAACAAATATTTTATCTAGTGGACAATCAGAAGCTGGATTGTCTAGCAAAATATTTTTAAAATTATTTTTTAGCGTTGGTTTTATTTCATTTCTAAGCTTTTCTACTTTTTCTTTAATTTTTTCATACACATTACTCCAAGCCTCATCTTTATTACCCCATAAACTTATTGCTTCCGCATCTTTCGGTAATGCTTGTATTTCAGACATACCTTCAACATCTTTCCAAGCACATTTTTTTAAAATTATTGGTATAAAAGCCGTTCCTTTTTCTTTTTTTAGAGTTAATGTCTTTTCTACCTCTTTCTGACAAGAGGGAGAAGCAATAAAACTAGTGCTAAATAAAAGCAAAATAATATTAGCTTTATCCATTTCTTCACTTATTTTTTCTTCCCACTTATCGCCTGCATTAATTTTTCTATCGTGCCACTCATCAATCAATCCATTGTTTTTTAAGGTTGTTAAGTGTTTTTCTAATTCATCTCTATCAGTCTCATCTTCACGTGTATAACTATAAAATAATTTAATTTTCATTTCTCTTTCCTTTTTAAATTCAAGCCGCTCGATAAATCTCTACTTCCAACTCACTCAACGCTTTTAAATATCCCATTTTACCCCCAAACAAATCAATAATTTCCATTGGCGAGCCAAATGCATCTAGTGGTTTGACTTGTAGAATTTTCATGTCCTCAATATTCTCAATACCTTCATCGGCGTATTTATCTAATAGGGTTTCCAGTACTTTGTGGGTTTGTTCGCTGTATTTGGCGCTTTAGACAGCTGCTTAACACCGAGCAGCTACTAGAGTCTCTACTGAAGCAAATCAACACCCACCTAGAGAGAAACTCTATCACTGCCTCACTCGGATCAATCAACATTATTGATGCCACCGTCATTGAAGCCAAACAGTCTCGCAAGCGCAAAGGCAAAGATGG
>FXLX01000063.1 GCA_900180385.1 uncultured Candidatus Thioglobus sp. | reverse complement strand
TCAAAATGTCAAGTCGGAATATATTTGTTTCTCTTGTCCAGCCACATTGTTTTCTTCAAGATTCAGAATCAAAATAATTTTTTAGGAAAAAAAACATAAAATTAAAATTGAATAGCTTGAGGGGTAAATTGATAAAAAAAAATTGCAAGACCAAAATGGTTCTCCCATATACCAACAAAAAAACGAAATAAAACTGTGGTCATAAGAAAGTCCCACGAGAAAATCTTTCCTTCCAAAATAAGACTTTTTTTTATTTCTCTAAACTGAATTTGTGCAAACTATTTCACTTATAATGAATTATATTTCTTTTTTAAATAGAGCTCATTTTTCTAGATGAATGTATAACCATCTGTCTTTACTCTGTTTTTATTAAATCTCTTGTCTTTATTACAGGACTTTGATCGGATTGTCCTTGATGAGGCAGTGTTGGGGGTTGCTAGAATGTTTCGAGAGGAACTTGTAGTAATGCCCCATGACGAGGATTACAACAGATCCAATAGGTATGCAGCCTACCGCCAGTATACCATTTGGGCACATGGCCGACTTGGAGCTGGGGTCAGACGTGTGATCCCAAGCTGTTGTACTTGGAAAATTAGGGACAAGTATCCTGATCTATATGGACAATACAAGGGTTTCATTCCTAGACGATTTAATTAAAACTTGTTCATGAAATATTTTGTATTTTATCCCATATACCCTAATGATAAAGTTTACCACTTGCTTCCCTATGGTCGGTGGTTGTCCGGGTACTCTGGCTTCCTCCACCACTAAAACTGGTCGCCATGATATAGCTGAAATATTGCTGAAACACCAAAAATAAAAAATAAATCAACCCTAATGAGTTGTTAATTTCACAAGTTGGTCAGTTGGAATTGTAAATTTAATTTGAAAGTTTTGCCATCTTATTATTATTTTTTGTTCTATCAGCACTGACAACTTCTTCTAAAATGGACTGACAGTCTTTTATATAATTCAAAACCAAACTTGGCAGAGATGTTTTCTATGAGGTCCTACACAAGAGTTGTTACTTTTGTGCAGATTCGTCAAAAAACATGGCCACCATGTGACTTTGAAAATTCTGATTGGTCGATTTTCAAGAAACTTCTTCTCAAGAACCGCTGAAGGGATTGAATTGAAATCTGGTATATATGTTCCTATGAATGTCTTTAACATGTGTTGTTACTGTTTGCGCCATTTGAAAATTCAAAATGGCCACCAGCGGAGGTCAAAGTTTGCATTGAAACCCTATGGGAAACAACATTTTCATCTTCTTCTTGAGAACAGCCGAACAGAATTTAACCAAACTTGGCAGAGATGTTTCTTGTGAGGTCCTAAAAAGTTGTCCTGGTTTGTACTAACTAGACCAACACACTGAGTGCTATCATTATTGTGCATTGGACAATTTGTAATGCCCATTATCCTGACTTGGGTACTTTTCTGCTCTAAATGTGCAGAACTTCTGTTAGACCAGGAAAAACAAAGAGTGACAATCTAAATTTATTTTATGCGACAATATAGTCAATTGTTTTGTCTTGGTCTTCAAATCTGGATTTCTGAGATGCTACAATATCATCCCGAGTTGGAGGTTGTGGAATTGGTGCAAGATGGACCGAGATTCTTCTGGGATCATCTACTTCCAACTGCACATGTTAATTCATTCCTTCATTATCTTGCAGTCTCATACAAATGATGACCCTTAATAGTCTTGGAACATAGGAATATGACTTGTCAGCTTTAACAGGCTGCACAGACCATCTAGCTGTCTTTTTGTTGTAACTTCTCTGCCACCTGAAGTAGAAAAATACATACAATGTAATTCACAAGAATAAAACAATAGAATTGAGATTATGATCTATGGAGCCCTAACTTTCAATTCAAGATGAATATCTCGAATGTATAGTGAATGAGCAACTAAACATATCATTACAAGTCCACTTTATGAAGGATTTGAGTGATTTGTAGACAGATTTTAGGTTGTGGTCATCCCTCAAGAAGTTCTACGGCAGGCATCACGAGCTGGTCAATGGTTACAGGGTGTCTGTTACCCAAATCAGAACTGATCTTCATTTGTTGTTGATGTCTTTCCCTTCATCGGATGGGACTTCTACCGGACTTGACCATGGACAACGCAGCGGGTTTGCGACTTTCGATTGACCCTTCTGAAGCCTATGATCAAATATCAGATTGCTGCCATAAATAATTACTGAGAAAAATGTTATGAACATCTTGGGACGAACGGACGGACAGAGGTAAAACAGTATACCCCCCTTCCAGTGGAGCGGGGGTATAATAAAGCTCCTATGACATATGATCATGCATGGTTCTGTTATTAGGACAAAATTTCAAGTATGTAAGTTACAACTGAAACATATGAAATTAACATGACAAACCTTAGAGTGAAGTTGAGGCTAGGTTCAAAATCTTCATCGTCAGAATCATCACCAACATCACTGCCCTCTTCAGTAATATCTATTGAGAGACTGTAAGAATAAAAAATAATTGTTTATTACAGTGTATGTGTATAATATCGAAACAAATTTTGTTATATGGTTCTGATGTGCAGCTGTATAACGAAAAAGCTTTTCAAAATAATATTAAATCTATATACATGTATCCAGCACACATCTACACAACCCAATATAAAGAGACAAAATTACATCAAAGTTCCAGGAAAAAATTTGGTGCGCCAGACGTGCGTCAATTCTGTCCCAGTTTGGTTTCATTCCCGTAAGTAGCTAAGGAGGACTGGCCATTTCAGCTTGTGGATTGATGAAAATGTAACGATGACGCAGAAGCCAACATGATCCCTATATAATATAGCTACTAGTAGTATCACTATGCAAGCCACAATAATTAATAGGAAACTGTTATACAAGTGACTGTGTTGAACAATATTGACAATGTTACCTATAAACATAATGTAGAATATGTCTAATCTTTAACAAAATGAACATACTCAAATGGGTTCACAAATGAACTCGATTTCTCCAGTTTCATCCGTTTCGTTGAAATGTGATGGCTGCTCATTTCTTCTACTCTAGAATTACCTTGGTCAGAATATCTAAATCAAAAGTACAAATATCAATCACTACAAAATCACATTTGTCTGAAATTACCAGTTTTTGTAGTAATTTGCCTAAAAAATTAAGATAATTTTACAAAAACCTGCATGATTTTAACACAGACATGGGCCATCGGTCTACTGTTAAATTCACACACTGTGAAACATGCAAATTGCTATGGATCTTCACATTATTTCTTAAAAATCTTGTTTATAAATCATACTTACAAGATCCAAACTAAACAAGGGCAAAGCGTGGCGTATCCCCTCGCCTAAAAATTTGACCCGGTGACCTTGACCTTTGACTTTGAAAATCAATAGGGTTCCAGATTCTCTTAAGGACTAAGTATG
>FXLX01000062.1 GCA_900180385.1 uncultured Candidatus Thioglobus sp. | reverse complement strand
TTTTATCAGCAAAACGACCAAGAAAGATAGGGCATTTTATCAAAATCTGGTTGATTTGTCTGTGATATATTGTGGTTTTATTGTTATAAATCAGTTTGTTGTGTGGTTTTTAAGGGTTGACTACTTAATTGAAAATAACCTTGATAATTTATTTAAAAAATAAAGCACCCCCTCTACAAAGAGAATTTTTTTGTTCATTGTAGGGAGTTTTTTGATGATAAGTATGATTCTTTTTGATTTTTCATTGTGTGGGTATAACCGATAAATGCCTGGATACAAGAAGGAAAAATTAACCTTATACCATAAGTGGATATTTGAAAAAAATAAATGCCATTGTTTTGGCAGGATATTTAAATCCCTTGCCAGTGATCTGGTGTACCAATAATAATCAATAAGATGAGGGATACGCTCAAAATCAACAGGGAACTGCCATTTAAATCTTTGCTGTTGATTTAGAATATCTTGCCGCATTTCTTCTTGGTTGGGTAAAGTAATTTCTTGTTTCAAATAAGCAGATAAATATCTTGCTTGCAATTCTGAAACTGAAGGGATGGATCCCAAATTTGGTCGCACAAATCCAACAAAATAACAATGTTTAACATCTGGAGCAAATATATATTTATACAATTTATTAATGGGTAAAGTTTTATCTAATATATCATCAGGTAGAAAAGACAAGTTAAAAGTATTACCCGTACATAATACAATTGTATCTGCTAATACGGAGCTGCCATCTTTGAATGTAATTTTTTTATTTTCCAAATTTACAATTTCAGGCTTTAAAGATGTTTTATTTTCTAAACAGGTCTTAATAAATCCACAACTTTTTGTTGTTACTCGACGAAAGGGTCCTAAGTAATTAATTGATTTATAAGAGGAGTTCAGGCGGTTCATTTCTTTTTGGATTTTCTTATCTTCTTGTAAGGCGATGCTTTTATACTCTAGCTTTCTTTTAAACTTTGTTAAAAAAGACAAATGACTATCGTCTATATTTCTAGAAAGAGAGTGGTAGATATTTGAGGTGTCCAAATCTGTTGGTTTACCATCATGATATCTCGGAATAAAATATCCAGGCCATCTACGAATAGAAACATAACTTTGGCGTACTAAATTTCGAGATAAATAAATAAGATCAGAGGCAGTTTCCCCCAAACCGACAAAAACTACTTTTTTGCCTTTTAAATCAGATGTCTTTTTTAGGTCTCCCCCATAAACAACTTCACCAGAAAACTTCTCTTGATTGGGTAAATGGGTTTTTCTTGCTTGATGATTTATGCCACTGCAAATAACCAAATAATCAAATATTTCAATATCTATACCTCCATCTTTTTGAATAAAAACCTCCCATTGCTTGTCTTTTTTGTTTATTTTTTGAACAGTATGATTAAAATATATTAAAGAAAACAAATGATTATGTTTGGCATAACGATTTAAATAATCTACATACTCTTTTGCTTGCCACATGCTTAAATCATCACAGTTGTTATCCTGGGGTGGAAAATCGCTAAAACTTATCAAGAATGGATTGTTAACAAGGTTCAAGCCTTCATAACAGTCTGAGAATACGCCACCAATAGTGTTGGACTTCTCAAAAACCTTTATATTAATATTTGGGTTATTTTCCTGAATTTCTTTTGCTGTGCAAAGTCCAGAAGGACCTGCTCCAATGATACACATTTTCTTTTTAACTGGCATTTTGAACCTTTAAACTGATTTTTTATCAGGAAAAGTAATTGAATATTTGAAATCTAAAAAATGTTGAAATTTATCAAAATGATCGTTAACTGTATACAACGCTTTTTCTAAAGTTTTTTGATCGAGCTCTTGTTGATTAAAAATTGACAAATCAACAGCATTGTTAACCTCGCTGTCAACATGCTTACCACCAAAATAATGTAATTGTTTGCCAGTTTCTTTTTCATATAATTTTGCAATATGCTTGGCTGCATTAAAAAACATTTTTACTGTTGTTTCTCCAGCTTCCATTGCTGCCATCCTCAAACAAGCATCGTCTCCACACATCTGTGCTCTAGCAATTACATGATACATATAATTCCTAATTGGGATACCGGTATTTAACCAAATCATATCCATAGCATCACCATAATTTTTTATATTGTTGTAAATTCCTAAAGTTTGTAAATCAACTTTTAGCATATTCCAATGTGTAGAATCTACCTCAGCATGTGCATTAATCGCCTTTTGCATATCATTCTTAGGATTAGGAAAATGGTAATACATTTGATTTATGTCTCTGAATGTCATTGTAACATGAACAAATAAAGGAGCCCATATTTCCATTTTTTCAACCACATTTCCTTGTGTTATTAGATTAATATCTCTAAAAAGTTTGTGACTTGACATTGCCTTATTGTGCTCATTAATTGCAGAAAACACTCTTTTCATGATTTAATTCCATTAAAAAATTTGGGTCAAGATAACTTGAGAGGCTCTTTTCTAAAAATTACAAGCAAAATTTTATAAAGATTCTGCTTCCTATTGTTAAACCTAAACTCACATTCTTTTAAGTGTAAATTAAATGTATTTTTATCCATTCCTTTAAACTTTACCAGTCTGTTTTTTGCGTATCCCCAAAATGACTCAATTCCGTTAATGTGAGAATTTCCTCTAGCAAATTCATTCTTACCGTGATGCACTCTAAAATGCTTCTTATAACCAAAATCCACGAGTCCATTATACCCTCGCCAGCCATCAGAATGAATGACACTATCAATACTAGTCCTTCCCTTGATAATGCTTTGTAGGGTAGTACTGCTGCAGTTTGGCACTATTTCTGTATACATTTTATCACCTCGTTTCAACAAACCAAACACAATGGTTTTACCTCTTGCGCCTCTACCTCGTTTACCACGCACTCTGCGTGCGCCAAAGTAACTCTCGTCTACTTCAATCTGCCCAACTAGTGGAACAGATTGAAGTTGCGATACTTCTAAAATTCTAAGCCTAATAGCACTTAAATAGTCAACCCTTAAAAACCCAATTCAAAATAACCAAACCTTATTTAATTACAAGCTTTTGCATACTGCAACATAAACCAATGATTCTTTATAAAAGAGACCTTCGCATAAATAGGGATGATTAGCAAAATTCAATTTTTGACAGATTGGTGATTTTCTTAAACCTTGTCCTAGCAGGGCTAAGGCTGGGTTTAAAAAATCGCCAAGCAGGTGAAAAGTGGATTTTTGATGATTATTCATATTTATGCAAAGGTCTCTAAAAAAATAGCGAACCTTTTGTAAAAACAAAAAAATAGTAGTGGCAACTAGCCACTCTCTTAAATTCCAAGCACAAGCAGCCATTAAAACATTAATCTCATCGCCAATCTGCCCTTTTAGTAGATTTCTAGATAGCCTGAAGTCTGACTTTAAGTGTCCAATAATAGGCTCTATGGCAGCACGT
>FXLX01000061.1 GCA_900180385.1 uncultured Candidatus Thioglobus sp. | reverse complement strand
GGAGAATCTGATATTAATTAAACGTTGAACAAAACACATGATCAATCTATGGAAGACATATATTGTTGTATATATCCTTTTTTTGGTGTGTGTCTTTTAGCTTTGAATAGAACAATTGTTATTTTCTACACGGACTTGACGATATGAATAATACATTTTCGCCCACTATATTTGTGCGTCTGTCTTAAGGTCGGACCTGGATTTTCGATAGGTTTTACCCCATAATGTTGTATTGAGTACATGTACACCTCGCCATGGACGGTGTTCGAACTCACAAGTTTAGTGGTGATATGCACTGATTGCATAGGTAGTTATAAATCCAACTACCATACGATCACGACCACGACGGTCCCTATAACAATTGGTATTGGTGCTTCACCGCTAAGCACGAAACATTAATGTGTAAGAGCAATGAGTATTTGGCTCGGAAGAAGGATAAGAGTGGAGCGACATCTCTACTCGTAGACTGTTGTTTCAATAAGTTAGCACTATCAATGTACAACTGCGATTGGTGGTTTAGTTCAAAGAGGATTTCATCAGCATCATCTCATTGAAATGTAACTTGTCCTCGCCATGATATAGCTGAAAGTTGGTTCATTTAGCGCTAAACAACAACCACACACTCATTCACCCAAAGAAACATATGATGTTGATATTTTATTTCTGACCTTTAGTAACAGGTGGACCACGAGTTATAGGTGATGATGAACCACATAGCAGTGGAGTGGAAGCTTTCACCCGTGACACTAGTCAAACATATGTTAAAGTGCCTTATCCTTCCCACGGTGCCAGCATTGATAATGGTATGTAGGAGCTAGATTTGGGGTTGCTATTGGTTAAGTTGAAGTCTTCACTTCGAAAGTTTTACGGTCGCCATCATGATGGTGAATTGGTTAACCGTTACGGAACATCGGTGTCACAAATGATCACTGATATGTTCCACTTGTCGTAAGCATTTTCCGATCCTTTCATTATTCATGACTTATCACCGGGTTTGTATCTAGAGTAACACAACGGGAGCAGGAACTGCCTACCCTTCCGAAGCGCCTTCGTTCACTCCGTTTTGTATTTGGGTTCGTGTTGTATATATAATGTTTTGTAGAGCGTTGTTTGTCCTTTTTATGTCGGCCATTGTGTTGTCTGTCCTTAGGTCTACGGATTCTGGTATCTTCAAACTCTTCTTTGCTCTTTTCATATGTCAAGTGGATGCGTAATTAAACTATGTGTTCTTTTGTAGGATTCCTTTAATTTTGAACTGAACGCTGTCCTTTTTAGCTCACCAGGTGAGCTTTTGCCATCACTTGGCGTCCGTCCGTCGTACGTCGTAAGCTTTCACATTTAAACTTCTCCTCTGAAACCCCTGAACCAAATTAAACCAAACCTGGCAGGGATGGTCCCTGGGTGGGTCCCTTTCAAAATTGTGTCCGACAGCCCCGCCCTCCATTCAAGATGGCTGCTGTTACTAAAAATAGAAATTTCTTCAATTGTCCATTGCTGCTTTAGTATAAGTCAAAATGAGCTCAAATTTTAACTGCAGCTACATGGCAAGGAGTAGTTTAACATATATTCTGGGTTTTTCTGTGAAATTTTTCTTTCAGCCGATTTATACCGATTATGCAAATTAGGCATATTTTGATAAAAGATCACATTTAAATCTTTTCCTCTGAAACCGCTGAACCAAATTAAACCAAACCTGGCAGGGATAGTCCTTGGGTAGTCCCATTTCAAAATTGTGTCCGACAGCTCCACCCTCCATTCAAGATGGCTGCTGTTACTAAAAATAGAAATTTCTTCAATTGTCCATTGCTGCTTTATTATCAATCAAAATGAGCTCAAATTTTAACTGCAGCTACATGACAATGAGTAGATTAACATATATTCTGGGTTTTTCTGTGAATTTTTTCTTTCAACCGATTTATACTGATTATACAAATTAGACATATTTTGATAAAAGATCACATTTAAATCTTCTCCTCTGAAACTGCTGAACCAAATTAAAGCAAATTTGGCTGGGATGGTCCTTGGGTGGTCCCCTTTCAATATTGTGTCCGACAGCCCCGCCCTCCATTCAAAATGGCTGCTGTTACTAAAAATAGAAATTTCTTTAGTTGTCAATTTCTGCTTTATTACAAATCAAAATGAACTCAAATTTTAACTGCAGCTACATGGCAATGAGTAGTTTAACATATATTCTGGGTTTTTCTGTGAGATTTTTTCAGCCAGTTTATTCTGTTTAGGAATATTATGAGATAAAAATCACATCAAAATCTTTTGCTCAGAAATTTGAGTTGAAATGATCTTTGGGTGGCCCACTTTCAAAATTATGTGTAACACCCCCATTTTCTATCAACTTTAGATGTCAAATTGAAAACCAGGTGAGAGATTACAGACTCCTGGGAGCCTCTAGTTTTAGTTGTTGTTTATTTGTTTTAATTTTAATAGAAAACTATAGAAAAATATAGAAGTAGCGCGACGTTATTTTGCCGTCGATAAGAAAAAACGTTTACTGGACAAATTGGGTAACCTTCTACAATTTTACGTAGAAATCGTAATTTTTATCCGAAATCAAGTTTGTTAAGTTCATTCTCTTCCACTGAAAATGCACATTTGTTATTTGGATTTAGCACGAAAATTATGAGCGAAAAATATAGTTTCGAATGTGTAAAGTTTTATACTTCGTGGTTTTTTTTACGTCAAGTTGCAACTGGACATTTTGTTGACCTTACTCCTTTAGGAATATTTTTTAACTTTCTTTAAAAAAATCATTTTTGAAAAGACTTTTCGTTTTTGAAGATAATAACATTTGATATGTATACTTTTTTTGTGAAAATTTTGTAAAACATAGCTGAAATAAAGCTTGTTATTATTTTCAAAAGTAATTATGCAAATTATGAAATTCAACGTGTTTGTTAAGAAAGCCCCGGTACTTTCATTTCATTAAAACGGACTGATTTATTGCTTTTCCCCACAACAATTCTTCATACTTTGTAGTGGCGTTACCAATTATGCTATGTGTGTTCGTGTGAGTAACTGAGGAAATTGACAGTGCTTTCAATATACGACATTTCTTGATTTTCTGTTTATAATTTGGGGGGTTAAATAATATACAAAAGCGATACAATTAGATAAAAAGGTCTTACCAGTGTTGCATAATCTGTGCTGCCACTGTGAACACTGGTCACATTGTAAAGCCTCCTGTCTGGGACGGACATTGCTGCCACAATCTATACACGGATACTCGTTCATTTTGCAGTTTGAATCTCAAATTAGGGTAACCCTCCATTATATATCGGCTTGGCAAATATTTCTCAAATAAAATTCAGCTTATATCGTCTTTTGAAGTAAAACAAAAGATTAAAGCATTGATCTTGGTAATTAAAGCTATCTAATTAAAACAGTTATGTCATTAAAAAAGAAATGAAAAAACTCAATCTACCCA
>FXLX01000060.1 GCA_900180385.1 uncultured Candidatus Thioglobus sp. | reverse complement strand
CTTTTTATAGTGGCATTGTTGGCAGAGACTTTAGCGCCTTGGATGTTGATATTATCTGCTTGGATGTTTAAATCGCCACTAACCTTAATATTGCTGGCTTGGTGTTTGGTGCTTTGTGAGTTGGAGTAGTTATCACCACTGCCTGCTTTTAGGTTAGTGGTGGTTTGCTGGGTGGCGATGTTGAGATTGTTGGCAGTTATATCTAGGTTTTGTGCTTTAATATTACTGGCTGTGTTGATAACGTCTCTGGCATTAATATTAATATTTTTGCCTTCTAAGTTTGAACTGGTGCCAACGGTTTTTAGAGTGTCTCTTTTTTGTGTTATGGTTTGCTCGCTGGCGATGTTGGCAAGCGTCTGCCCTGTAAGATTTAAATCATTATTAGCTTTAATATCTCCTGATTGGTTGAGAATGGTATTTTGTGCATCTAGGTTAATATTGTTACCTGTAATAATGCCGTTTTGATTAGTAATGTTATTTGCAGTAATATTGGTGTCATTTGCAGAGGCTATTTGCCCTGAATTTTCTACTTGTCCATCGCTATTTAAGCGGATGTTTTGTGCGCTTAAAAATGCTTGTGGGGTTTTGGTTAAATCATCCAGTGTTGCGTTGGCTAAATACAATCTTGGCACGAGTGCTGTGTATTTTTCACCACCCAGTTCAACTTCTTCATTCTCATACCAAATAATATCTTGGGTTAAGGCTTTAATGGCTGCTTTACTTAGTGATACACCAAAAATGATTTCAACACCTTGGTTGGTTAGTTGCTCGAACTCTTCATTGCTTTGATTAAACAGACGCTCAAAGGTGGCGTTCATATCAAAACCTGCATAAAGCTCAGCTTTTTTAGTTTGCTCTAGTATTTGTCTTTGTAGTTTTTGATGCTCCCAGTAAGTATCACCTAGAGTAATTGGACTAGGCATCGTTGGGTCTAGGAATCTGATATTGGGTCTGGCAAATAGGTATTGTGAGGCTTTGAATTTGTTAGTATCAATAAATTGGTTTCTAGTTTCTATAACGTAAGGTCTATTAGCGCTGGGTTTATTGATTTTAAATTGCCCACTACGCACTAGTGAGTCATTCAAAATACCATTTCCTTGATAGGTTGTTGCACCAGAGACCTGTGCATTGTCAGTGATATCAGTCGTGTTAGCTGATGCTGTTAAAAATTCATTGTTTTGGATAACTTCGCCATTGGTGATGGATTCGCCTGCATTAATGGTGAGGTTTCGAGAAGCAGACAAAGTGCCTTTATTACTCGAATAAGCTAGTAATACATCTCTAGTATCAGTCCAAGAATCTGTTTTGGTGCGATAGGCATAATATTTACAACCACCACCTTTATACCATTTCTTTTTTTTGGCACAATAACGCTCTTGCCACATCTTGCCCCATTTTCGATACATCTCGTGCGTTGCTACCGAGTCAGTTTGATTGGTTACTTTATTGGCTGTAATGGTTAAGTCTTGTTTGGCACTAATGACTGAAGAGGCGTTAAACAATTCATTAGATAAATTAATGGCTACATTTTTAAGTGCAGTGATAAACGAGGGTTTTGATGCTAGTGTTGAGTTATGCTCATCTTGCTCCAAGACGAGAGTTTGATCCATAACATAGCCACTTTTATTAACTCTTTGAATATCATAGCCATAGTAACCATCACCATCATTTACTTTAGTGTCGTAGTGGTAGGCTGTGTTATTTAAATCTTTGGCTGTAATGCTAATATTTTCATCTGATTGAATCACACCCGATTTGTTACTAACAACTAGGTTTACACCATCAATGACAATATCACTCTTGGCAATCATCGAGCTTTGGTCATTAGTAAGTTGATTACTAATAGCTAAATTTAATTTATTGCCAGCGTAAATTAAACCACCTTGAGTTTGCTCAGTATTTTGAATGTTGTTTAACGTATCTGCTGTGATATTAAGGTCGTTGCCTGCTGCTAGTTGTCCACCTTTATTGCTAACGGTATTAGCAGTAATATCTAAATTATTTTGAGCAATGACGTCTTTACCTTGGTTTTGATAAGCTTCTTGGGCGTTAATATTAATATTTTGTGCCGCGCTGATATCACCTGATTGTGTTATATTGCCATTAGATGATAAGTTAATATCTGAATTGGCAACTAGATTTCCAGAATGGTTGATTGATCCAGCACCTGATACTAAAGTAATATCTTGCTGGGAATTAACATTGCCTGACTGATTTACGTCATTATTGGCTTGTAAGTTAATGTCTGAATTGGCAAACAAATTGCCAACTTGAGTAATTTCCCCTTGATTACTGATTAAATTAATGCCCCCTAGTGATTGAACATTACTATTGAGAGTAATATTACTCTCTGCTTTGATATTGGTGTTATTATCTGTTATTAATTGTCCGCCATTACTATTGATGGTATTGGCAACAATATCCAAGTTGGCTTGAGAAATAATAGACCCACCATCATTTTGATAAGCTTGATTGGCGTTAATATTAATATTTTGTGCAGCTTTAATATCGCCTGATTGAGTAATGTTTCCATTACGAGAAGTTAAGTTAATATCGGTTTGTGAGCCAAGATTTGCTTTTAATACTAGGTCGCCATCAGCAGTTATTTCCAGTTTGGATAAATCAGTGATAATATTGCCATCAGCGGTATTAACCCCTGCACCTTTTTCAGTAACGATGAGCTTGATTGTGCCTGCTGAAATGTTAGTTAGGTGTGAGGCATCAATGCCAAATTCAATAGGAGAGGCGTTAGTATCTGAGATAACCTTGCCAGTCGTGTAATCATAGTAATCATTACCTTGCTTTAGGGCTAGGTTTTGTTTGGCTTGCAGTTCTCCTCTTAGCTCAATGGCTCTTGAGATAATGTTGACATCGTTTGTGTTGTTGGCATACAAACCAAGTTCACCAACCACAAAATCAGAAGTTAAGTCATTATTAATTTTGAATCCAGTAATTGCACCATCGATCATCTGCGAGCGTCCACTTACCATAGTGAGTTTTGAGGTATTGATAAAGCTACAACCATTGCAATCAAAACCATTTGGGTTGGCAATTACCACAGCTGCATTCTTGCCAAATACTTCTAAAGCACCGTTTAATACTGAGCGATTAGTAGAACCTACTTCATTAAGAATAATATCAGCATGTTGATTAAGATTAGGATTTCCATATACCACGCCACCGAGTTGTGAAGTGCCCATGACTTTTGAGTTGTTGAGTATTGCACCTTGATTGCCGACATTAAACTTGTTGTAGTGATTAACTGATACTCCAACAGAGTTAGGGTTGGAGATGTTGATTAAGTCTACCCCGTTGGCTGTGGTATCTATAAAAGTCGTTGGGCTTTTGGTAGTATCTACAACTTGATTGGCTGCATACACATTACCCATGCTACTTAATACAAAAGCGTTTATGTGGCTTAGTATTAAAAACAGGGTGAATGACTTTTT
>FXLX01000059.1 GCA_900180385.1 uncultured Candidatus Thioglobus sp. | reverse complement strand
AACAATGCGTCATTTTATTATTAGTTAACCAACTAGTAGATTTTAAAAATATAATCATTTCCCTATTTAGTAACACACCTTTTTTTTTTATCTAAGTTTCTTTAATGGGATTTTATATACCACCCAAAATATAGACTAACAAATCTTTACCTTACTTAATTTTTCGGAAAGTTGTGTCCGGTCCCGGTAGATCTGAATACTTTGTTCACCATATTGATCTTGAACTTCGAGTGCACCTTATGTTCGATTAATTTACGTTAACTATTGATTGATTTCTTTTGTATTTGTTGATGTGTCTTTGTTCTTTTGACTTTTAAATGTTGTTTGTTCGAATTTGAGGTTGTGGTGATAGTTATTTTTCATTTTTGTTCATTCTAAGAGGCAAATTTAGTTATTGAGTTGTAAGTTATTTCAATCGCCATATTCTTAGACTTGGTGGTTTTCACAGTTTGTCTTGTTTCTTATCTTCGATAGGGAAACTTTGGGCCGATGGCGGTCTTCGTGATCTTTTGGTTGATTCTGGCGTGTATGCTGGAAATACAGCTGAGCTTATGTTGGTTGGCAAAGAATTTAACAGGGATGTCAGGGGGTTCACACTTGTATTTGAAGCCCTACAAGTTCTGTTTATCGCGGCATTCATACACTGGTGTAGGACCTTTGACTACATCGATCAAATACCATCAGCGTTCTGGAATGCGCTGTTTGAATTTCATAGAAGTATCTGTGATCAGACGATTGAAACATCAGTACTACTAACTAAAGTTGAAGAATTGTTTGAAGACCATGTACAGCCTCTAATCGGTAAGCTTAGAAAATGGGGATGCGATGCATCACCTACATTCAAATACTGGGATATGTTTCTGGTGGCGGTTCAAATTATGTTGTCAAATGTACGAGCAGAACGGGAGGGTGATTGGTCGGCACATCTGATGTCTTCATCAAAAATGTTGCCCTATTTCTTCATTACTAACCGTACAAATTACTCTAGATGGATGCCTGTATATATACTTGATATGCTCGAACTTCCAGCCGAGATAAAATCAGCTTTTGAAAAAGGCGAGTTTTCCATTAGACAAACATCCGGCAGTTTCAATGGTATTTGGAGCGATATGGGCACTGAAAAAACCATCATAAAAGATTCGAAGGGCTCAGGTGGTATCGTAGGAATAACGAATCAGAAATCTGCCCTTGTTAGATGGACACTCACTAGACATTTCCTAGCATCATTTAGTAGTGCAATGAACGACAGGGCAGGTATTACAAGCACCAGCAATACCTCACATGAAGAAATGAAGCAAACAGCTTTGAAGCGAGATGAGGAACAAGTCCAAGCAATAGTAAACCATTTGAACGAAACCATGACTGACCCCTTTGATATAGAGGCCCACCCTCCTTGTCTCATGAATATTTCTACAGGCATGCATGCTACCAGAGAAGTACAGGATTCTTTGCTGTCTGCTGTCAACGAAGGTGAAAAAAAGTGCAGAAACTTTGTTAACAGTGCTCTCTCTGTAGGACAGTCTGTGAATTTTTATAGCCCTATCTCAAAGTCAAAATTGAAAACATTTGAACACATGAATGCCAAAACATCCCTGAAATGCAAATCTGGTGAAATCATAACCGGTCATATCAATCCAGAAATTGTTTTCAGACGTGCTCTGGTTTTGGCTAATAGCAGAGATGATGTCACGATTGACAACATTCTTTCACATCCTGTAGGGCCTATCCCGGTGTCCATGTTCCATGAAGATGGTACAATGAGGAAATCTTGTAAATCAGATCTAGTGAAGCAGTTCGAAAATGAAGTTTCTCCAGTTCTTTCGTTGCCGGATTTTGACCCTTCGTTGACAACTTACATCAGAGATGGCATGGCACTAGTTCAGTGCATGGATGCAAAGAAGCATAGAACCTTTGGAGACCTTGCTACCGACTACTGCAGACAGTTGACATCATGCTTTGCAAAAGCACATACAGTAGCAGATGTATTTGACCGGTATGACGTAAAAGACTCCATCAAGTCGGCTGAAAGAGAGCGTCGTACCAAAGTGACTGCCCATACAAAGGTGTTCCAAGTCATAGAAGGCAGAAATATTCCTGACTGGAAGAAATTTCTATCTGTCAAAGAAAACAAGCAGGCACTCATAAACTTTTTTGGTGACTTCATTGTCAAATTCAATCAAAGTAACCCATTAGTGCCCCCTGGAAATCTGTATTACATTGCCGGTTCATTTGGAAATCCGGAAATTGTGAAAGTTGTTTCAGACCAGGAAGTCTTTGATTGTCCTGACTTGTACAGCACTCAAGAAGAGGCGGACACCCGTATGATCCTCCAGGCTTTACATGCTGACAAAAGGCTCAAAGAATTGGGAAAGCAAGGCAGGATCATTATCAAAACCTCTGATACAGATGTGATTGTTCTCTGTATTTATTTTGATAAGCAGATGACAAACACCAGTGAACTGTGGGTCCAAATGGGAAACGTTAGTAGTGTTAAGGACGGTCGTAGGTTTTTACCTATTCATGAACTATGTTCTTCTCTCTCAGAAATCACATGTAGAGTTCTTCCTGGCGCACATGCTCTCTCTGGGTGTAACACTACCTCTTCCTTCTTTGGAAATGGCAAAAAGTTAGTGTACAAAATACTGAAAGATGCAGCATCAGATTTCCATGATTTAGACAATTTGGGAGATCCCGACAAAGATGTTGCTATTTCATGCTCTTCACGGTTTGTAGCTAGGCTTTATGATCAGAAGTCTTTTGCATCCTCCCATCATAACATTAACAAACTTCGAGTAAAACTTGCTACAAGTCGGGATGCAAGTCTGGTTAGATTACCACCTTCAGAAGCGGCGCTTCGTCAGTATATTCTTCGTGCCTCATTCCAGACCAAAGTTTGGCATGCTTCCTGTCTGGCAAAACCACCTCTGCCTTCACCAATGGAATACGGATGGCGAACTGTCAAGGATTCTTTGCATCCAGTCTACTTTGAAGGAAACATGTCAGCAGAATTTCTCCGTGATCTAGTGTGTTCATGCAAGGGGAAATCGCAATGTAAAAAGTCCTGTGTTTGTGCAGAGCAGAACCTTGCATGTACTGACTTATGTTCTTGCCAAGGATCAGAATCATGTAAAAACGTCCATTCATATACCCTTGCAGAAGACGTTTAATGTGTTAACAACATAATCATGTACACTTTTTTATTTGTTTTTTCATTGTTCTGCAAAGATCTTGTTTCGCTTAAGTCTTGTGTAGAACAGCTCCAATTTCCACATGAAAAAGGCAGTTCCAGTCACTCAGAATGCCTTGTACAGTTGTTTTGCCTTATTTGTTGCTGATTTATATTCTGTTGATGCATTTTGTTGCATACAAGAAGTTGTGTTTTTGTTTTTAACCCACATATAAGTATGTTTTGTATGAGTTAATGTTGCCAATTGGACATGTACCAACACAAATCTATGTGAACAAAACTTATATTCCTCATTATAATTTGGCTATTATTTATATTTATTTTGTAGAATACAT
>FXLX01000058.1 GCA_900180385.1 uncultured Candidatus Thioglobus sp. | reverse complement strand
AAATAAATACCAGCTTGACAATTGATTTATTCATAATTTCGATTTATTTATAGTTCTAAAAAGTTTATTATATTACGCTTTATCCAACATAAGAACATCTTGTGAAAATATTTCTGTATTTCCACTACTAAGCAAAGGCTCGCCAATATACTTCATAGGTTTAAATTCAATTAACACTTCTCGCTCTTTATCTCTAGCATCCTTACCACTTTCATAATACCAAGTCTTTACAACTTCAAGCTTATCAGTCTCCCCAGCAAACCTCTCGGCAACAGTTCTATTTGTAATTCCAATCTTATAGCCTTTGCCACCATTGTCTTTTATCCGTATAAGCTTACTTGAAAATGCTTCGCCCTTATAGCGTATAGAGTTATCCTCATCTGAATATCGCATATCAATTTTTACAATGCTACTATGAGGCTCATAATCGCTTAGGGTGGTTGTTTCAAAATCAATGACACCCCAAATCTTTCCATTTTCATACCATTTTGTCCAAGCCCCAGTTGGGCGACCGTCCTTGTACTCCTTTTCAATCTTCTTTAAGTACAAGGTCATCTTGCCGTCTGGAGGTATGATGGATTCTGCTTGAAGCGTTAGGGATAGTTGTTGTTAGTATTACTGTTAGTAGTTCCTTCATAGTTATACTTTAACTGATATAAAATAAATATTAGTTTGAACTATACAATAACAATTAACTAAAAATGAACTTTATAAAAAAATTAATCAATGGCGAATTTAGTCTAGCCAAGACATTTTGGCTGTATGGATTGATTGTTATGTGGGTCTTGGTATTTATTGGGGCTAGACTATTTGAAAATTCAATAATGTATGGAGTTATCGCTATTACTCTGATTACTCTTGTTTATTTTGTAATCCAATCAATAGGATTATGGCGCGCTTCAAATAAATACAACGGTCTGAGAATCTGGTCTATTCTATCTAAATTCTGGGTTGTATTGATTGCACTTAACTACATTAAGATTATTTTATTGATAATAATCTGGCTCAACAATTAACGGCACCAGCTCAACTTCTTACCACCATCATAGCGACAAGCCAACTTATTATCAAGCAGCTCTTGCTCTAAACTAACACCATCAACCACTACATTAGCAACCACTCTAAAGTACTTGCTGCTCTTGAATGTACTAAGGCGTCCTCAGGGTATGAGAGTAGGATTGAATCAGCAGCAGTATGATCAAATCTCCCTTGGGCACCTTGAAATGCCCAGAGTAAAAAAGTTATCAACAGGTTAAGTCATTGATATTACTACAAAAATAGTATTTTTATCATTTGAGGTCTTCCCTTAAGGTAGAAAGAAATTGGGTCCCTGCACAGTATAAGAAGGAGATTCTAAGGTCTTTAGGTACCCAAGAGTACCTAAGGTTTAGTTTTGGATGACCTTGAGTGATATGTGACTCTATTCAAGATCCTTGTGAGGTCTTATGTGCCCATAGGTGATGGGCGTCGCGCCGCCGACCCCATCCTCTTCTCTCCCTATAAGGGTATTTGAAAAATAGCATAAAAATCCGAGGGGTTAAATCTAACTTATTAGGACTTCTCTTTCCCCATCGCTTCCTTTTGTTGTCACCAGTCAAGGTGCAATCTTTTAACAAATATTAAATTAAATACTATGAATATAATCAATGCTATAACCATGTGCCCAAAGCACAATTTCTGCAACTCATCTTTTTGTCCTGCTGAGATGAGCGGTTTTCACAGAAGGAATGAGGCCATATGCACATACTTTAGAATGATTGCTAGAGATCAATATGACAATATTCTAAGTGTGATATTAAGAGCTATTATTGATAATCAAGGTGTTTACCTAGAAGCTGACCACAAGGGTTATATGAGTGAGTATAGGAATATCTTAAGAAAGGCCTAAAAATGCAAATTAAGGTGGGGTGACAGAGTATTAAATTTATGAGCAAGGGTAGGGCTTTGCTATAAGGATAATGTCTATATATTGAGGGTTTTAAGCATGTAGCCCCTTCTTATTTCTAGACTAACAGGATCGCCGTATTTATCAGCCATGTCTTTTTTCCAGCCGCCTATTTCTCTCAGAGCGTCGGCAGAGGCTTCCACATTTCTAAGTCTTGACGCCATTGTGTGTCTAAAGCTATGAGCTGTAGGTGATTTTTTATCATTTAGTATAGCTCTAATTCTTTTGCTAATAGCGTTCGAAGCAGATGTAGTCTTAAAGCTACCTTTGCTAGAATCGAAATAGTTTGGGAATAGAAGCTTTTGCGTTAGATCTAATGACTCTATGGCTAAAAGGGCGACACCAACTAAGGGCATATCTCTTTCACTATTGCTATTTTTCAGCCCTATATATTTGTTTTCTTTGAGTGCAATGTACTTAATTCCATCTTTAGTTTGCACATCTGAAGACATGAGGCCCACAACTTCGGCAAGACGCATGCCTGTATCCATTGCTACTTGAATTATCTTAGACACTGTAGTATCGTTTTCTAAAGTCCAGTCTCTAAGAGTATTCATTTGATTGTTGCTAAAGATTTTTCTTTTAATAGTATCATTTCCTAATTTTGGAATATTCGGCTGTGTAAATGGATTTTTAGATTCTATTTCATATTCTCTATTTACTTTTTCAATAGCGGCATTGATAAGTGTGAAGTTTTTAGAAATTGTAGTGGTCTTAACTCCAGATTTAAGCCTTGCTTTAATTAGAGAGTTTGCATCAATTCTTGAATATTCATTAACAGCCCTATCTCCAAGTAAATCAATAATTAAGTTGATATTAGTTATGACATCCTTGATGGCCTTGCTATTTATATCTCTTCCAGATAGCTCAGCATATAGTTTTGGGTATTCAGATAAGGTGAGCGTTATTCCATTCTTAAATATGTCCATTGCACGAGCTTCATGAGGGTTTAAGAAGTCTCTAATGATTTTGCTAAACAAGTCGCGATCATTTCCGTTATTTTCAAATATTTGATTTTGAGCTTTATCAGGAAGTTTATTCTGAATATGATCAATAAAGGCATTAGCATTTAATTCATCTTGGCTAGAAAGTGTTTTCTTATGAGAGTATTCAGAATCAAGTCCGAAATCATTAAGAAGGGCAGTTGAGTCAGAAAGGGTTGCTTTTGATGAAAAGCCACGCTGCGCATACTCCCTGAGGCGATTCCATTCAGATTCTGTTTCAGAATTAATATGCAATATTTCTTTTGCAGCTGAACTTAAGGTTGTTACACCAGTAGAGCGAACAATAAATTTATTTTTATAATGTTCGGCAAGGTCTTTTGGGACGCGCCTTCTGTAATAAATAGTTTTTTTCTTAGTTTTTTGTCCAAGAATACTTCATTTGCACCGTAAAAATTCCAATAGTAGTGCTAAGCATTGTACACACTAGAAGTAGAATTTTGGGTTGAAGTGTTACCAATTGTGATAACTGGCAACAGTGCAGATATCGTTATAGAGCTTATGGTGTAACGATTATCTGGTTTTAGTATGGTGCCCGGGGCCGGAATCGAACCGGCACGCCGATAAAGGCGCAGGATTTTAAGTCCTGTGTGTCTACCAATTTCACCACCCGGGCATGAATTGTGTAATTATTATAGACACATGAAAAAGAAGCAATTATATAC
>FXLX01000057.1 GCA_900180385.1 uncultured Candidatus Thioglobus sp. | reverse complement strand
CACAATATCGCAAAAATTCAACATTGTCCGATATCATCACAATTTGATATGTGGGTAGATAATGATGTCCCGAATTGAGTCCCGACATTGAACAATTTCTACTGGTCGCCATTTTCAAAATGGCCACCACAATATCGCAAAAATTCAACATTGTCCGATATCATCACAATTTGATATGTGGGTAGATAATGATGTCCCGAATTGATTCCCGACATTGAACAATTTCTACTGGTCGCCATTTTCAAAATGGCCACCACAATACCGCAAAAATTCAACATTGTCCGATATCATCAAAATTTGAGGGTACCTATAAAGTGCGAAACGAAATAGAAACGAAACGAAACGAAACGAAACGAAATCAACGAAAACGAAACGAAACGAAACGAAATCAACGAAATGAAAACGAAATAAAACGCAAACAACGAAAACCAAACGAAATAGACTGATATGAAGAAAATGGAAGGAAAAAAATAAAAGACAAAACGAAATAAAGAAATAAAAAAAAAAGATAATTCGATTTTTTAAATACAATAATTTTGATTAATTATAACCCATCTTGCATGTCTGTCCGTTACAGTACTCCTCACGTACATTACCCGCAACTCAATTCAAGCCGGGTTTGCTTGCCGACAAACTTTCAGAAGTTCAAATGTCATATTTTTATTTGTGTTTGTGTGTGTGTCAGTATTTATGAATTATAAAGTTTCTGGAGTGGGCATATAGAAAAAAATGGGGGATATGAGGGGGTATTTTCATAGATTGGGATATTGAGGGTTCATTATTCGTCTGATTTTATTACGTTTTTCGTTTGTATTCTACATAAATTTGCCTATTCGCAAATCAAACAGGATGGTCTTGAGTTTCAGATTCTGGGCACTATTTGACTACTGGATTTTCCCGACTTGTCACGTTTAATCCCCATGCACCCCCCCATTTGTCAATATGACGGAACTATTAACGACTGTCATACAAGTGGGAGGTTTGACCCACCATTTTCTTGGGAAATGCCTGTACCAAGTCGGGAATATGATAGTTGTTTTCTAGTTTCACATTTGGTCATGTCTTAGGATTAGAGAATTTACATGTACCGATTGTTTTTATACTTGGTAACGTCTTAGGGTTAGACGAGTGGCATCTGCCTATCTGCTATCAGAACCCACCATTTTCCTGGGAAAATGCCTGTACCAAGTCAGGAATGTGTTGTTTTTCAGTTGTTCCGTTGATTGAAAACTCAGATGGTTGAGCTTCTTATCGGTTTTGTCTGTTTTTGTGGACTTTCCCTTTTGAATGCGCCTTGGAGTACGGTACCATTGTTATTACCTTTATTCGGTAGTGTGCCAACAGATCTGGCGTAATGTCTTACCGTTGTTCTTTCCGAGATATACAGGGGTCAAAAAGACCCAACACTATAAACTTTTTATTTCAAATCCTATTGTTCTATTTTGAAGAACTAAAAAAAAACCAACAGCAACATAACAGGACGTACAATGAGCGCCCTCCTTACAGAAGAACTTCTGGAAAAAATAATGCTTGCAAAAACTAAACATAAGAAACTCTGGAAGTTTTATTGAAATCCATTCTGTTGTTTAGGAAGAGTTATGGATAACGCAACAGTATCCTCTCTCTATTGTATAGCCTTGTATGACAATTACATAGCCTTAAATGACAAAGTCCAAAAGTGAAGAAATTTTAGCAAGAACTGTTAAAATGGGAAAACAAAAATAGAAGGTGCACAATGCCATTTGGTACTAAAGAATTCATGAAATTAATGAACCTTGCCATATGGTATTAAAGATTTCCTGTAAGATTCATTCAATTCCATCAAGTTGTTAAGGAGGAATTGCATAGGCAGTGAGGGAAGCACTCACGGACAAACGGACATATACTATATACCCCCCTCCCGCTGGATAGCGGGGGGTATAAAAATATGTGCCGTATCAAATTTTATTAATACCGGAATTTTTTTTGGAGGGGGGGTGATTTGGGTTTTTTTAATATGAAAAGGGATCAAAGGGAAAAAAGGTACTTTTACAAGATATGTAGATTTTTTTTAAATTTCTAAAGTTAATTTTTGATAGGATTTGTATACCTCCGCCAAAAAAAGATTGGGGTATATAGGACTTCTGCTGTCCGTTCGTTCGTTTGTCCGTCCGGTCGTCACACTTTTTCGTCTCTCCGACACACTTTTAAATTTTGCTCGGACGGGGGTATTTATTAGTGAACTTTAACTACTGCACTTCTGTTATTTTAATTCCTCTCCTTTCAACAGACTTGACGTTGCTCTTATGGTTCCCAAATTTAAAAGAAGCCACTAAGTGAAAAGGACAGACTCCCGCTGAATAAATGCATAGTATTCTTGTTCAATGGTGATCAAATCCTGTCCTCTCCTGATGAAAGACACGAGACATGTGTGGGAAGTAGTCTAGCATCGTATTTCGTTTTGTTTTCGTTGATTTCGTTGGTTTCGTTTTATTTCGTTTTCATTTCGTTGATTTCGTTTCGTTTCGTTTCGTTTTTGTTGATTTCGTTTCTATTTCGTTTCGCACTTTATAGGTGCCCTGTTTTTTTGGCATGCAGATGTTTTTCCTTCAGCGTTACATTCTTTTCTTTCCATGAACTTACCGATTTTTTCCTTCAAGCATTGCTTTAATCAGAAATCGTTAATGGGGTCATAGAGCACGCTGACTCTGCTTCCGGTCCCACAAAAAAAAATGGTCCGAAAAACGTATTTTTAGGTTTTTACTGAGAAAAATGTAAAAGACATACGGATATTTTGTAACGCGTTACATGAGAAAATTGTGCGTTAACGACGTTTTCTTCCAATAAATTCGTTTTCAAAAGCAAAAATAAACCTAATCTAATATAATAAAACAATTATTCGTATAATTCCCTATACAAGCATGTATCGGAAATAAAAATCCATCAATCTAAAAAAAATCTACATTCGTTTTACTTATTTCATGTTCTATTTAGTCAAAGTATCACCAATAGCGCGCGTAACGTCTAATGAATAATCACTTCAGAGTACATACTTCAATGAGGGATTGTGTTAAAGAACATTGTGTACTGTAATCGTAATTTTACACTTCAAAAGTCAACAGTATTTTATTTAGACTGAAATCTGTTATTCTGTATGTAGTAGCTATAGGACAGTTACCGAAACAGAATATATTTTCCTGAGGTACTTAGAACAGACAAGTGTTTTAATATCCGAGGTCGACGGCCAATGGCAATAGAATACTTTGTTGTTCCAGTAACCATGAACACCATTTTGATCCATGAAACATTCATATGGTGACTTGACATTATGTCGATAATGTTTACTGTACCGCTTGTATCGCCTGACTTGTGCTAGTCTGTGGACCCGTAACTGACAATGAACAACAATCCATGGATACATGAAATAGACAGCTATGCCGCCACTGCCTCATTTTGATTGGTCTCGTTAGCACGGTCATACTAAAAAGCGACCGGGACACTTGTTGCTGTAGATACAGAATTCATTTATATTCATTTATCTTGTTTAAGAATGAATGAATGCTTATCTCAGAACAAGAATCGATTGATAGAATGACCCATCAATATTAGGCATATCCCATACAAGACTTTATAATATATTAATTTAACAACTATAAATGATAACACATTTTAATATTATTACGTTTACACTGAATTATATAATAAATTTTGAATTTCAAAATAGTTTCAATTGCTT
>FXLX01000056.1 GCA_900180385.1 uncultured Candidatus Thioglobus sp. | reverse complement strand
GAAGTTTTAATATAAACGGCTCAGATTTAAAATTTAGCAGAACCTCGTTGAATTTTATCTATAATTTTTAAACACCTAACAAATCACTCCACCTGACCACTGACGTGTCAGGTGAGTTCAGGCGTTATACCCTTAAAAAATAGGAATTGAGAATGTCTGAAATACAGGAAAGTAACTTTTCACAGATAAAGTCTTTTATTGAAATAAATGAATGGCCTTGCACTGAAAAAATGGAAGGCAATATAAATAGGCTTGATGTAAAACATGGAAAGCACAAATGTGTTGTTAAAGTATATGCTACAGGCACCATTCAATTGCAAGGTGGGGAATCTAAGCTTAAAGAATCCTTAGAAAAGGTAAAAGAAGCAATTGAAAATGAAGAAGAAATCGGTGAAATACTACCTTTTGAGATTGAAAAATTTCCAATAATTTTGCAAGAACGAATTCCGAATATTGACCTAATTATTATTCGGTTTATTGAAGAAGCAATAATTTCAATTAAAGCTGGCTCAAATCTAGGGTGTGCATTTCTTTTAGGTGGTGCATCAGAAAAAGCTATTTATCTGTTAATTGACGCATATACTAATGCAATCAAAGATGAAACATTAAGAGAGAAATTTAAGGCTAGGGTTTCTGGGAAATTTATCTCTAAAGTATTTGACTCATTTAAAAACTCTTATAAAAGCTCAAAAAATAAACCTCACGGTATGGGTTGGACTAATGACCTCGAAATAAAAATAGAGCAAATATTTCAGTTTTGTCGTATTTGTCGAAATGAGTCAGGGCATCCACATTTACCACCAAACCTTGATAAAGGCGTGTTACTTGCCAATATGGGGCAATTCGTAAAGTATATCGAAGACCTTTACGAGATGCTTGAATACTACAAAGAAAATGAAGTTGAATTATAAATTTGGCATAACAAATAGCTCCAGCGGACAATTTAAAGCGTCACTTTTTTTGCAGTCGCAAAAACGTGCCACTTTAAATTGCCGCTGAGTTCAGACGTTATGAGTGCAAAATATGATGAGACATACGAAATGGGAAACATTGTAAAAAGATGCGGTTGGGTCAACACAGAAAATGAATTGTACGTGCAATACCATGATGAAGAATGGGGAGTGTCAGTGCACAATGATAAAAAACTTTTCGAGATGTTAATTCTTGAAGGTGCTCAGGCGGGGCTTTCTTGGGAAACTGTTTTAAAGAAGAGAGAAAATTATAGAGAAGCATTTGATGATTTTGATCCAAGGAAAGTTGCAAAATATGGTGAGCAGAAACAAAAAGTACTTTTGCAAAATGAGGGTGTTATTCGTAATAGGTTGAAAATTAAATCAACAATTCAAAACGCAAAAGTGTTTATAGAAATCCAGGAAGAATTTGGTAACTTCAGTAAGTACATTTGGGGATTCGTGAACCAACAACCAATTCAAAATAAATTTAAATCATTATCAGATTTGCCTGCAAACACAGAACTTTCAGATATAATCTCAAAAGATTTAAAAATGCGTGGCATGAGTTTTGTTGGCTCAACAATTATTTATGCTTATATGCAATCCATTGGGATGGTAAATGATCACGAAATTTCATGTTTTAGACATGTACAAGTATGAGGTTACAAAGTGGACAATATCAATATTCAGTATTACAAAACAAAAATCGGAGAATTAATATTTGGTTCCTTTGATGATAAACTTTGTTTGCTTGATTTTAGATACAGGAGAATGAGAACAACTGTTGACAATAGGATCAAAAGTGGACTCAAGGCTGAATTTGTAGAGCAGAATGATGAAATTTTAGAAAACACAAGAAAGCAACTTGATGAGTATATCAGTGGAGGTAGAAAGAAATTCGATATTCCATTGTTAATGGTAGGAACAGATTTTCAAAAAAATGTCTGGGAAGCTTTAATGAAAGTCACTTATGGAACGACATCAACATACTTGCAACTGGCAAAGGATATCAATAATGAAAAAGCTGTTCGAGCAGTTGCCAATGCAAATGGAGCAAACTCTATAGGTTTAATAATTCCTTGCCACCGTATAATTGGAAGCGATGGGGGGCTTGTTGGTTATGGGGGTGGGCTGCCTGTAAAGAAACGTCTGCTAAAGCTAGAAAAAGAAAATACTGTTTTATCTGACGATGAAAAATATTCTTTTATAGGCAAAAGAGACCCTTGATATGATGGTGTGTTTTTTACTGCCGTGAAGACAACAGGAATATACTGCTTGCCATCATGCAGTGCCAAGAAACCAAATATGGAAAACATCAAATTTTATGATGCTATGGAACAAGCAATAGAAAATGGATACAGGGCTTGTAAGGTTTGTAAACCATAAAATTCATAACAATTACATGCACTCGGACAGCAAAAAGCGGCGCAGCTTCCGCTACGCTAACAGCCACACCACTTTTTTCTGCCGGTGATGTGAGGCGTTAGCTGTTTAAAAAAAATACAAAAAGATAACCATTAGAGAATATGGAGAACCAGATGTTCTGGAAATCATCGATGATGTAATCCGCCTCCCTAAAAATAATGAAGTAAGCGTTAAAGTAATCGCTACAAGTGCTTCTTTCACAGACACAATGATAAGAAAAGGAATATATCCTGGCATTAAAGAAAAGCCTCCTTTTTCATTAGGTTATGAGGTTGTTGGAACGATTGACGCAATAGGTTCTGAAGTTAGTGATTTCAAAGAAGGGGAAATAATTGTTGCATTAACAATTACTGGAGCATATTCCGAATATATGTATCTTGATAGTAACGACTGTATTTCTATCCCTAAGGATGTTGAGCCTATAAAGGCTCTGGCTTTGATTTTTAACTATGTTGCAGCTTACCAAATGCTTCATAGAATCGCCAAAGTAAAAACTGGGAATCGGATATTAGTTCATGGTGCAAGTGGGGCAGTAGGTACAGCTTTAATTCAACTGGGGAAATTATACAATTTAGAAATATATGGTACAGCCTCAACTGAAAATCTAGCCTATATACAACAACAAGGAGCGATACCTATTGACTATAAAAAACAGGATTTTGAAAAAGAAATTGCTTCATTAACTTTATCTGGTGTTGATGCAGTTTTTGATGCCATAGCAGGTGATAATTTTAAGCGTTCTTTTCGTTGTTTGAAGAAAGGAGGCATTGTTGTTGCTTATGGAATGTTTAATTCATCTGTAGGGAAGCAGAGTAAACTTTCATCCATGCTAAGTTTTATGGGTTTGCTCTTTAGAGGCTGGTTGCCTAATGGAAAAGAAGCTCAAATATACTCAATCGCTGATTTAAAAAAGAAGCATCCTTCATGGTACAAAGAAGATTATTTAAAATTAATTTTATTGCTAAAAGACGCTCAGATAAGCCCTGTTATTTCTAATACATTCAACCTGCTTGAAGCAAAAAAAGCTCACAAACTTTTAGAGTCACGAGGCATTCAATTTTGTGAAAGTTATGCTTATTGTAGTAATTAAAAAATGAATAAAAAAGAAATGGAAAAACAACATTTTCTTTTATTAAAGAAAGGTTTCTTGTTTGGCTTTTTACCTATGATGAGCTCACTTTTAATACTCAATTTATGGCTAGAATTATTTATAGGTAAAGTTATAACCAATATTGGAATGATAATTTTTCTTTATTTTTTTATAAAAATGTTTGTGAACTTTTTTAAATATAAAAGGTGGTTAAAGGAATAATGGGGACAGACTGAAGCTCCTCCACTTGACTGGACACCAAACTAATATTTTACGCATTATTTTTCTGTATCAATAATCTTTTTTGAGGTTTGCACCCAAGGTCAGGCTACGAAGGAGCAAAGCCCCAACTTGGAACTTGTTCCAA
>FXLX01000055.1 GCA_900180385.1 uncultured Candidatus Thioglobus sp. | reverse complement strand
TTTACAACACCAGAAACACACTTACCCAAAATACCCTTAGAAAGGATAACGTTATTCCTATTTTTTGGGGTGCTTTCCGCGTGGACAAAATTTATGATCAAACAATATTATAAATCAATCGGAGTAAAAAAAACGTAAACAAGACGTCATTGCATTTGTAAACACGGTGACGCAGTTTATTCATCGTGGCAGTTATGCACATATCGTCACGGTCGTAAGGAAGTTTTCGTGAATTTGTTGGTTAGGAAAATAATTTATGACTACATGTATCCCGTAGATCTTGAAAATAATGAGAGATCGTGTGAATATTCATCTATAGTAGTTCCAACTTCCAAGGATATTGTGACACAACCTCGCAAATAAAATAGTACTGTTTACAAAACATCCTAGACCTGCAAGAATAAATAAAATATATCATCCTAGCGAGTACTTATCGATTAACTTGAAGAAAATTAATCTAAATCTCGTATATTTTGTTGTCTGATTATAAGAAAGGGAAATCAAAATAAGTATTTTTTTCCCCTAAGCGACTGGCAGGTATTGTACAAAAACCAGCTTTGTAATGTTAATGCTTTAAAGTTGGCATTATGTTAGACTTCTGCATGGTTTTATAGTTTATCATATTTATATCACATTAAACATGCAATTTGTAAATTATCATATTATGGAGCATCAAATAAAACTTTTTAAAAGGCCCAACTTAAAACTGGTATGCCCCTTTTGTTAGAGAATGTATAAAGTCTGTGTGTGTAAGACACTTTTGATGTACTAACTTAAAAATGACTTAGTTCAACTATATATCATTTTGTGATTTTTTAGAAGTCAAAATCCTGTAAGAATGCACACCTTTAGTATTTGTACATTAAACACACTACAAAATATTACAAAAACTCTAGCTCAAAACTATAGGGAGGGACAGACAGGGGTTAAATAGTATGCCCTGATACAGGGCTATACATTAACAGTCATGTTCCATTCTTACATGTATGTCAAGCACATTATTATGGTGTGGTTTCTGTTCGTGAGGCACTCCATCCTTTCTTGTTTATGCCAATGTCAGGAGACCAATAATAACATATAAGGATTAGTATGGAAAAAGTGCTAAATTCAGGAACAAGTCAGTCTTGGTTGGGCAAAATATGTACATGCACATGTACTTTGTAAATGATTCAACTCGATAACTTTTGTAAATTATAGAGCACAAAAATTAAACAAATACTCATTAACAAGAAATATTTATTGCAAAAACAAAACATTATTAAAAGGTCAGCTACATGTATAATAACAATGTTGTAAAATAACAAAACTATGAACTGGAACATTGAAGAATGGGTAATAAAACACATTCCCCTCATCCTGGTGAAGTCTTAAGTTAATGATTGAATGAAAATTATATTGCTTTTAACATCAAAAAGTTAATATTGGGGGACACTATACAATTTTCTCTATCCTTTAGTTATTGAATTGAGAAGTTAAAAAGTCTGACTAAAGTTCCACCCCCCCAAAAAACATACTACATGTAATAAGGTTCAAAACTCCTTTAATTTCAAAATATTTGTCTAAGACTTTCTCAGGTAAATGAACAAAGCCCAAAATATTCAATAATTTTACATGAAAAACAACACTCATATGGGGGATAAAAACATTCTATTCATAGAATTTTTAAACAAGAAACATAAACTATAACATGTGATGTGTAAACTATTTAAGCATGAGCAACAGGAAACACATTTAGATACAAAAAATGAAAAGACCAACACCCTTAGTTGGATTTTTAGAGTGCTAGTTCATTGAAACAACAGTCTGTGGGTAGATATGTCGTTCCACTCTGAAACATTATTCTGATTCTGACCCGACCATTCTTTGTTCTTACTCCTTAATGCTGCATTCTTACCAATTTTATAATCTTTGGTTTGACTAGACAGGGGCTAGAACCCATGGATCTACCACATTCAAGGTGAGCATGCTAACCATTACACAACATTTTTGTGGTTGTGTAAAAATCACACTGAAAAAGGAGTAGTTCTTCAAAACTTTCATTAAGCTAGGGACTTGTGTCCAAGTTAGTTAATGCAGTCAACATGATCAAGCATATATTAAAATAAACCCATAGATTAGCTTCCAGTCAGATTTGAACTGACATCTTTTCAACATTATTGAAATGTACTACCTTGTACTATAGAAGCTACATTGTATATACATGTATTGTAATTGTTAGTAGTTGACAAACCTAATATGTACTCAGATCATTAGCTTCCAGAGAGATTTGAACTGACATCTCTCAAACATTATTGAAATGTACTGATTCATTGACACCATAGTAACTACAACATTTTGTCATGAATTTGTTAGGAACATTTCAGCCAAGATTGCCCATCATTGGTTGCAATCCCTTCTGTTATTATCTAATGGTCCTGAATTGGCACTGCATAGACACGATAGAGAATTTAAAAAAAACATGCATAAATTTCATACCCTGCAGTGCAAGAACAATAAGCTCCTTCTGTCAAACCATCATCTTCTTTGGCGCAATATCTATACATTGTGGGGTCATCATCCAGTGTCTGTGATGGTGAACACTTTGTTCTTAAAATACATAAGTTGTTGTTCGACTTCGTCTTTAGGAAATATGCCTCCTGCAACCACCCACTTAAAAATATTCAGACCTGTGCAACCTTATAGGCTTTCAGCATGTCATTTGTCAATGCAACATAACCATGGGCTAACAAGAACTGTTTTATGTCTGTAAAAAAAAATTGGTGTCCAAAATTGCATACCATCAATCATGTTCATCAAGCCTACCAGAATACATTTGAAGCCCAATGAAGGGAGTCTGAAATTCCAGTCACTCAAAATTTTGTCGTAGCACCTCTTGTTATCTTGTAAAACATAATCTTGTGATGGCACCAAAGGCAAGTTTAACTTACCTGCCGACAACACAAGCCTGAAGGCCGTTGGCGTCAGCTCCCCCTGAATCCGGGTCGTTTCGCCCCGTGAGTCGTTTTCCCCTATTCCCGTTCGCCCCGGGTCGTTTCGCCCTCATTTATTAATAGTGCTTTAAAAAATGAAATATGGAAAATACCATTGCAAATATTCGTATTTTGGATGTTGTAAGGCTTGTTCATGGGTACTTTATTTTTGTCTTCCTCATAATTAACATGCTTTCTTGACGTGTTTAATATTATGTATGGCTTCACTTTCATTGTTTGACAATTCAGCCTGTCCAAATTCCGGTGGCTTCATTTTACAATATTGGCGATAGGAAAACTAACATAATACATACTAAGCTAAGACATAGATGTAGTGGCCTTAATGCCGATTTATATAGAGTAAATTTGAAGAATGATCCACGTTGTGTATGTGGTCATTTATTTGAGGATGCTATTCATTTTTTTCTTGAATGTCCACTTTATCAACACGATAGAACTTCTCTGTTTAACTATTTTAATAACATTGTTCCCATCTCTATAGAATATATACTCTTTGGATGTAACGAAATTAGTGAAGAATTGAATACTTTATTGTTCAAATCAGTGCAAAAATTTATTCGACAAACTTGTAGATTTAATAATTATTATCCCCAACCGTGATATTATCTCAACACAATTTATTAGTTTTACCCCCCCCTCCCCCCTATTTTTCTGTTAAATATTAAAACAATATTTAATATGTATGCTTAGTTTGACATGATTTTGCTTAATTTACTAATTATAATTGATATAGCCTGTACATTTGCTGTCATTTGATTTGTTTTGTTTATGCTATTAATGTATTTGTATGGAGAGGGACTAGTAAGTTGTAAAAACTTGTTCCCAATCCAATTGTATATATATTGACAATACAATCATTTTAAAGAAGTAGTGATAAGCACTGATTGTACAGGTAATTCTAAATCCAACTATCATATGACCACGACCACGAC
>FXLX01000054.1 GCA_900180385.1 uncultured Candidatus Thioglobus sp. | reverse complement strand
TTTTTCATATCTATTTAATAAAAAAAGAAACGTTTTGTCATCTTTAAACCGTGTAAACTGGTATAGTCTGTTTGGTGACTCTGAAAATAGGGAAAACAATTATTTAAAAATCAGGGATTTGCTTTCTATTGCTCTTTTTAACATTTTAGGCACACATTATTTAATACATATCTGAGAAAAAGTTGTCAAAGAAATAATTCAAATAATAAAAAAAATCTCCATAGGGCCCAATACTAATTTTATCAGATTGTAAGTAAAGGAGGCTGCCATTATAATGAACAGCATTACCTGTTCTTTCCTGTCTGTTGTTATGCTAATTTCAGTCACATGGGAATGTCATATTAGGTTAAAGATTCAAGATGTTTTGAATAATTGATAAACAATTTGATCATATGATATTTGTTTGTAAACAATTAATAACTGCTGGTCACATGAGACCCTTATATGGAGATGTCCCTTGTTATTAGCTCACCTGACCCAAAGGGTCATGTGAGGTATTGCCATCACTTGGCGTCCGTCGTCCGTCCGTTAACTTTTCATATTTTAATCTACTCCTCTGAAACAACTGGGCCAAATGGAACCAAACTTGGCAGAAAGCATCTATATAAGGTCCTCTATAAAGTTTCTTCATTTCGTCCCATTCCGCCAACAAATATGGCCGCCAAGGGCAATTCTTGTTTCTGATTGGCTAATGTTAAAAAAATCTTCTCCTCTGAAACTGCTTGGCCAAATGGAGCCAAACTTGGCAGGAAGCATCTATGTAAGATCCTCTATAAAACTTCTTCATTTAATTCCATTCGGCCAACAAACATGGCCGCTGTTACTAAAAATAGAACATAGGGTAAAATTGCACGTTTTTGGTAACAACTCAAAAACCGTTAATAATATCAGAAATCTGACATGGGTAAAAATGATCAGCACAGGAAGATCTAACTACCCTGAAATTTTGAAGAAAATCTGATTACCTATCTTGGAGTTATTGCCCTTTTTTCGTCAAATTTTCAAAATTTTAATACTTTTCGTTTTTTATTTCAAAAACTATAAGAGATAGACGTTAAGTTTAAACAGCAAACATGTGCAGCATGTCAAGATCTACATGCCCTGCAATTTTGAAGTAAATCTGATTACCCATCTTGGAGTTATTGCCCTTTTTTTATCAAATTTTAAAAATGTTAATACTTTTCATCCTTTATTTCAAAAACTATAAGAGATAGATGTTGAGTGTAAACTGAAAACATGTTCAGCTTGTCAAGATCTACATGCCCTGCAATTTTGAAGTAAATCTGATTACCCGTCTAGGAGTTATTGCCCTTTTTTCATCATTTTTTAGCTCACCTGCCCAAAGGGCCATGTGAGGTATTGCCATTGTCCGTCGTCCATCCGTTAACTTTTTCATATTTAGTTCACCTGGACCAAAGGTCCATGTGAACTATTGCCATCACTTGGCGTCCGTCGTCCGTCGTCGTCTGTTGTCTGTCGTCTGTAAACTTTTCACATTTCAAGCTTCTTCTCCGAAACCACTGGGCCGATTGGAACCAAACTTAGCAGGAATGTTCCTTGGATGGTCCTCTACAAAGTTACTGTTTTTCGTTCCAGTCGGATATTCAATATGGCTGCCAGGGCCAATAATATGCTCTGATTGGCTGAAATTTCAAAGATCTTCTTCTCTGAAACTAATGAACTGACTGAACCCAAACTGTAAATGAATGATCATTGGAATGTCCTTTACCAAGTTACTGTTTTTTATGCCGATCGGAAATCCAAGATGGCCGCCATCGCAGGACATAGATTAACATTGGACCCTATGGGAAAATGTTCAAATGCCTTCTTCTCAGAAACTACAAATATGATTAAAGCCAAACTGTACATGAATGTTCATTGGATGGTCCTCTACAATCTTAAGGTTTTTTGTTCCGATATGAAATTCAAAATGGCGGCTACGGCAGGACTTAGTTTAACATTGGACCCTATGGGAAAAATGTTTCAAAATGCTTCTTCTCTGAAACCACTTGGACAGTTGAAACCAAACTGCCCAGGAATGATCATTGGAAGGTCCTCTGTTTTTTATGCCGATCGGAAATCCAAGATGGCTGCCACCACAGGTCATAGTATCATAGATGCCAACCATTACGATTTTTCCGTAATTGTTACGAATTTCGGGCCAAAATTACGGTGTTACGGTCAACAGTCTACTTGTTACGGATTTCCGATTATTGCCGGCCCGGAACCGTTCCCCATTTAAATATCATTGTGATCATTTAGACGCTTCATTGTATGTTAAAATCGCGTAATGATAAGCGCTTGAGGGATTTCGATTATTTAATCCTTTAGGGATTCTCGGGACTATCTATAGTAGAAAACGATCTATCCATTTCTTGTTCGATCCCGAGTAGTTAATGAACACAGCACGTTTTTGTCAATTTCGCGATGTCTGAGGGAACAAGTGAAGCTTCTGCAGCGAAGAAAAGAAAATTGGGACAACGATTTCGTCCCGAATATTCTTCTCTTGCCTTATGAAATCGACACGGGAACATTATGCCTATTGCAAATATTGCAAACAAGACTTGTCCATTCAGCACGGTGGTCGGGATGAACACACATATACAACAAAACAGTTCAAAAGTGCCAAGTCAACAACATATCAGGCACTCCAGAATTAGACATTAATTATTCCATGGGAGGGTGAGGGAGGGCCACTTCAGGAAATTTTCATTTCTATTGACAGTAAGTTGAAACATAGAATACATTTGTAAGTGAACATACATGTATTAAAACTTAACTTTTTATTTCTTTTTGTTGCTCATCAATTTTGCATCTAGTTGTCACAAATAAAGGAAATCATTTGCTCATCACTTTGTGCCTAGTCTGTAGTACGATTATGGTAAAATTTTATGAAAAATTATGATTACTGAAAAAAATCACAAATTACTGACATCTCAACTTTTTGTTACTGATTGCACCAAAAAGGGGTTGGCATCTATGTAGTATTAACACAGGACCATATGGGGAAAATACAGAAATATATTCTTCTCTGAAGCTATTGCACTGATTGAACCTAAACTGTGCATCAATCATTGGAAGGTCCTTTACAAACTTTGTGTTTTTTATGTTGATCGTAATTCCAAGATGACTACCACTGCAGGACATAGTTTTTACATAGGACCAATTGGTTCTTTTTATAACCAGGTGAACGATACAGGCTCTTGAGAGCCTCTGGTCTGACTTGGATTCAACCACTCCAACTTCTTAAAAACTCGTTCTCCCTATTCATCACATGATTTTCGAACTTCATTGGCAAGTGCAACATAATCTGGCCTTTTCCCTGTTTTTCAGACATATTTTGTTCAGTTTCACTATATGTTTTTTCCATCAATTTCTTTACTTGTAAGAATGCTTCTGGAAAATAAAAGTGATATACGATATATACATTACATGTATACATGACGTACTTCATAATTTGCATTTGTCAACCTTATTCTTCAGTGTTGGAAGTTCATGTTAAGTAGTTTCTTAATGAGTTGCTAGTCTCTTTAATTATGCCTTTGTTGTCAAGTAAATCTGTTGACGAAAAAATAAACCAATTTTTTTTTTAAATTGGCTGCCTTCTGGAGATAGAGCAGAAAATTTCTTTGGAAATATAATCTCGAGATTAAAATACACTATACTCAAGCCAAAATATATAGGGAAGTAGTTACTACATGTTTCTAAGACTTGCTTTAATTCATTCTATATTTTTCGGAAATGGATATATATCAAATATTATTCCAGATTTCTATGAAAATAAATAATTTTATCCTTGCTCTATACAACAAAATATTTCATCTGTCTCAGTTTCACTACATGTACATTTGCACTCAAAATAGCCAATAGGTCTTTTTTTTTATAAGCTTGAAAAAGCACAATTCAACGGCTGAAATAACATTATCCAAAATAACAGAAATGTGTCAATGTGATACAAATGCCCCGGCCTCCCGTAACTTTAAAACCCAAAATTCAAGTTTGACATGTCCTTTATTGTTGATTACAACATAACCAAATTTCAAATCAATCAAGATTCAGTTGAGGTTTGGAAGTTATTGAACAGATATATTGTGCAGTGAGATGGAATTTATTGTTGCACAATAATAATGTAAACCTGTATTTCACAGACCAAACTAAGGGACCAAGTTTGAAGC
>FXLX01000053.1 GCA_900180385.1 uncultured Candidatus Thioglobus sp. | reverse complement strand
AAACCATACTAGAAAGAGAAGACCTGTCGGCAGACGAACATCTCAAGCTATACGACCAATCGTTCACTCGATATTTGAACGTCTACGACGATTACAGACCCAGACCCGTGGCAGTCGCACCTGAACCCGTGAAACAGGACCTGATCGACAACGAAATTTTGGAAAGCGTACCAAAAACAATGAAGGCCAAGGTACAACTCTTGTTGAAAAAAATGAAGAGCAGTCCCGACATTAGCTGGAACGAGAAAGGGGAACTGAAATACAAGGGAGAAACCGTTCAAGGAAGCAACGTGGTGGATTTAGTCAACGACGTGCTGCGCAAAAGGAAATATTTCAACCCACAAGGATGGGAAACATTCGGAGAAGCCTTACGAGAAGCAAATGTTCCACAAGATTTGATTGGTCACGAGGACCGCTGGAGATACATCACTCAGACCAAAAGAACACCGAGATCTCGCAAACGACAACAGAGTCCATCCCCTATTAGACCGTACTCCCCAAAAACACCAAGAAACAGAAGGAAAGAAGTCCAGAACTGGGTCGACTTTTAAAACGGAGGTTGAGACCACGAAGGGGCAGTTGTAAACATGGAGTCGACCTATTATAATGTAGTTGCTCCCGCTAGTTATGGAGGATTGAGTAAATTTAAGCCGAAAGGTTATACGAAGAAAGAAGTCAGAGAATGGTTACAGTCTCAGGACACGTACACTTTGCATAAACCAACTAGACGAAGATTTCCCAGGAGACGCGTTGTAGTCTATGGAATTGACCACCAGTGGCAGGCGGATTTAGTGGATCTGGCAAAATTGTCTTCTTACAACAAAGGATTCAAGTACTTGTTGACATGTATAGACGTGTTATCCCGATATGCATGGGTCGTTCCATTGAAAGACAAGACGGGGAAGACTTTAAAAGATGCGTTTCAGGTCATTTTCAAATCGGGGCGGCGTCCGATACGTTTACAGACAGACAAAGGAACTGAATTTACCAACCGAGTATTTCAAAAGTTTCTCAAGGAACACGACGTGCACTTCTTTACCACTTACAACGAGGAGACCAAAGCCAGTATCGTTGAACGTTTTAACAGAACATTGAAAACCAAGATGTGGAAGTATTTCACACACAGAGAAACCCTAACCTACGTAGAAGTTCTATCCGAGATGGTCGCATCTTATAACCACACCGTTCACAGAACCATAGGCATACCACCGGCAGAAGTCACGTGGGCTAACCAAACAACGGTGTCCAAGAGGCTATATGGAAGAAAGGGACCCAAAAAATCGTGCAAATTTTCTCCCGGAGATAGAGTGCGACTCAGCAAAGCCAAGCGTACGTTCAAGAAAGGATATTTACCCAACTGGACTGAAGAATTGTTTACGGTAGTGAAATGTATCGAAACCAGACCCCCGGTATACTTAGTCAAAGACGACCACGGTGAAATTCTGGAAGGAACATTTTATGCCGAAGAGATACAGAAAGTCATTAAACAGGACGACGTATACAAGATCCAAAGCGTTCTGAAAAAACGACGGAAAGGAAGACGAGTACAGTATTTAGTAAAGTGGCTCGGATATCCAGAGTCCTTCAACAGCTGGATCTTTAAACAGGACCTACAAAAACACACAACACCTACTTGAAGTGTCAGTCTTGCGAATGGCACCGAGTGACACGGACAGTGTATCGTCTTGGGTGACTTGTGGAAAGAAGACTCCACGTTCGGAGGTCGTATTTTTGTGTCAGGTACTCATCCTGTACACGGTTATCATAGTCAGCATTTACAACTTGACGGTCGAATCGGAGAACAGTACCTTGTGGACGGCCTTGTTGAGCAGTTGTCTGGGATACCTGTTACCTAACCCCACGATCAAGACGAAGCATGTTTTACCTGACTCTGCCTAGTAACAGTTCCATGAATTACTGTCCGAACAATACGTTGACTCATTACACGACGAAATTGCCGAAAATAACGGATCTGGACGGAGCATGGGAAATCGGATTGGCAGAGATACAGTATCCTCACAGTTGGTATAACGTCAAGAATAACGAAGCCTGGTTGAAGGTTCACTTTTACAAGGAGTCAGAACTACAAAAGCATTTGGTCTTGTTACCGGATGGGTACTATTCCTCGGCCAAAAGGATTCCCCATCGAGGGGAAAAAGCACATGAAGGAACTCAAGAATAAATTCGACATGGGTTTCAATGAAATCAATCATAAAATCGATATGAAAGTGAAAAAAGATTGTCAAGTCATCATCAGTCCTTTATTACAATCCATGTTAGGATTCAGACAAGCTATATTCCCGGCGGGGGAGTATGTTTCAGATTGGGTAGCGGACGTCAAGAAAGGATTAAATTCTCTGTACGTGTATTGTCCCTTGGTGGAACCGAGAATGGTGGGAGATGCCCAAGTACCGTTATTGAGAATCGTACCGGTGGAAGGAAGAGACGGAGAAATGATCACCCGAGTGTTTGATCCGATACAGTACTGTCCCCTGTTACAACGACGATTTCAGACCGTGGAAATAGATATAAGGGACGACACGGGCTCTATAGTGCCATTCGAAAGAGGACGAGTGGTGGTGACACTTCACTGTAGAAAACGAAAAGAATTCTCTCTAGAATGAAACCAACTCATCGTTACGATACGAAAGCTTACCACGATTATTACATACACCAAGCAGGAAAAGGATATCCGGTATTTGCGGGAAGACGATATCAAAGAGGACATGGACTTGGCAGTATCTTTGGGGGACTCTTTAAAGCAGCCATGCCTTTGTTGAAAAGGGGAGCAAAGACCCTAGGACGCGAGGCTTTAAAAACGGGATTAAATATTGCCGGAGATGTCGTACAAGGAAGAAATATCAAACAGGCAGCAAAATCACGATTGAAATCAACAGGAGAAAACTTACTCCAGAAAGCTATGGACACGGTAGGACCCCAGGACAACGAGTTATAAAAGGACCTGCCAAGCGAAAAAAGACCAGACGTCGGCAGACCAAGCAACGGAACACATCGAATGACATTTCGGATAAGAATGGCACTTGTACATCCCAACTCATGCGAATGCACGAAATCAGAACTGGATTTATTTGAAGTTCCACCTACACAGACCAGTGTGGCTTATGGGTATTGGGAGCAGAAAGGATTGACATCGGCTCTGACGGATCAAGGACCTTACGAATTTGCCGTCAGTGGGGCGGGGGACGACTACATCGACTTGGCTAATACTTACCCGTTTGTGGAAGCACAGATCATGGATGACGACGATACTGCATTGGATGGCGGAGCGGACGTTGGACCTGTCAACTTATGGATGCATTCCCTCTTTAGTGATGTCAGTGTTAGCCTCAACGAAAATCTGGTTTCACCACCGACCAGCTTGTACCCTTACAGAGCTTACATAGAAATATTACTCAGCTATGGCCCAGCTGCCAAAGAATCTCAATTAACGGGAGTCATGTGGTACAAGGATACACCGGGACATCAAGATAAGAGAACAACCGATAACAAAGGATTCACGTCCCGGAAAGCATTGACGGCCCAAAGCAAGTCTGTACAGATGATGGGAAAACTACACTTGGATTTATTTTGTCAAGAGAAATATTTACTGAATCACGTCGATCTGAAAATCAAATTACGACGAAGTCGAGACGTGTTCGCCCTAATGGCCGATGCCGACAACTATAAGATCAAAATCAAGGATCTCGCTTTATTTGTGAGAAATGTACAGTTAAGTCCTGCCGTAAGAATGGGTCACGTCAAAGCTTTGGAAAAGACCAGCTGTAAATACCCCATCCGACGTATAGAAGTCAACATGAATTACGTCCAGGACAACATGTTTTTGGGACAGTTGCCGAAAAGACTGGTGATTGGTTGCGTGGACAGTGATACCTTAAATGGGACTATTACGAAAAACCCTTTCGATTTTAAACACTACAAGATCAACTTTGTGGCACTGAACGTGGACGGACGCCAGAAACAGATTACCCAGACTATTAAACGTACCTTCGGCCCTTGTGGGAAATACGGATCCAGACCATCGAATGGGACAACACTGGGTCGCTATATACATCGACGCCAACTCAAGAGGGGAATACTACGATCCAACCGGACGTCCACCGCACGAATCCGCTTATGTCAATTTCATGAACAAACACTGCCTTCATTGGACTTACAATACCGATCGACTACAAGCAGAAGGAACTATCGTGGGCAGAATTCATTGC
>FXLX01000052.1 GCA_900180385.1 uncultured Candidatus Thioglobus sp. | reverse complement strand
CTTGGGTGTTGATATAGCCCTCAGTAGTACTGATGGCTTTATTGACTATTTGAGATTGTATTTGCTCGCCTGCTTGGCGAGCATCAACGGCGGTAGTGTTGAGTGATAGGGTTAGTAATAAAAATACAAAAAGCTGCTTAAGCTTGGTTAGCGCACTAGAGTGCGCCTTGCCTAGAGATGTGAGTGCTTGGTTAGTTTTTTTGTTTTTTAATATTGTCATTCTAATTGATCAAAAGATAGTTTTATAAAAATTTCGAGTATTTTACCACGTGTGCCCTTGCAGTGCAAGATTACGAATACCCCAATCCAAAAATAGAAACTTAAAAAACACAGCAAGCCCAGTTGGTATAATAGTTTTAACCAAAAAACTGTTTCACCCAATGGGTGAAAACAAAAAACAACCATGTCCTTCTTTTATACACAACCAAACCTTACTGCGTTTTATGAATATTTTAAACTACAAACTTGATACTACCAAAGAACTTTTAACCTCTCGTATTGGATTACTTGCCACTGCCCATACAATTAATAAACTTAAATTCACATCATAAACGCACCACTTAATTTGACCGCGAAGTTTGTTTTCGCGATGTATGGGATGTTTTTGTTTAATCAGGTCATTAACTGATTGTATTGGTATACAGAATATTAGTAGGTGTGTTTTTTGATTATTAGAATGAGTAAATTTAAAGTGCATTGATACAATATTATGTTACTACTTCCGTGCATGTTTAAAACAAAAAATTTCATGGTCATTCACTATTCCAATAGATTGCATATAAGCATAGATAATAGTAGATCCAATAAAATTCATCCCTTGTTTTTTTTAAATCTATTGAAATTTTATCCGAAAGTTTTGTATTTGCAGGTAAATCTGAGAATGATTTAAATTTATTATGAATCGGTTTATAGTTGACAAAATTCCAAATATACTTATCAAAACTACCGAATTCTTTTTTAATTTTTAAAAACACTTTTGCATTTTGAATTGCTGATTTTATTTTTAATTTATTACGAATAATGCCTTTATTTTGCAGAAGTTCATTTTGTTTTTCGTCATCATATTTTACAATTTTTTGTGGGTCAAAATTATCAAATGCCTTTTTATAATTATTTCTTTTATTTAAAACTATTTCCCAAGAAAGTCCAGCTTGTGCGCCTTCTAAAATTAATACCTCAAAAAGTATTTTGTCGTTATGAACTGGTTGACCCCATTCTTCATCATGGTATTTAATATGTAATTTATTTTCAATATTAACCCAACTACATCTCTTTTTATTTGGCATTGTTTTTTCTATATTTATTAAATATTTTTTTCTTTCTATACCGCCGCCATATCCTGCCATCTTTCCATCACTGCCAATAACTCGATGACAAGGTATAATAATTGAAATCATATTTTTTCCGTTTGCACTAGCAACTGCACGAACAGCAGAGGAAATTTTTAAATAATTTGCTTGTTCTTTATAGCTTATTACTTTTCCGTATGGAATATTAACAAGACCATTCCAAACATTTTTTTGAAAATCTGTGCCAATTGGGTCTAATTTTATTGAAAATGAAGTTCTAGAGCCATCAAAATATTCTTTAATTTGCTTTGTTACTTTATCTGAAAATTTAGAATTTTTATAAATAAAAACCCCTTGTAATTTATCTTTTAAAAATTGTAACTCTGTTTCCAGCATTTTTCTATCAACAAATTCAAGTAGATTTAATTTGTTATCAAAATAACAAAAAACCGTTTCACCAATGGGTGTTGATAGGTGGCTAAAGAATATTTTATTTGTATATTTTGAGTTGGGAATATCATTTTCTAAAATATGTCTGACTCTTTTTATTCTTATATATTTTCCCAAGGATATACCTATTGTTTTTTGAAATTTTTGTTTAATTTTTGTTAAATTTTCTAATGAGAATATAGGGTGTTTTTTATATGAATTATCGGGGAATTGATTTTTTTGTAACCAAGAAATATACTCATAAATGTGGATGTCATCATTCGTAATAACTTGAGAGAACTCCCAAGAGAGTGGGCGACACACTTTACAAGACCTGAATCCTTTTTCTAAACATTCTTCTATACTTTTATAAAAGAATGTATTATCATGTAAGGGTTTTTTACAACCACAATCCATCTTACAAAAGATGCGGGTGGTTTTGATTGCAGCATAGTATTTGCCAACATAAAATTTATCTTTTCTTAATAACTCATCAAAAAGTTTTTGCTTCATTAATTCATAAATTTAGTTCTTAAATCATCATGTAAATATAATTCTTTAGTGTTTTTTGTCTCTAAAATAGATTTAGAAAATTTTTCTATTGTTGAAATAATAGCATCTGACATTGCATTGCCAAAACTATATTTTCTAATGCCAATTTCTTTTAATTCTTCAATATCTGTGATATTAGGTAAGGACATAATATTAAGTGGTAATGTAATTCGACTTAATAAAGACTTTATGTCATTTTTATCTGACATTAAGGGTACAAAAATACCATTTGCACCACTTTTTTCATATAAAGCAGCTCTTTCTAATGTTTCTTCTAGTTGCCGTTCTTGTAATGCAATATATGTATCTGTTCTTGCGTTGATGAAAAAATCTTGAAAATTAGCATTATCTAAGATACTCCTTAAATCTTTTAATAATTCTGAAAATTCTTGCTTTGGCTTTAGCTGGTATTCTTTTGTACTATCTTCTAGGTTGACACCTGAACACCCTAATTTTGCCAATGTTAAGACATTATCAATTATCTCTTCTTTATTGGTAGAAAACCCAGATTCCACATCAACAGATAAGGGAATTGAAATAACAGATAAGATGTTTTTTATTACTTTTAAATACTCATCAAATGAAATAATCTCCCCATCTTGATATCCCAAGCTATTGGCAACCCCCCAGCTAGTGGTTCCTATTAAATTAAAACCTTGTTGCTCCATAATTAAGGCAGACATGGGATCCCAAGCATTACCTACAACTATGCATTTATTATCTTTATGTAATTCATTCATAGTTTTCATAGTTTTTGTTGAAATAATTTATTGGAAAATTACCATTATATTATATAATAATCATTTTTCCTTTCTTAAAGCAACGCCGAGACTCTGCAGCAATGGTGCGTTTTCAGTAGCTAAGTACAATACTTTGTTTGCTTTTGAGCTATTAAAATGGCTATGAAATGCCCATACTGGAATGTAAATAGCATCACCTTTTTTCCAATAAATTTTGTTGTTGTTAATAATTGAGCCACCTTCTCCTTCGATGATATATATCATGGTTTCATAACTATGTCTATGTTCTCTAGTGGACTGCATAGGTGACAATCCTCCAATTGTCATACTAATTGTTTTACTTGGCAAATCAACAACTCTAACCAAATGATTTCTTTGCTTAGATAAATCTATGTCCCCAGCTATTGAGGCTTTGAGCACATCCCTATGGATTAATTTTTCTGGTGTTTCAGCAATAAGTTTAGCGCTTATCGTTGAAAAATCTTTAGAAGAATATGTATTATTTTTCATATTAAACTGTCCAAAAACTTGACTCTAGCGATGGTGACTATTTTACCAGCTTCAATTGCCTGCTGCATAAGAGCGGCATTCCCATTGGTACACTTTATTAATGTTTGATATATGTTTTCCGCATGCCCATCATCACAATTTATATGGATATTAAAAAATTCCAAGTTATTTTTTTCTATATTATTTGCAAGCATACCTTTTAAAATTAAAGCATAAAGTTTAGGCACAATTGCCTCTATTCCAAAACAAACTGCACCCAACCCTTTAATGCCAGAAGTTTGTCTGCACAGTAAAAAAAACAGTATTTATTAGTGCCTGTGTTTCTGGATTAATTTTAATGTCAATTACATCGACATTAAAATTTACCAGCATTTCTTTGTACAATTGACTGTGACTAATTGAGCAAGATGTTTTATCAAAGCCTGATTCTTCGAAAATATTTTCTAGTAAATTATTGATATTACAGTTAATATTTAAATTTGAGGCAATAGAACATAAATATCTTGTAAAATATTTCATGTTGAGCTAAAAAATTTTGGGTCATGACAACTTAAGCATATTTAAAATCATGTTAAAGTACCGTTATAAAAGTAAAAACAAGTATGTAAATCGTTCCCGTATTTCAGAGAAGAAATTTAGAGAAATAATTAAGTATTTTTCTCTTGATTTGAACGCAGTTCAAATCAAGGAATTAACAGGATTGAGCAGACAAACAATCAACA
>FXLX01000051.1 GCA_900180385.1 uncultured Candidatus Thioglobus sp. | reverse complement strand
AACGCCAAGCTAAGCGGCGCGCACTTATGCGCGTCCTTGCTTGAGCGCCTTGTTAGTTTACTTGCATCCGAGGCCCTGCTTTATATTGAGCATTATCTTCAATCATTTCTTCTACTAGATCAAAATGATCCCTCTCACAAAAAATATATTGTTCAGAAAATGAAACCTGTAAGCTATTAAGAAACCTAACATTATCAGCTGTTTGCATTACAGTGCCACCGTTTGAATATGCTTTACCTTGTTTAATTAAGTCAAGCGGCCGTTTTAATTGTTGTAATAGATGTGGTGCAGTAGCCATAAGTGTCTCTACCTTCCTCTGCCCATCAATTGCAGACTCTGCAATTGATGGGCAGGTTAGAGCGAGAGTTAAAGTAGAAGATAATGGTAAATGTATTTGTATGCCTTTAAGTGCAATACCTGAATTACCGTAGAGCCCCATATCAATATCATTATGGAGCGTGATCGGGTTGTCAGATATAAAGAACGGATCCTTCGCCACTGTTTCATAGAGAATCCAAGATTTGGCCATGAGGTGCTGCACTGTTTCTCTTTGGTCTAATATCATTTTCAAAAATAGGTTTTTTCGTTCACTAGAGCCATCTGCACCAAGCTCTTCTTCAATTTGCTGTTGCGTTGCACCAATTGCAGTTAGCTTCCTTGATATTGCGTTTATAGCATGCTCTATTCTCTGGAGTTCCCCATAAGATCTAGATCTTTGAACTGCAACGAAGGTAGCCACCTTGAATCTTTCATCTTCAGATAACCAGCCAATGCTTTTTTCCTCAATTATCTTTTTTATAATAGGTGCAGCTTGAGTTTCACAGATACAAAGAATTGGCTCCAAACTAGCTTTATCAGGATGCTCTTCAATATTGTAAAATGTGTTTCTTGTAGTGGCATCGAATACAGACTGCTGAAATTTACGTTCATTTTGCTTATCAAATGTATGCAGCTTTCTCTTCTTGCCTTGTTTACCGAAACCAAACTTATCCAGCAAAAATCTAGGCACGGTGTGCTGTTTTTTTACATCTGTGGTTAATTTCAATGGCTTATTCATTTTTTATTTGTGCCAAATTAGTAAACTAACGCTTGAACTCAGTTGACCATAATACAGAGCGAAGCGGCGTATTATTGGTCAACTGCAGCGCCTTGTTAGCTTATGCTTCTCGTGATATATGCGGTCTGAGCCATACATCAAATTTAGTAATAGCTGTGTCTATTTCAGGGGTAAATGTATCATATTTACTATCTTCACCGCCGCAATATAGCACTGCGCTTTGTCATTTTTTCTCTTCTTCGTTCATCCAGTTTTCTTCATCTGGATCTTTATATCTAGACAATAATTGCTGTATAGCTACCAGTAATTCACCACGACATTTTCTAAGGTCAATAATGTTGTTTTGAAACTCCGAGCCCCATTCAACTAATGCTTCTAAATATATTTCTTCTAGTTCAGAGAATGCTTCATCCATCTTTTTCCAACGTTCTTGGTAAACGTGTGCCGTGCCTTCATGTTCATACTCTGGTGACAAATGACCACTTGTCGTTGTCATTTCTTCTGGGTACTCATACCCGTAAATTAAAAGATGCCTGACGTGCTTAAATGCTTCTCTAACTTTATAGACGGCATGCAATACATCTTTTGCCAATTGATATTCAGTTTTTCCCTTTAATTCCCGCTGCCAAGTATTTAAGCCTTGGTATGCAAAATAGGCTACTGCTACGGCGGATATGCCCACTGCGATTTCTTTTATATTTATTAGTATGTCACACGCCATAATTTTCTTTTACTAAGCTAACGCCTTGCTAACCAGCCATTTATACAGAGTGTAGCGAAGCGAAACGGCGTATAAATGGTCGGGTTGAGCTAATTGTTAGTTATTTGTTTTTGACCTAAAGCAGTATTTTACCTTTAACCAAAAAAATGTTTTTAATGCTTTATATTTATTATCATAATTTTTTACAAACTCAAGATCGTATGTTTGTACAGAACCCATGCTGACTATTTCAATGTTTTTACATTTTAATGTTAAAAAACCATGAGTAGTATCCATAGAAAATAATAACTGATTTATGTCTTTTGTATAGTTGGTATATGTGTACCTAATATCAGTATGACCCTTACCTAAAATCTCTTTTTCTTTGTTTGAGGTAAAGGGGCTGTCACTATAACTTAATTCTGGGTGATACTCAGGGGCACAATTATTTTTTTGTTCTACTCTGTAGTTTCGGTGTGTAAAGCACCGCATATTTTTTATAACTACAGTATGTGACAATCTGTTTTTTACTAATAAAATATAAGTTGATTCATCTTCTTTGCGATGAATTACAACACGGACAATTTTTAAAGGGCTGCGAACACTATTTAACCAAGCACCTAAAACCACCAATATTGCTATTAATGATGCAGACGCGCTAAGAGTATCAACGATTGTGCTAAATAGATTCATATTTTAGAACTAACGCCTTGCTAAGCGGAAAATAATGGTTGTCTATAATCGCGAAGCGATGGCCAACTGTTATTTTTCCGTTTGAGCAACTTGTTATGTGTTTTAGTGCGGGTAAACTTTAAAGTCGTGATCAAACCAAAGAACATAGAAAATATTTTGGCGTCTGATACCGACCATTGGGTGCTTCGCTTTATAGCGAAAAGCTAAAAAATGCTCAGTGTCATCAGGAATCTCTTTAGGTATAGCAACCTTAATTGCAGATCTGGCTATTTTTTCACAACCAAGAGCATGCCTTCGTTCTTGCTGAATAGATTTCCAAGTAAAGTTCTTGCGACGAAAAATGGCTTCAGCAAAAAAGGACTTATGTTCTTTGCTTAACTTACTAAAACAATGTTTGCTATTAACTACTCTCTCTAATGAAAATACAATACTTCTATTTTCATAGTCCTTAGTATCCTCATTTACTTGAAAACGGGATGAACTTTCTTCTTTTTTAGACGATGCCTTATCTGCACCTTTTATTTTTCCTTTAAATTTCCCGGCCATATAATTTAATTCAGTCTTGTTTTAAAGTAAGACACAATTTCATCAAATGGGATAGTTTCTGCTTTAGTTTCATGTTCAACCCAAGGAGCTTCTTCGTGAGTCATGTTTCTCAATTTCCACGCACTATATTTACCGAATACTTCGCTAACTTCCTTGATAACCTCAAGTTGCTCAGAATCAAATTTAACTTCAAGATTCGGTTCAATAATAACTTCAACAGGGTTATGCCTATAACGTTTAAATTCATGATAAATATTTGGAAAAACAGGTCCATGTTCCCAGGCTTTTACTTCATCATCAAATAAGCGCTTATCTGTTAAAGCACCATAAAATCCTAGACAATACCAAATCAATTTTTGTAATTTTAAATTTGATAAGTCACTGTCATCTGGGTTCTGTAAGCTAATTAGGACTTTAGAAACATCAAGTGCTGTAATCATTACTTACCTCCTATATTTTAGTTGGCGCATTATAACACTGAACATATAGACAGTATAGTGTGCAATAAAAGAAAACACTTAACGTTTGAAATAACGCGACGCGCTTTTTGCGGTCGCCGTTAATTGATTTGTTATCTCTTTACTCGCACACCACTTTATAATCACCCATTGTTTCATCATATTTATACTGTGACTTCCAGGGGTAGTTTTGACCAATTGACTCAAAGACATCTATTAGATTATCAACTGATACACTTATTAAACACTTATCTTTATTATCGTCCGAGTTAATTAAAATAGCGTCCAAGCCGTTATTTTCATGTTGAGTAACAATCATGAAAATATAACTATGCACCATTTGGTTACATAGAAATCTAAGTTTTATTGTTTTTGATCTTGGCTCATCTAATTTATAAAGCTCCTCAATTTTATGATTATTTAATAGTGTTATTTTTTTTCCTGTAGCTGAGAATTTTAATGCTGGTATATCTAATTGAACAATTGAATCTGTTAGTTTTTTAGCATCCATTAATTTACGAATACTATAGAAAGATATCATGATTTTTTGTTCAACTTTTGCGTATGAGGCACCACGCCAGTTTTTCTGCTCTTTCTTCTTTTTAAGAAATTTTGCAGCCCTTAGCAATTCGTCTTTCCAGTAACTAGATTCAGATATCATATCAGTTTATTATTTTATAGAGATAACGGTGGAGTTGACATGCCAATTGTATCAGCATATTAGAGGTCAGCCTCTTTTTTATGCTGGAGAATTGGTCAGGTCGAACGCTATGTTCGAAGGTGCTTCGCACCAAGAAGATAGTGTTAGACCGCAGGTCAACTCCACCGTTCACACGGCGCGAAGCGCCGTGTGAAC
>FXLX01000050.1 GCA_900180385.1 uncultured Candidatus Thioglobus sp. | reverse complement strand
CTCTTCCGATCTATTTAAAGTGTACAGAAGCGACCAAAATTGAATGAAAACTTTGGAAATGGCACCGCTATTTTGAAACTATTTATTCCCTGAAACACATGTTGCTGACCAGTTAGACTGAAAGTAAAACTCTTCTGTAGTGGATAGTAGGCTAGGTTTTAATAATCTCATACAGTTTGATGAGAAAATTCAAATTTTTTATTTATACGTTCAATTTTATGGGTAAAATTTATTCAATTTGGTGCCGTTTTCAATTTTCCCATTGAAATGCATGGTAAAAAATAATTTTAAAAATGTGTTTGGAAACACATGTTGCTGATGAAACAAAGACTACAACTATGCAATTTCTTTTAGAACAATGTCTAAACTACATTTATCAAGTACAGTTTCATTAGATTTCATTATTGTTTTCAAATAATTTCTGATATTCTATTTCTTGGTAAAGACAGATAAAATTCAAAATGGCCACCATTATAAAATATAAGTGGTCATTTTCCGAACTTCAAATTGTCATAACTTTTGAACCGCTTAACAGATTTAAAAAAACTAAACACCACTAAATATCTTCAGGAGATCTGATCATTGGTGTGTACTTTAAGATATTTTAACACATTTTCAAAAAAAGTCTGACCCTCCTAATAAATTGACACTTTTAAACATAAAACTGATAAATACTCTAATCAAAATAAACTATTCTCTGTCCACTTTCAGGAGATGCCAGGATTCAAGGGAAAGAGGAAAAGGGGACTGACATTGACTCTTTACAAAAAACCATTTCGATATAGATTGCCTGTATCACCGCCAAGGAAACGAACAAAAACAAGTAGCAGTACACCAAATTTAAAATCCCCATCAATCAGGACACCAAGTTTATTAAAAAAATCTCTTTCAATTTCAAAATATTTATATCCTTTCAAACGGGTTTCCACATCTATTCGGCGCAACCTTTTTACTAAAGATGACGGAAACTTCACCGCAGATCTACACAAGTTATAATATTACATGATTTCAGCACATACATAGGTCTAACGTAAATAAACATTCACTTAGTGCTAGTAGTCATGAATAAATTAAACACAAGATGTCAATTAAACTGTGGACATATCCTTAAAATCGGTAAAGCGCTTTACATCTTGTAACCACTACTAACAGAGATCTTTTTTATTTACAAGTGTGTACACATAACACACTACATAATAGAAAAACAAACCACAAATTAATATTATTCTCAACTGTATGATATTTAATTTAGAGTGTATCATTTGTATTAGAAATTATAAAGATATGATTCACATTAAGTTTAATTATTCTTGATTATAAAATTATCTTAGTGCATTTTCAATTTTTTCCAATGTAAGGGAAGTTAATCTTGTGTATCCAATACACAATGGAAGTTGTCACAAACAACAAATGATCAATAATGACAAGTTAAATCATGGGAAACCGCAGTTACAATTATGAATTGATTCCTTAAATGAAATGTTTCTTTCTAGGTGGACAGCCCATGAACAATGAAATATTACTTTTATACTTTTAAAAACCCGACGGGAAGAAGGGCATCAGTTCGTGAATTTATTACCAGACAGACATGCAAAATTTGTGATTATACAGTGGATTACATGTGTCCTACCAAAACTAGCAAATCTCCTCATGCATTCGCAATGTGCTCTATCAGAACCGATCTCCTCAAGCAGGAAAACGAGAAAATTGACAGTTTGTAGATTTATCTAGACTTCAATTTACTTCTGACGAATCGGAATTTATCCCCGATTACATTTAGACTCCCATGATGAAAAAATATTGAAAATTTAACTTGCATCTTTGTCAAGAACAACTTAGAAATGTAAGAGTGTCACAATTTTCGTCATGTTTTTCGTGGGACGATTGATTTTGCGAGAGTTACACTTCATATACAAGAATAAACTATACATGTTTCTAATCGTGAAAGCATTCGCCACAGCATAGCATTCTCTGATTTTGCAATATTCGAGCAGTAAAAAAGAAAATTTCAATTTTTGACATGTACATACCTTGCGAAGCGTCTTCGTGAACTCTCCTCCACCAAAACCGGAAGTTATCCTCACGAATTTCTTTGCAGAACCAACTGTTCTGCTTGTGCCGATTACCAGCCGTGTTACATTGAATATATTTTAAAATGTCTATTTATTTGGCAATGCTGAGGTACATTTTTGTATTCATATCTGTAATTTTGCATAGACTGTGTTCATATCTATTGACATTACCAACACAAGTATCGGGAATATTATTCAAGGATAAAGGGTCAAACGGGACAATCTTATTTTATCCTTGTTCAAAAGAACCTGTTAAAATGATAAATATGACGCTATAGGGCTAATACATTAAAAAAACAAAGATGCAGTCCTTGCATCAATCAATCATACGCATTCTGTCAAGTTTTTGGACATACAGGTTATTAGAATTTAATGAAAACATAGAAAAACTTACCTGCCGTGAAAGCATGAGATGTCGAATTCCACCGAAACCGTAATGCAGTTTACAGATCTACATCTACATCTACATCTACATGGTACGTGCTGACCGTCACTTTTGACTATTATTGCACGGGGGGGTTGCGCACTAATTTAAATAAATAATTTTGTACAATCCTTAAGAAAAAGTATGAATTACAGAGAAAGTAGGAAAGATAGAAAAAAAAGTGTAAATAGGAAAGTCAGAGGAATAGGCGAAAGATTTGTCAAGTTGCATGTTCATATCTTCAGCAATAGTCCACTCTGGCTACCGTAGCGGCCACTGGGTATACACCCAACCAGCACAGCACTATCAGCCTCACTAGATACTACTTACAACTTGACGACCCTAAACTTAGATAGAGGCAGTGGACAGCTCCTGTTTGAAAGATACCAAACAGGGAGCCTCAGCAACTGGTGCTGGCAAGGTATTCCAAATACTGGTGGTCTGTGGAAAGAAACTGTGTTTGTAGTAATCTGTGGATGCTGAGAACTGTTGGTACTTCAAGGAATGGCTAGATCTTGTTTGACGAGTTGGTTTGGTCAGGTACTCTTCTGCTCTGATGTCAATTAAGTTGTTGATGATCTTGTACATCATAGTAAGTCGGATTTTCTTTCGTCTTATTTCAAGTGTGTCCCATTCTAGATCTCCAAGCATGGAAGTTACGCTGCTGGTGTTTCTATAGCGATTTGTCACGTACCTAGCTGCTCTTCGCTGGACCATTTCGATCTTGTTTATGGCGTCTTTTGTGTGCGGGCTCCATACTGATGAGCAGTATTCAATTGTAGGACGGACTAAGGTTTTATATGCCGCTGTTTTCGTATCCTGGTTGCTGACCTTCAGGTTTCTTCTTAAAAATCCGAGAGTACTGTTCGCCTTTTTAACAGTTTTGTCAATATGACTCCTCCAAGACATGTCTGAATGTAGTTCCACTCCCAAGTATTTTGATGAAGCTTCCGATGTTAGTTTGTCCTTTGAGAATGTAGTCTTGTAGTATTGGTGTTCTAGATCGTGTCACATGGAGTGTGCTGCATTTATCTGGATGGAAATCCATTCCCCATTTTTGTTCCCAGTCTGCCAGTTTGTTGAGGTCATCTTGGAGTACAATGGTATCTTCGTTCGATCGAATATTCCTGTAGAGAATACAATCATCCGCAAAGAGTCGTATGCGTGACTGTACACAGTTCGGGAGATCGTTTATAAAGATCAGGAACAACAAGGGTCCTAGGACTGTTCCTTGAGGTACTCCACTAATGACTGGTACTGTATCAGATGTTGCCCCTTCCACTATTACCTGTTGTGTTCGGTTGCTCAGAAATGCCTTGATCCATCCTTGTGTGGAATCTCGGATACCGTAGTGATCAAGTTTCTTCAGGAGTCTTTCATGTGGTACTCGATCAAAAGCTTTTGAAAAATCGAGGATGATAAGGTCATGCTGATATCCTACATCTAATGATGATAACAGTTCATGTGCTAGTGTTAAGAGCTGGGTTTCACAACTGCGTCTTGCTCTAAATCCGTGTTGGCAATCAGTCAAAATTTGGTGAGCATCTAGGTGTTTAAGAATACTGCTGACAATTATATGTTCTTGTACTTTACAACAAAGACTGGTTAGTGATACAGGGCGATAGTTGCTGGCTTTATATCGTTCCCCTTTCTTGAAAATGGCTGTAACGTTTGCGGTGCGCCAATCATTCGGTATGTTCCCCTCATCTAGACTCTTCTGAAAGATCAATGTTAATGGTGGAGCTATAACATCTGCAAGGTCTCTCAGGATTCTTGCTGGTATTTGGTCTATGTCGCAATTAATTCAAATTTTCGCGCAA
>FXLX01000049.1 GCA_900180385.1 uncultured Candidatus Thioglobus sp. | reverse complement strand
GACTGATTTTGTCTGTTTATATAATTATGAGTTTTGACTTTCCCTTTGTAAGATTGTTCGGAGTTCGGTAATTTTGTTATTACCCTTATTTACTATAACCATGCCCAATGTCACTGCTGGTGGAATTGTTTTTCCCCGAGGTCATTGCAACTTGGTAGCTTTACTTAAGCAATTATGAATAACGAAATTAACGACAACATACCGGCTAGGACGTCACCCGGGTTAACAAGGTCCTCATTTGCTACTACACGGAACAGGGTAGCAAATGATATATGCGTTCCACGGAATATCCTACGGGATACCCCCGATTTGTCTTACGTTCAGCCAGAGGGTAATTATTATTTCAAAACTTCAGATTCGTATCAAATTTTAAAATCTTGTTCTATTAATATTTCGGACTGTCTTAAATCTCCAGGTACTTGTGACTCTTCTCCATGCATTACTACTTGCAAAATAAAAACTGACAAAAATAATACTTGTAAAACATGCGTCATGCTAATAACTTCTCCTGAATTTACAAGTAATTTAACTGGAAAAACGTACTACACCAAATCGTTTGAACCTCTGGACTGTTCTACTAAAAATGTCATTTACGGCATAGAATGTACACTCTGTGGACTTTTGTATGTTGGTGAAACTCGTCAAACATTGCGAAGTAGGATGAGCCAACATCGATATGATGCAAAAGATCCCAAATACAGGATTTTGTATAATCATTTCAATCAACCGGGTCATGACCGCTGTTTGACGATGAAAGTTCGAATCATCGAGAAGATTTACCATCATACAAACAGTCCTATTCTTAGTACACCTTACCGCACCGATAGAGAGTTGTTCTGGATAAAAGAATTAGGCACTGCAATGCCTTACGGTTGCAATGATAACATCAAAGGAGTGGGAAATTTGTCAAGTCCTGGATGCAACGAAATCAACGTGATGAGCCTTTTTAATACTATTCCAAGAACTAAACGTAGCCATGGTCATAAAAGAATTCAACATCCTAATGTTAAAAAGTCCTCTAAACCAAGAACGTTACAAGATACTTTTAATGATTTACTTTCTAATATACAGAAACCTCTTGGAATTCATCATATTCGTACAATCTTATTTTCACTACCTGTAAACTACCTCAAAGATCTTAGGGATTTTGGACTTGACAAAGGAGGCGTAGATCCTTTTTCTCCTAAGTACAGATTGTCTAGTATTATATGTGACGTGGCGTCCTTTCGTCTTTTTAAACCAGTTCGATCTGAACCTCTTCATGATAACAACAGAAAATTCCTCCATATTCCGTTTGCTAACAAAGGAATCGATGCTATTAACATCAGCAACATTCTTAATAGAAAAGAGGTCGTAAAAGAAATTCCACCATATTTCAAAAATCAATCTGTTCCCATTGTCTCCTATAGCTACACTAACAGCATTGGCCGTAAAATTTTCAACTACAAAGAAGCATTGCAAGATATTAACATAGAAGAGTACCTTAAGAACCCTCTGACTTGTGACTGCTCCCACTCTCCTTTTCAATACAACCCATCTGGACATGTAATCACTGGTGATCTGAATATCATTCAACATGAGAGTCTCCGAAAGGTGATTTCTCATGGTCCTAAATTCAGAGAACCTCAACACATCAATTGGAAACATAATTTCAAGATAATTATGGATGCTGTTGAAGATTATGCCAGAAGGTGGATAAAGAGAGAAGTAGACCAAGATCCTGAGTTAGAGTCCTTGTCAGACTGGGTTAGAACAATTAGGTCTCTAGTACAAGGTCGGATTCACAAACTCAAAAATTGTGTTAATAGTCGACCTAAGTCTGTATTTAAAGACCAAGAAGCTGTTAAGTGTCTTTCCTCTCTTCATGACAAATATGTTATCGTTCCTGCGGACAAGGCTTCCAACAATATCGTGTTTGTATGTAAATCATATTACTTCGAATGCCTAATCAAGGAATTAGGCATAAATAGCAACACCTCTAGTAATACCACATACAAACCAACTTCGTTCGACAAAGATGAAATCCTAGCTAACCACAGATCATTCATGACCTCTTTAAACATTCCCTCTGGTAAAGAGTCTGAGGATTTACCCTATTTATATTGGATACCTAAACTCCATAAGACACCATACAAAGAAAGGTACATAGCGGGATCATCAACTTGTTCGACGAAAGAATTGTCTATTCACCTGACAAAGATTCTGTCTGCAGTAAAAGAGGGACAACAGAAATATTGTGAAACTGTTTACTCGCGTAGTGGCATAAATCACATGTGGATTTTGAAAAACTCTAAAGATCTTTTGGATAACCTGAAATCAAGATCTTTCTCTCAGGTATCCTCCATCAAAACTTTTGATTTTTCAACTCTATATACCACCCTACCGCATGACAAATTAAAAACCCGCTTAAAAGAAACAATTCATAAAGCTTTTAGTCATAGAAACTATGGCTCAAAATTTGTTGTGTTAGGCTACAATTCCACATATTTTTCAAACAAAATTCATAAAGGTAAAACATGCTACTCCGAGGAACAAGTGATCAGTATGCTGGAGTTCCTCATCGATAACATATTTGTCTCCTTTGGAGGGACACTGTTTCAGCAGGTCGTCGGCATACCAATGGGTACGAATTGTGCCCCTCTTCTAGCCGATTTATTTTTATACTCATATGAGTCGGAGTTTCTTCAAAAGCTTGTAAAAGATAAGAAGATTCATGAGGCTAGAGCCTTTAATTTCACATACAGGTATATTGATGACGTTTTATCTATCAATAATTCTAGATTTGCAGAATTTCTTCCATTGATATATCCTCCAGAGCTGGAAGTTAAAGAGACCACCGATACAGCTTCGTCCGCATCATTTTTGGACTTATACCTCGAATTTGACGACAGTGGTCAACTCAGTACTAAAATTTATGATAAGCGGGACGACTTCAATTTTAAAATCATAAATTTTCCAAACATGTGCAGCAATATACCAGCTTCTCCTGCATATGGTGTTTACATCTCGCAATTGATTCGCTATGCAAGGGCCAGTAGCAATTATTCTGATTTCCTGAAACGTCATCTTCATCTGAGAAACAGGCTACTGGACCAGGGCTATAAAAAGATTCGCCTTATTCGATCTCTTAAAAAGTTTATATTCCGATACCAATATCTTGTCGAAATATATTCCGTCTCTGCAGAAAAAATTATAAGCGATGCATTTTCATATAGTGAAAATGTATAAAGATAAAGAAGTCAAAAATGTCAAGAATTTTTTTGTCAATGTGTGACGTAAAAATATTTTTGACATTTACGTCACCGAATATGGTACTGCTTTGACAACTATTTTACCTATTTTGTTCCTGTATTTAAATACTGTTATAGTGACAGCCGGAACCTTTGAACCGTAATGAGAGCGGGAGGTTTGGCGCCTTAAAATCTGATTCAACCCACCATTTCTTTAGAAATGCCTGTACCAAGTCAGGGTCATTACGGTTTTCACAGTTTTCCGGTTGTTGACTGATTTTGTCTGTTTATATAATTATGAGTTTTGACTTTCCCTTTGTAAGATTGTTCGGAGTTCGGTAATTTTGTTATTACCTTTATTTGTAAATACCAGTTACAATTAACTTCCGGCAATGTGTTGCCATGGGATCCATTCCGACTATACTGTTTTCGTGCCTTAGGCACGAAGACTTTTGAAATTTTGTTCGTAATGGTCGTACTAATAAATTAATTTTATTATATAAGATATGCCTTCGGAACGAAAACTTAATGTTTCTTTGTCTATGAAAATAAAGGGCGAATCAACTTCCGTCAAGGTGTTGCCATGGGACCCATTTGCAACATTTAATGTGGCCGTGCTGATTCATTCTTTTGTTCATATCGGGTGTGCCTTCGGCACGACGATTTTATTTCTTTATTCGTAGTGTTCGTGCCTTCGGCACGACACAAAGTTTATTATTTATTTCATTTACGAAACCTTCAATGACAACTCTGCCTTCTTCAAGTTCGAAAGTAAAACCCTGTTTTCTATTTGAATGATATAGTCGTCACGGTGCCTTCGGGACGAAACGTAAGTTTTAATTCTCAATACAATTTTATAAAGTCATTATTTTATTTGTTTCGTGTTGGTCGCGCCTTCGGCACGACAAAGATGTTCAATTACGAAAACAGACAAATGGCTTAAGCTCCTCACACTTCCGCTTCCGATTTCAAAGTGTTTACAAGTATCAACCATGTTCGCTTCGCTCACAGCTGGGTTGATAAAAAATGGCTTCCTCTAGGAAAACGCCGACTTTATGTGAAAGGGACAACAGACAGCTGTGAGGAACGAATTT
>FXLX01000048.1 GCA_900180385.1 uncultured Candidatus Thioglobus sp. | reverse complement strand
GGATATAAATTTAGTTTTTAGTATGTTATAAAAAACTAGGTTTTTTTTTTTTTTTTTTTTTATTTATTTTTTCCTATAGTCAGGATTTTATAAATTCCCTTACATCACCACCTGACTAGGGTGTGACAGGAGTTTTCAAAAATAAGTTTTGTGACTACATTGGTTTTACATTTTGATAAACAAAATAAAGAAATAATAATATATAATAGTAATAAACACTTTCATTCATCTTTCACACACACTCTCTTACCATTTTGTTTTTCTAAAATATTTGATTGCTCCTGACATTTTGTACTTAATCAAAAAAGCTGAAAAAAGAATCTCATCACTATATGAATCAAACAAACAAAAAATATTATGATTAGTTGAAAATATATTGTAAGGGGGTCCACATTTTTTCAAATGCTAAAATGGTATTGTTTTTCTTTGATATATATTGTTCAAGTGAACGATACCACATAATTTTATGTTTAAATTCTACAATATTTAGCCTTTGTTCATTGAGTTTGCACTTGAAGATGTAATTTTTTGCAATAATTGAAATCAAATTAACAAGAAGATCCCCTGACTCAAAACCAAAGAAATATTCTTTTTTGTCAAAAATCAAATTCTTGTAATATTGTTTTAATTGTTTTGACAAAGATTTGAGAAAAATTTGTGTCACAGGACAGTCAAAGAATAGATGTTCAATAGTTTCATCATGAATTTTGCAAAATGTACATAAATTAGTATTCTTGAGCTTTATTTTATGTAAAAAGGAATTGGTAGGAATGATCCTGTGTAACAATTTAAATTGAAAATTTTGAAGATATGAGTTTCTACAAGATTTTTTTAAAATAATAAAATATTTTGACCAATTTGTTATTTCACAATTAAGAAGTTTTTCCCATTTGGAAAATTTTTCTGTTGGTAAAGAAATGATTGCATTCACAAGATCTTTATAAACAAACCTAACATTTTTACTATGAACTATTCTTTCTAAATAGGCATCCTTTTTACTAAGTATGTCGAAATTTACATTTACACAGTTTTCCTTCAGATGATCTTTGATGTACTTGGGAACATTTGACACCAGACTATAGTACTTCAAAAAATTATTGGTATTCAGTTTATTTCTAGTCTGTTCAAAAGTATAAAAATTACCAGAATGTGGGTCAATAAGATCACATAAATACTGCACATTATGTTCTATCCATCTAATATAATAATTTAAATCAGTTACTGGTACAAAATTAAGAATATCAAGAGACAATAGTTCATCAGTATTCATCTTTGTATAAGGTTTTGCAAAATGATAGCTAGACAGAACATCTTTCCAAAAAGGATTTGTAAGCTTCATAGCAACTTCCTTTAGCTTTTCTTTCTGAAAAGTTAAAATTCTTTCACCGCCATAGCTTTGAAGGTTGAATAATAATACTTTTTGCCAATCACCATCTAAATTGGAAAATAATCGCTTAATCCAACCTACTTTCAGATAAATATTAAATGATTGAAGATCTATCATTTTCAAACCCCCCTGATATATATCACCGATTAAAGTACTTCGCTTTATCTTATCTGACTTCCCGTTCCATATGAATTTATAAAAAAGTGAATTTAAATCATTTATTTTTGTCTGAGGTAAATTTGGTAGAGATGTCAGTAAATGAATTAGCTTTGGTAGTGCAAGAGTTTTTATAACTGTAATTTTACCAAGTAATGTCAGTTTTCTATGCTGCCAACTTTTTAGTATTGCCTTAACCTCCTTGATTTTTTTGGTAAAATTTATATCTGTAATACAGTTTAAATCAAGTGAAAAATCAATTCCCAAAACCCTAAAGTTTTCATGAGACCAATTTAGTTTCATATTTGGACAAATAATTTGATCTGAATACTTCTTGTTTCCAACCCACACAGCTTTTGTTTTGGATGAATTCATTTTTAAACCAGACACCTTGTAAAAAGATTCAAAACATTCAAGAGCCTCCCTCAATGAATTTTCACTCCCATCTAGAATAAGAAAGGTATCATCAGCATACAAACTTATGAGAGATTCAACTTCATTGATAATAATACCATGAATGTCTTGGTTGGCCTTCAATTTTAATGAAAGCAGCTCCACACCGATTATAAACAAATAAGGTGAAAGCGGATCACCTTGTCGACAGCCTCTTTCTAGAGAAAAAAAATTTGACATGTGACCATTATTTATAACACAACTTTTGGCTTTTGAATAGAATAGTTCAAACCATTTACAAACAGATGGTCCAAAATTAAAACTTGAGAGGGCTTTTTTCAAAAATTTCCATTCAACTGAATCAAATGCTTTCTCGAAATCTACAAGAAGTAAAAGACCGGTTTTGTTATGTTGTTCAAGATAATGCATCAAATCATACAACAGTCTTGTATTTTCCCCAATAAATCTTCCTTTTATAAAACCTTTTTGTGTATCACTAATAATAAATGGTAATAGAGGTTTAATTCTATTAGCAATTACAGCAGAAGCTATTTTAAGGTCAGTATTTAATAAACTTATTGGTCTCCAGTTTCCAATAAAATGCCTGTCCTTTCCTTCTTTTGGAATACATGTTATGACTCCCTGATACTGAAAATCAGTGAAGCTTCCAGACTCATAGGCTAAATATAATGACCTATAAAGCAATGGACCAATATCTTCCCAAAAAAATTTATAAAAATCTACAGTATATCCATCAGAACCTGGACTTTTTCCATTTGTCATTAACTTCAGTGATTGGGCACATTCTTTAAATGTTATATTACCTTCACACAAGTATTTTTGTTCTTCTGTGAGTTTAATATTATGATTAAAAAAAGACTCGTCATTACAATCTAAATTTGTTGTTGAATACAATGTTTTGTAAAAATCGTGTTGTTGAAGGAGAATTTTAGATTGATCTGATATATGATGACCTGCGTCATCAATAAGCTCAGTTATAGTTTTTTTAATAAAATTTTTCTTTTCTAGTTTACAGAAGTATTGTGAGCATTTTTCTCCATTTTCATGCCAGTTTGCCTTTGATCGAAGAAGTATACCCTCTACCTTTTCCTCCCTTTTCCTTTCAAACTCTATTTTTTTATTATTTAAAGACGATTGTATTAATTCACTTGGTGCTGAGTTCATAATGTCTTCTAGATTAAGAATATCCTTTTCAAGTTTAAGGGTAAGGTCTTTTTCTTCCCTTGTTTTTGTTATACTATGAGATATTGAAATACTTCTGATCTTCATCTTAAGAATTTCAAAAAATACTTGGTCATTACATGTAAGTTCAACATTTAAAAGATCATTAATATCTCCAGATAAATAGTACTCAGACACAGTTTCTTTAATACATGTCTTAACCTTCTCTACATAAACAAAATCTCTAAGTAACTGAGAATTAAATTTCCAATACCCCTTTCCCCTTCTGGCAAGACTGGCAGAAAAAGTGAAAGTGATTGCTGAATGGTCAGTTTTATATCCTGGAATTATTTTTGTATTTTTCATAAGTGAAAAAAGATCCTCAGATACAAGAAAGTAATCAAGACGACTTTGTTTTATTGGGGAGCTTTGACGCCAGGTATACTTTCTACCATTTGGAAAACAGGTTCTCCATGGATCTAGTAATTCAAAGGTTTCTAACATTTCTTCGATTTTCTCCCTCGAATTTTGGTTTCTATTATGTATAATATTATATGTATCAATACTAGTATCTTGAACAACATTCCAATCACCACACAATAAATAACTAGTGTTAGAATAAGAAGCAATATTCTTCATAATTTCATTAAACATTTCCGGTTCATCACTGTTATAGCCATAAAGAGACACAAATGTTAATCTTTGATCAAATAAACTAATATCTAAAATTATGTATCTTCCATTCTGATCAATCTTTGAATCATGAACAGTATAATCTAGACCTTTCTTAAACATAACACAAACACCAGCACTTCTGTTATTAAAATGACTGAAAAGACATGTATCTCCCCATTCATCCTCCCAAAGTTTTTCAACCTCTTTACTACTATGGGTTTCTTGAAAACAAACAATTGAGGTATTTTTCCCTTTTGCCCAATCAAAAACATCATTTCTTTTTTTAACACTTGAAAAAAGACCCCTTACATTCATTGAGAGAACTGTAACAGTATTATCCATATCTAAAATATGAAGCAACAAAAACAAAATTCAGTAACCAATCTACTATTTCATATACAACAATAAAAATTTTACAATACACATTCATACAAACACACACATTTATAAGATGACGCCAAAAAAGGTTAGGTCATCGTCTGTGCCACGTCGAACAGAGACAATATAATGCGCTACTGCAGCAGCATAGGCTTTCGTATCGGCACCCTTG
>FXLX01000047.1 GCA_900180385.1 uncultured Candidatus Thioglobus sp. | reverse complement strand
GATTTAAACATCCAAGCAGATAATATCAACATCCAAGGCGCTAAAGTCTCTGCCAACAATGCCACTATAAAAAGTGACAATCTAACTGTCACATCAGTGCAAGACTCCAAGTCTGTGCAAATGAAGTTTAGCGCTAGTGGTGGCTTTTTTGGTGGTAAGTCAAAGTCTAGTGTTGAGTCTAAACAAAGCACCACTCAAGGTAGTGTTTTAGACATCAATAACACACTCAACATACAAACACAACAAACCCAAATCATTGCTTCCAAAATCCAAGCAAAAACTATTCAAATCACCACCGACCTACTAAGCTTAATAAGTGGTAAAGACCTAGACTATCTTAAAGAAGAATCTGATTCATCAGGGCTACTTACTCGCACTATAACTGATAAGGGTTATCAAGCAGAGATCATTAAAGAGGCTATTATCCAAGCAGAGAGTATTAGTGTTAATGGGCAAGCATTACACGCTGGTCTTGGTTGTGCCATAAGTTCAGCAAAAGGTGGGGATTGTAGTTCGGGTGCAGTAGGTGCGGCTATTGGTGAGATGATTGCCGAGAGTTATGTTAAATCTCAAGGCGAGAGATTAGTAACTAATAGTGACGATGTTTACAATGAAGCAAAACTCATTGGACAACTAGGAGCAATTTTTACCGCACAAGCAGCAGATTTAGATGTTAATGATGCCTATGATACTTCTAGTAATGCAATAGAAAATAATACTAAAGTTCTTGTTGCACTTGGCAAGACTTCATTAAAGTTGGGTAAAAAAACATCGATTCAAGGTGGTGGAAGATTCAGAGAAAGATATAAAGATAAGAAAGGCAATATTTATGAATGGGATTCTCGTCATGGAACTTTAGAAAAATACAATAAAAGAGGTAAACATCTAGGAAAATATGACTCTAAAATTGGTAAACAGCTAAAACCAGCCAATAAAACACGAAAGGTTGAACCATGAGCGATAAGGTCTTTGAATTCACAATCAGAGTTTTTTGGCGAGATGATAAAAAATATGGCGGTGATTTAATTGAAGAAATAGACTTTTATGATAGTTTAAAAACTATGATAAAAATTGTAGACCCTGATTTAGATGATTTAGAATTTATGTATGGTGGTTATAATTTAAATCAATCTCAAATTATTTTTTTTGAAAAAAAATTAGATAGAAAGTTTGATTTAGAAATATATCTATATCAATTCTCACGATATGATTTTGATGGTAAATTAATGATACCGCCAAAAAAATAAAGGGGTCATAAAAATATTTCCAGATAAGAAAACAGCTGATTTAGAGTTAAAAGAGCTTACAAAGAATATATCAAAAAATGGCTTTCCAAAAGGAACAATAAAGGACACTCGTCCAAATAGAGTATTAGTTCCCACTGGAAACAATGGGTATGCTGTATATCAAATAAAGAAAAATGGCACTGCAAAATTAAACACAACTTTACTAAGAAAATAGATTATGAATATTCAATTAAATGAGGAAGAGCCGATTTATATTAAATTACCAAATAGCAAAATCCCTTATAAACAAGTTAGTTTATTTGACTGCATAAAAGATAATAAATTATTCTCAATAAATGAAAATTTAGATATATATTTTGATGTAGATGAAAATGGTGAATTAATAGGAATAGAAATATTAACTTAGAAAAATGGATTCAAAATTTGATATATTCTCACAGTACTGAAGAAAAAAAGATAAGGGGACGCAAACATTAATTATTCTCATTTTTCTTTTTTAGAAATAAAAAACAAAAGGTGTAAACCACACTAAACCGCTAAAATAACCCCATGCTTAAAAAACTGCTAACGCTTTATTTTTCTCTTTACTTGGCACTTAGTCCAATTTTTGCCCAAGCAAACTCTAACTCACAAAAAACAAACAGTCAAGGTAGTAAATTAACGATTACAAATAAGCTAACCATCCAAAACCAGCAAACCCAAATCATTGCCTCCAAGGTTAAAGCCAAAACCATTGAGATCCAAACCCAACTACTAAAACTCATCAGCCAAAAAGACCTGGACTACCTCAAAGAAACCTCCGACTCATCAGGCTTTTTAACACGCACCATTACTGATAAAGGTCACCAACAAGAAACTATTGTTGATGCTATTATCCAAGCCCAAAGCATTAGTGTTAATGGGCAAGCATTAACCATAGCAGGACAAAGTGTTGCCAGTGCTTTGTCAACTGATAACCTAAACCAACAACTACTACAGGCGCTATCCTCTCAAGGCGAACTTACTCAACGGCTCAAAGATGCAGGTATCAATACGGCAGTAACTGGTGGGAGTTTTAAAGATAATCTTAAAAACTCTGCGGTTAATACGGTTGGTAAAAACTTAACTAAAAATATCGGTGCTGCTGATTTAAATGAGCTCACTCACAAACTTGCTCATGCAGGGCTTGGTTGTGGCTTGGCTTCTGCTAAGGGTGGGGATTGTGCTAGTGGTGCAGTTGGGGCGGTGGTATCAGAATTTGCCGCTGAATTATATCGAGATAAGCAATTACAAAACAATCTGCCAAAAAATAAGCAAGAGCTAGTCGAACTACAAAGAGAAATTAAATTAATTGGGGAGTTAGCATCAATAGCAACTGCTGGTCTTTTTGAGCTAGATGCTCAAAGTTCATTTAACGCAGGTAGTAATGCAGTAGAAAATAACGCTGTATCACTCGCAGCAATGGGTATAGCTTGTGCTGCTAATCCAGTTTGTAGAATAGCAGTTATCAAAGGAAGCAGTGAATTATTAAAAAGAGCAGTGGCTATGGCAACAGGGTCGCAAGTTGCTGATAAAATAAACGATACCCTAGAAAACGAAAGCACTAAAGAAAAAGCTGTAAAAGAAGATGAAACTACAGAGATAGTAGATAATTCTGGAGGTGCTGCTAATCCTGAGCCGCCTGAGGATTGGGATAAACAAAAAAAAGGAACACCTAAAGGAAATAAAAGACAGAATAAACAATTTTCGGATGCAATTAGAGGGTTAACTAAAGACCAGAAAAAAATAGTTCACAGAAAAATATCTGGTAAGAATAAAAATTATCAAGAAATAAAAGAGATTGCCAATCAAGTAAGGAATAAAGAATTGTGGTAAATGAGCAGTTACTTTTATTAAATAATATATTGCCCATTTTATTTGTAAAAATAGAAAAAGGTGTCGGTAGTTTTTTAACATTTACATCAAAGGATGAAAGAGAAACTTTATGGATATATCTTTCAGATTGGGTTATTTATAAAAATAAAAAAAAAATATTAGATTGTGAAAATGAAAATAATATTGTTTTTTTAAATGTGCTTTATCAAATAAAGAGTAAGCCACTAGTAGAAATTAAAAATAATACCGTAAGTAAAACAATAAGCTTTGTTTTTATAGGTGGTTATGAATTACATGTTTATTCAAATACTAAGGTATATAATATCGAAGATGATTTATTTATATTTTTTATTAAAAATAAAACAATATCATATTCAATATCCCAAGGGTTTTATACTGAATGCCGAAATAAATAATTAAGCTTAATGAGAAATAGAGACAAGGGAATACAAAACAATGAGTTTCTACCTAGACTGTTTTGATAAACAAACAGAACTTATTGTTTTAGAGTATAAATTAAGAAATGTTACTGCAAAAGACTTACAAGATTTAATGAATGTTTCCGAGAAAAGAAGAAAAGAAGACCCTGAATTTATAAATGGCTGGAGAAATAATAGAATTTATAAAAACAAAATTTCTTTTTTTGAAAGCTTATTACAAGGCAGAAAAATTGATTTAAATAAATACATTGTTCAATTTTCAAACCTTGATGATGAAGGTTGTGAAGATGAGGATGTTACATTTCACGAACCACCTGATTGGATTAGCAAAAGGGAAATCAATAGAATGAATCATCAATTAGAAGAGGAAAAAAAGAAAGAAGAAGTGTTTCATAAAAGAATAACGGGACGCCACCCTTTTATAACAGAAATAAATAATCAGGGTCAGAGTGTCATTAAATTAAACCACTCAACCCCATACAAACAGCATTAAAATAATCCCATGCTTAAAAACTGCTAACGCTTTATTTTTCTCTTTACTTGGCGCTTGGCTCAATTTTTGCCCAAGCAAACTCCAACTCACAAAGCACCAAGCACCAAGCACCAAGCCAGCAATATTAAGGTTAGTGGCGATTTAAACATCCAAGCAGATAATATCAACATCCAAGGCGCTAAAGTCTCTGCCAACAATGCCACTATAAAAAGTGACAGTCTAACTGTCACATCAGTGCAAGACTCCAAGTCTGTGCAAATGAAGTTTAGCGCTAGTGGTGGCTTTTTTGGTGGTAGTTCAGAGTCCACGGTAAATTCACAAAAAACAAACAGTCAAGGTAGTAAATTAACGATTACAAATAAGCTAACCATCCAAAACCAGCAAACCCAAATCATTGCCTCCAAGGTTAAAGCCAAAA
>FXLX01000046.1 GCA_900180385.1 uncultured Candidatus Thioglobus sp. | reverse complement strand
CCATGATTACGTAATATAGCAGTTCCATAAGCAGCCATGTTTCCTTGAGGAGAAGTTGTATCTGAAGAAGATGTTTGTTCAATTTGATTAACGATTACCGGAGAAGTACCTCCACCAAGATATTCTGGTCTTTGTAGACGAGAGTCAGGTGATGTAACGCCAAAGTGAGATTTGATAATTTCAGTGTAACGAGTGCCAGCGCGAGCATTTTTTTCCAAGACTTGTTGAATAGCAAACGCTTCACGGATTTTATTAACACTAACGGCTTCAACTCCAGACATATCTGCATATAAAGTTCCCCTTGGATCAATGAAAGATGAGATTTGACCTTCAGCGGTCATATTTGAGCCTTGATTAATTTGTAAATTAACAGGAAGTTGACCATCATAATTTTGGCCAGAATCAGATTTACGAATACCAACAGAATGTCCATTAAAGACTCGAGACTTAACGGTAGCATGACCAGCTAAACCTATTTCTGAGGCGGCTCCTTTTTGTGGAAAAGGAATACAAGAAGTAAAGTAATCGTGACGCTTGCCACGGCGGAGAATTTTGTAGTCAGCAACAGCATCAGGACCGTCATTTGTATTAATTGGAACAGAGTCTTGAAGATTTTCATCGCGATACCACTCATTATAGATTAAATTATAGGCACGATGCCAAAGAACAGAATGACCGATTGCGGGGTCAACATTAGTAGGTAAGCCGAAATAATCAGAAAGAGACCCGATTGGCCAACCTGTCGTAGGTGAAATAATTTGTGGAATTAAAAAGTCAGTACTATCATTAGGTTTATCTTGAGCACCATTGAATTTTTCCCAATTATCCCAAAGTAAGCGCATTGGAACGGCAAAGAAATGGGTATCCATAAATGCGTTATCCATTATGGGAAATATAGGTGTTGCCATACGGGCAAAGCCATCCATATTTAGATTAAAAGTATCTCCGGGGAGAGCTTCGTCAACAAGAATAGGAATAAGCTTTCCAGCGTCAAAAGTGGTTTTATGACCATGAGAGCGGTCAAATGAAGAGCGATGAATGTTTGCATGAGGAACTTCGCTAAATTTATGTGACATTACAGACTTCATAGGATTTTCCTTTTATTTAGAAGGGAAGGGAATTTCTTCTTGAACTTCTTCAGCTGAAGAAAGATTATCAACAGTTAAAGAAATTTCAGATTGCTGACGTTTTAATTCTAGACCATTACCCAAAGAGACTTTTGAAGTAAGATCAGTAAGAATAGCAGTTATATCATCAAAGATGCCAAGATAAAAGAGAGTATAGTCTTGAGGATGTTTATGAATTTGGGATTCAGGATCATTTACGAGATTATCAAATTCTCGAATAGCCATATTTTTTGTTGGTAAGAAGAAAGGAGGAAAGTAAGCTCCTGCTTTTTCATCATAGATTGTAAAAATTTTATGTTGCATTTTATACTGTCCTTATAAGAGATTTTGTTTGAGCAATTTTTACTGCTTCACGCACTTTTAAGCGTTCAGGAGTATTATTTTTTGCATGTATTTTCATATTTTTTAAGCGTAAAGCTTTAATTTTTTCCATTTCTTCGGGTGATTCATGTTCGTACATCCTATCATAATATTTAGGAGGACGGAAAGTTTTTCCATTTAAATGAAGATTATCAGATGGATAGACGTCGTTTTTGTACTTATCGTACCAACCAGAGGCAATGCCAGGGCGACGGGACATAGTGGTATATTCAGGCTGTAAATCAATGATTTCACCAGTTTCTGGGTCCACACGCTCATAATGAGCTTTTTTATTTTGTCCATTGACTTTTTTCATAATATAACGAGCTACATAAGCAGCAGAACGAAAGGTTACACTTCCAACAGTAGCAAAGCCCATGCCCCAAATTTTTTCGAGAATAACAGAGGTATAAAGGTTTTCACCATTTTCGACTTTATAAAGGATAAGATCATCAAAGGTAAGACCAAAGATGATGGCATGGTAATGAGGGCGAAGATTTTTATCGCCATATTCGCCGCAATGATAGTAGCGAATTTTTTTATTTGGGAATTTCTTTCGAAGACGTTTCATGAAGTCTTGAAAGTGTTTTTTAACTAAAGTGCCATTTTCAGGCAGAGAAGCAGGATTATAGGTTAGGGTTATAAAACAGTTATCCTCATGAAGAGAAGCCTCATGAACACATCTAATTGCCCATTGACGAGAGCCTTCAAGACGACAACCCCAACATTGACCACAAGGAAGGGTGAGAGTTAGAAGACGGTGAGCAGCATAATGTTCGTTAAAGACGATTTTTTTGTCTGTTCGATTATGATCACCGTACCAAGCTGTTAATGGATGATAGCAAGCCATACTGTTAACCGATTACAACCTAATTCCGCCACGCATTGGACGGGTTCGATAATTTTTTTTGTGAGTAGTAGCATTTCGGGTAAAGCTTCGCTTTGATTTTTTACGATTTATTGATTTTCTACGGTTCATTTTGACTCTCCTTTTTTGGGTTATTTAATACTTTTTTCTGATAATTTTTTTAGTGTTTTTTTTTAGTGTTTTTTTAATGTTTTTTTTAGTGTTTTTTTTTTTTTTTAGGGACTGATAGCGGGGTAAGGGTGTCAGTCCACACAGTTAACATCAAGTGGGTTAACTGTGTCACGTGCTGAAGCACGTGCTATGACTGGGATTCCTCCGTTTTAAGAGGTACGTTCGCCGCAGGCGCATTTCCGCCCGTTCCGGGCTTTTCAATTCCTGCGGAATTGGGGTCGCTTTGCTCCCTAATTTCTTCAGATTCAGGGCGTGATTTTAAGCCCATTTCGTACATTTTTTCATTGTTGTTTTCATCATCCATAAAAGTGATTAATTTTTGAGGATTATTTTCGAATTCGGCACGAATTTCGGAAGGTAGTTCTTCGAACATGCTATTAGCTTGAGCGACAGTATTTAGCATAGTTTGATAATCGAAGCCAGTTACGTCTTCATATTTAGCTTCAAAACTAGTTATATGATCTAAGACGCCCGTAGCGTCGTATTTAGCGATGATTTTATGAATATTACACGAATCTTCATGTGATTGTTCAACAGGCGGTTCTGGGCATGTTAAGGAGACGTCAAGCTTATCTCCATAGGCAGTTATTATTTTAGTTTTCATTTTTTATCCTTTTTGTTATACCATTCATTCATTTTTTTATTCGCTTTTTCTTCAGCACGAAGTTGTCTTTTATGTTTATTACGAGCTCTTGTTCTTTTTTCCAAAGCACGTTTTTCAGCTCGCAAACGACGTTTTTTAGATTGAGCTTTAATTCTTTCCATAAAGCCAGGTTTTTTGTTTTCGTCGTACCATCCTCGAGGATCCCCGGGGCGAGGTGGATGTTTTTTATCATATTGAGCTTGTTCCAATTTAATTTTAGCCATTTTAGATCTAGCAGATACAGCTCCAGCTGACCAAGGCATAACCATACGACCGCCTTTTGATAAGGCTTGTTTTCCCTTAACGGCCATACCAAGAGCAGATTCATAGATTGCCGCATTAACTTCAGCTTCAGGAACTTCAAGATCTAGAAGAGTTGTTTCAGCATTGGTTTTAGCAGATTGTTTTTTGATATTAGCAATTTGAGCTGTAGAAATAGCTCCCTCAAGAGCAGAAACTTGAGGATTTTGCATAGTAGCTGACGCACCTGGAGGAGTTGAAGAACCAGAACCTCCAGTTGAAGAAAGCATAGGATTAAGACCAGCTTTACGAAGATCATTTATCTCACGTTGATGAGCAGTAGAGGACATTCTTTCTTGGAAGTCCATTTGACGAAGAGCTTGAGCAGAGTTAGCTTTATTAGTCTCTCGAGTACCTTGATAGGCAAGAAGAGAGCCAAAGATATTTGCGCCAACGTCCCAAGACATTAGAGCTTATCGAGACCCGGAACAGAGTAGGTCGGCATAGGACGAGCACATTTCATGTAGAAGCGCGAATCGAAGATAAAGTGAGGTTCCGACGGAACAGCAGAAATTCGGTCGAAAGGAGGATGCTCTTCAATGAAAGAATTTCCAAGAGTAGGACATCCTACGAATTTTTGAGAGAGATGCCAAGCATCAAGTGGATGAGCTGAAGTAGAACGAAATTTACCAGTAATTTTTGAGGGTTTATAACGATATTCGGCCCAACGTTCTTGGTAACCAAAGACACGACGATCATTATCAGAGCCATCGGCGTAAATTTCTTGATTAAGCACAGCTTGTTCGCCTAAATTGGCGAGCAAAGGTAAATAGAAGTCATAGCGAGACCGCCTGGAGAACATTCTATCCATACCTTGCTGATAGGTAAGGTCTGCTCGAACAGAGACCAATCCAAGAATAACACAATGTTCAGTGAAAGACTTAGTAAAGCCATGATTACGTAATATAGCAGTTCCATAAGCAGCCATGTTTCCTTGAGGAGAAGTTGTATCTGAAGAAGATGTTTGTTCAATTTGATTAACGATTACC
>FXLX01000045.1 GCA_900180385.1 uncultured Candidatus Thioglobus sp. | reverse complement strand
CAAGAGAGTCTGCGAATGAGTTTTGTTGAGTGCTTTTCCAAGACATTTTAGGTATTTTTTATTGTAGATTAGGTGGTTGTTATTTTACTGGATTGGTGTGGTTTTGGTTGATTTATGCAAAGGTCTCGCATAATATAGAATAAATAACAATAGTTTGGCTTTTTATCACTAAAATATGCCAATTATGGAACTCTCGCCCACTTATCAAAAAATTCAAGATTTAAAACAACGCTTAAATGCTTTGTCTATATACATCAGCCTAGATGAGAAACAAAATCGCTTAGAAGAAGTGCTATTGGAAATGGAAAACCCAGATATTCGGTCTAATCCAGCAGTAGCACAAGCCTTGGGCAAAGAAAAATCAACCTTGGAATCTATTTGCCAAATTTTTAATCAAGCGAATGCAATTTTGGAAGATGCGACCGAGCTACTAGATATGGCACAGTCTGAAAATGATGAGGGCACTGCTAATAGTGTGATTACAGATTTAGACAATACCGAAGTTGCTATCGCAAAACTAGAATTTCAAAGAATGTTTAGTGGCGAGTTGGATGCCAATTCAGCCTATTTAGATATTCAATCAGGCTCAGGTGGCACAGAGGCACAAGACTGGGGCAGAGATGGTATTGCGTATGTATTTACGCTGGGGCGAAAAACACAGCTTCAAGGTTAAACTCATGGAAGTCTCAGCAGGCGAAGTGGCAGGCATCAAATCTGCCACCATTCATTTTGACGGTGAATATGCCTTTGGCTGGCTACGCAGTGAAATCGGCATCCACCGCTTAGTGCGCAAATCCCTTTTTAATGCCAACGGCAAACGCCACACCTCTTTTTGCTCCGTGTTTGTCTCACCTGAAATTGATGATAACATTGAAATCAATAAAACCGACATTCGTATTGACACTTATCGTGCGAGTGGTGCAGGCGGTCAGCATGTGAACAAGACCGACTCAGCCGTGCGTATCACCCACTTACCTACCAATACTGTGGTGCAATGTCAAGACGGCAGATCCCAACATGCCAATAAAGACCAAGCTATGAAGCAGCTTAAATCTAAACTCTACGAGCTGGAAATACAAAAACGCAACAGTGAAAACCAAGAACAAGAAGATGCTAAATCCGACATTGGCTGGGGTCACCAAATCCGTTCCTATGTACTTGACCAATCTCGCATCAAAGATTTACGCACCGGCGTAGAAAGCTCAAATACGGGTAATGTGTTAGACGGCAATTTAGATAAATTTATCGAAGCCAGCCTAAAAGCAGGATTATAACGCTTTCTGTTGTTGGTAATTTTTACCCCATTCCTCTAAGGATAAAATCGTATTTTTAAGCGATTTTCCATGTTTAGTAAGGCTATATTCCACTTTGGGCGGCACAACTCTATACACCTCTCGATGAACCAATCCATTACTTTCAAGCTCCCTGAGTTGTTTAGTGAGCATTCTTTGGGTGATACTTGGCATAAATTTTTTCAATTCGCCAAATCTTTTTTTACCATCAATCAGATGATACAAAATAATCCCCTTCCATTTACCGCCGATTAAGCTAAGGGTTAATTCTACGGGACAATTCGCCCCCCTTTTATTTTCCATTTTTTACTCCTTTAGTATAATAAAAGATACTATATGCTAATTATGTGCCTACTTGACAATAATATATTAGTATTTTAACATTTGCACTTTACATAAATATCAAAAGGATAAAAAAATGAAGAAAATAGTAGAAGTAAAGAAAATAATAAAAGTTGTGACTCTAGTCTCATCAATAGCAGTATTGAGTGCTTGTGGCAATCTAAAGCCTGATAATGGTTTTACATTAAGCAGTACGCTCATTAAGCATGGTGAGCAAATTACAGCGAATCAATATTGGAATAATTTTGGCTGCACAGGTAAAAACGAACGACCTGATTTATCATGGCAAGGTGCACCTAAAAATACTAAAAGTTTTGCCGTAACTTTGTATGATAAAGATGCCCCAACAGGAAGTGGATTTTGGCATTGGACGGTTTATAACATCCCTAAAAATGTAACTCATATTAGTGCAACAAGTTTGCCAAAAGGCGCCGTTGATGCTAATACTGATATGGGTAAATCTGGGTTTTTAGGTCCTTGTCCACCAGTGGGTCGCGCCCATAACTATGCGTATACAGTGCATGCACTAGATACAGATACATTAACTCCGCCAAAAAATGCCACTTCAGCGCTAGTTAGGTTTTTTATGAACAAACATACCATTGCTAAAGCGAGTTTTAGTGTTATCGCAGGGCCGAGAAAATAAAGGGAGCGTTTAAAATGAAAATAATAAAAATAATAATTGCCAGTTTGTTTGTTACTATTGGGTCAGTTTATGCAATGGATTATGATTTGCCAAAAGCACAGGTTTTGGTTGTTGACAGGAGTATGTCAAATAATCAAGCAGATAAAATGATATTAGCAGCAAGACGATATGCTGCATTTTGGCACACTGGCAAGGAAAAATATGTGACTCAAGCCTTGGATAAAGACTTTATAGATTTAAATCTTCCCAAAGGCAGAAAGCAGGGTATTCAAGGGCCTTTAGATGCTTCAAAATGGTTTAGAGGCGTAGTGCCAAATTTAACGGCAAGCATCAAGCAAATGATGGTGGTAGCCGATAAAGTGGTGTTGCAACTGGAATTTAATGGCAATTTCACGGGCAAATTTCACGGCACTCAAGGACAAGGACAGGTGATTAAATTTGTTGCAGTGGATATGTATACGATTAAAAATGGCAAAATAAAAAGCAACTGGCATTTAGAAGATAACCAGACATTGATGCAACAGTTAAATAAAGGCAAAATGTAATGAAGCATTCAATCATTAAAGATTTAAATTGGCGACACAGCACTAAGAAATATGATGCCAGTAAAAAAGTATCAAAAGAAGATTTGCAGGTGCTTTATGAGGCAATGCGTTTGTCAGCTTCATCTATCAATTCACAGCCCTGGCGGTTTATTGTTATCCAAAGTGATGAAGCAAAAGAGCGGATGACTGGAACATTTGCTAATAAATTTCAATTCAACCAGCCCCATATTTTTGAAAGTTCTCAGATTATTTTATTCGCCCATAATCCTCGATACAAACGAGAAAACTATGCAGAAGTGGTTGATAAAGGTATTGAGGACGGCAGAACCAAACCCGAAGATAGAGAAGATGCTTTTGGCGGTTTTTTCTTTGCCGAACTCAATACCGATGAAAACGGTAATACTGCCCCATGGACAAAAGCACAATTATATTTAGCACTGGGCAATACACTGCACACTTTGGCTCGTTTAAAAATTGATTCAACGCCGATAGAGGGGCTGGATATTGAATTGGTTAATCAAGAGTTTAAACAGGAGTTAGGTGGTTATCAGTGCGAAGTAGCACTGGCAATAGGTTATCGGCACGCTGAAGATTACAATGCTAAATTGGCAAAAACGCGCCGTAGTCTGGAAAGTATTCTAGTTGAGATATAAAAAATGAATATAGAATTTAACCATATCGCCATGAGATGTAAAAATATTGATGCTGTTGCTACCTTTTTTACAGAAGTTATTGGCTTAGAAAAAGGCTTTAGACCCCCTTTTTCTTTTGATGGTTATTGGTTGTATTCACCACAAAACAAGCAAAATGCAATCATTCATATTTTTGGAGAAGAGGCAAGTTTTAATAACTTTTCATCAAAAGCTAACAATGGCTTGCTTGATCATATTGCTTTTTCTAGAGAGGGTTATTCAAATTTTATTCAACATATAACCCATTTAAAAATTTCTTTTGAGGAAAATTTTGTACCCGATTCAAATACGAAACAAGTGTTTTTAAAAGGTCCAGAAAATTTAACAATTGAGATTGATTTTATATAAAGACCTTTGTATAAATATGGAGGATTAGCAGAATTCAATCTTTGTCAAATTGGTAAAAAGTGGATTTTTGATGATTATTCATATTTATGCAAAGGTTTCTATTATTCCATAGGAGGAAAAATGAACATATTATTAGTTACAGCAGGATACTCAATTTTTGATGCAAAAGGTCAGTTAAATGGTTTTTTGAGTTATTTAACCGATAAAAATTTAACCGATAAAAATCACAAAGTTAAAATATCGGATGTAACCAAAGAAACGCTAAATATGGACAGGGAGTTAGACAAACTATTATGGGCAGACACCCTTATTTATATCACACCGATTATGTGGTTTAATATGCCAGCCCCTCTTGTTCGGTGGCTTGATGAGGTTTTGCTTTATCAAAAAACCTTTATTATCACTGATGAATATGGCGAAGGTGGTCAAGTCCCAGCAGAAAACTTTATGATTGTAACAACCTCTAATATGAAAAGCAGTGATTTAGGCAAAGGCTTTGTCTTGAAAAACACCACACATATTGATGATTTATTACAACCCTTAATAATGACCAATCATTATTTAAGTATTCGCAATCAAATCCCTACTTTTCATGCCGATAATGTCATTGCAGGAAATACTGATTGGATTGAAAAAGTTTACCTTGAACATCTTGATCAGCATTTTTAAAATATTCTGAGACCTTTGTATAAATATGAATAACTCTTGAATTCGCACATTAAGTGCAATTTCTTCTAAGCCGTTAATAAATCAACAGCCTTTCCTAAAAATAACTCAACTGGTTGTTTCCCACCTCGTGTTTTTCGAGGTCTTGTGTTGAGTCG
>FXLX01000044.1 GCA_900180385.1 uncultured Candidatus Thioglobus sp. | reverse complement strand
CACATTATCAAGCTCTGATAGAGATTTATGCTCTACAACAAGAGAGTCTGCGAATGAGTTTTGTTGAGTGCTTTTCCAAGACATTTTAGGTATTTTTTATTGTAGATTAGGTGGTTGTTATTTTACTAGACTGGCGTGGTTTTGGTTGATTTATGCAAAGGTCTCATAAAATCAATAAACCAATAAATACTAATTAATTTATAAAATTATTGATAAACTCTGGGTTGGGCGAGCGTCTCCCTGTTCAAGACAAAGAATGTATGAAAGGTATGATTTCAAATAGCAATCTTACAGTTAGTGCGTGGGAATCTAATAATTTAGTTGGGGAGGGTTTACACAATCTGGCTTACAAGAGAGCTTTATTCCAAAGAATGGGTATAATTTTTGAAATATCTTAACTTTTTCAATATTTTATTATGCAAATCCTATTCAAAAAAAAATTTCTTCGTTATGTTGTTGTTATTTTTGTTTTAAACACCACTGTTTTTCTTACTTCTTGCACTAATTCACATGTGGCTAACAAAATAAAACAATCACAGCCAAGCAACCAATTATTAGTAAAAAAAGATTATCTTGAAGAGATAGCACCACTGAAAAAGGACTACAAAATAGGCGATAAAGGACCAGAGGTTGTCAAAATAGAAGAGTGGTTGATGTTATGGCAACTTAATGAGAATTTTATCAGCGATCTTATTAAGATTGTACCAGATAAAGAATTTGATAAAACAACCGAAAAAATCCTTAAACAAGTGCAATTATTTGTTAATCTACCTGCAACAGGTGTAGTAGATCATACAACTTGGAAGGCACTAGTTTCGCCAATGACCAGGGCGTTTGATGTTCGGGCTTTCACAAAAAAAACATTACGCCAAAAAATGAAATATTTTGCCACCAAACACTTGCAATATAGAGCCTCTGAGTTGATGGAAAATAATATTGGCCCATGGGTTAGGGCTTATATGAACAACCATGATGGAACTTGGGCGTATTGGTGTCAAGGATTTGTTTGCACTATTTTAGATCAAACCTTTAGCACTATTGGAGAGTATTTTAACGAATATTATGCCGATACTTGGACTGTTGAAATCATGCGCGAACAGGCAGCGGCTAAAAAATTATTAGTTAGTCATCAGCAATTGAAAAACAAAGCATATCTACCGCAAGAAGGGGATATGGTGCTGTATATATCAACCAAAGACGGTAAAGCGCACCACACAGAAATTATTTATCAAATTTTAGATGCAGAAAATGGCGATATGCTTACCGTTGGCGGTAATACCAATTTTTCTGGCAGTGCAGATGGGGTTGGTACATTTTTAATAGACAGAAATTTCTTAGATACAAAGGTGGAAGTAATTAAATTAATTGACATTGAAGTAATCAATCAACACAAGAAATTTCCAAACAATGCACGAAAATTATTAAGGAATTACTCAAATGTGATAGCGGATTTTTCTGACAATCACATTCTTTTTAAAGACGGTAAACGCTTATTATTTGATGACAAAAAAACTAAAACAGCTGATGAATTACTCGTCAATCCAGACATCAAAAACCAATTCCACTACCCTTACCTAAAAGGCAAAATTACAACGCCAGTAAAACCTTGTTTCGATCCAGGCAGAATCACCAATCAAGATTTTTTCAAAACCATGTATGGTAGCACCCAAGCTGAAGTTGAAAAAAATCTTGTTGAAATTGTTTGGGCACCAAAATCGGATGGACGCAAAATTAAAGTGACTAAAATTAACGGCGTGGCAAGTAAAATTAAAGCCATTGGCGAAGAATTAGATAAATACCCAGAGCTTAAACCCTTTATTCAGGATATTGGAGGTAGCTACAAATGGCGTAAAGTTAAAGGCACCAATCGATTAAGTCTGCACAGTTTTGGTATTGCAATTGATCTTAATATTACTAAATCTAGCTACTGGGAGTGGGATTGTAAATGCACAGATGAGCACAAAATCCTTGCACCGCATACCAGTAAAATTCCACAAATCATTATTGATACTTTTGAAAAATATGGTTTTATTTGGGGCGGAAAGTGGTATCACTACGACACCATGCACTTTGAATATAGACCTGAATTGCTATAACACCATTTTTTCAAAAAATTATTATTTTAATAAACTTGAATTCACACCATAAGTAGCGAGATAAAGCCTGCTCTTACGCTCAGAAAGGGTGGTAAAGCCATCTTTATGACCTTTACTGATAACCAAGTCAACCTCCCAGTCGCCAATACGGGTACGAGCATCTACAATACTAGGGCGATTATCAATATCAACTCACCTGGTATGATGCCTCGGTAATCATTCTTGCCATAGCGTTTGCGGTACTTCTTGTGCTGGTGACGAAGGTATTTATAAAGCACACCCCTACCGCCTTGTTTTGCAAAACAAAGCGGTAGGGGGTTTCAGTACTGATCTTAACTTCCTCATCCAACTCTAGGCGTCCTACGATTTTCTCAGGACTCCAATACTCTTTTAGTTTTTTACTGATATAGTGCTTAATTTCAGCAGTAAGTTTAATATGTTTGTTTTTCTGTTAATGTCGCTCACAAGCAAGATTGTTAGCTTGCTTGTGAGCGATAACCTCTATTGCCAGTATTACAAGATAATTCTCGAGAAATAGTTGATTTGACTGTATCCTTGTTTTTTCAACAGGTAAATATAGTATCTTTGTTCGTAGGTCAATTGCGTATATTTTTTCCTATTTCACTCCTTTTTCTTGTCAGGTTAAAGAGTGGTTAATATACTTTTTTGACCGACTAACGAGTGTTGCACTTATGATGTGAATTCAAGAGATTCTTATTTAATTACTTTCTAACCATAAATTTCCTGAATTATTTTTTTTACACGGGCCATAATCTTTTGCTGCATTAAACATATGACTCAGGTGAAGTGCATTTTTTTTATCAGGGTTGTAATTATGACAACCAAAACACCCTCTATTTGTTGTAGGATGCTCTATGTCGAACCATTTTGGGTTCTGCACATAGGTTTCCATAGAGGAATTTGATAAAAGGCTTGATCCACCTATCTCATTTTTCCATGTAGGTGGAACCTTGCCATCAGTAGAAAAAGGGTTAATAGATTGCGTCCAGGCACTGCCCACTAAAAAATAGTTACTCCATACAGAGTTTTTTGCTTGGTACACACCTGTCATGCCAGCATTCAATGCTTTAATATCGCTTATTACCGATAGCCCAGCTTTTGCTAAAAATCCAGCACCATAAGGTGTTTTTCTGCATACTTGGGTTGGTTTTCCAGTTACATGCACATTCGTTGGCTGAGAATAATTAGAATTATATAAATTCCAATTAGACTCACCATCTGTTTTTATATTATCACAATCAGGTGCATTGTTTTTGTGTTCAAAAGATGTCCAAATCCATTCTGGGTGTTTTGGAGTCTTCCTGACTATATGCATTCCTAATAAAGCAAGTTGTGTATTTTTTAAAAGCCTTCCATTAAGCATAATATCTCGATGAATAGTGAAAAATTTTGACGCATCATCACCAGGAACAAGTATTTTCCAAGATGTTTTGGTTTCTATTGAGCCTGGTGAGATGTCAAATTTGCGTAATTTTGAATCAATTTCATCGATACATTGGCTATTGTTTAATTGGTTGGATACTATATTACTATAGAATTTTTTATTTACACTTTGTTGATAAAAAATTGGATTTTGATTCCAATCATTTAGCGGGAGATTTAAGCCTGCTTGTTTTGTATTTGAAAAAATAAGATTTTTACTACCATCAAGATCCCAAACCTCAGGGTTTTCTTTAAATATTCGCTCCTTTGGCATCATTTCTAAAAAGCGAGGTTTTTCACTAACCCCTGTAGTAGTTAAAAATGCAAAAGATTGCCAAGCAAATTTGTGGAATTTACATATTATATCTAATTTTCCAGTTGCTACTGGGTCTGTTGGTAGTAATGGATTGTTAACCCAGCTTTCATCTGCCGAACAGTCAAGTAATTTATTTTGCTTATAATGTTCTAAACTATCCTTGTTATTTTTTATGTTTTTATATAAAGAAAAAACTTTATTGTGCATTTCTTCAAAAGTCAGCACTAACTTCACATCTGTACATAGCGATGCACCTAGATTTCTGGTATCTTTTTTTCTTGCTTTACAGCCATATCCTGCTCCATCCATTGATCCATTGTTTGCAATTCTGACAATACCCCAATAAGGCAGTTTATTACATATATCTTGCTTTTTGTTTGCTTCTTCAAATGTAATTAATCGCTGGCTTAAGGGGCAGGTGTTATTTTCTGGAACTACTGTTATATCTGCATAAGTAATAGCTCCAAAAGTAACCATATAAAGGAGAAATATATTTACTAAAACTTTTACAATGTTTTCCATGATTTATTTAGGGTTAAAAATAAGCTTATTTTACGATGAGAATTTTCTTAATATAATATTTTAACTAAAGGAATAATAATGATAGCGCTAACTATATTTAAATAAAAGCCTAACAAAAAAAATCCAATAAAATATCAATTCCTATTCTCCATATAAACCAATGCAGCCACTAAAAAACTTCAAAAAGACAAGATAAAGTGCAAAAAAAATGAGAGAAAATTATGAAAAAAGTGACCTACTCTGGATTATCTTAATGAGACCTTTGCATAATTCATAATTCCCCATCCTATTTTCAACCCTTGCAATTTTTCAAAAAAATAGCTCAAAATTTCCGTATTTTTCCATAAAAATCTAAAAAACACCTTGTTTGTCTGATTTTTTTAGCCTTATTTCTCTCTTTTTAGCCTTTTTTACTCACTG
>FXLX01000043.1 GCA_900180385.1 uncultured Candidatus Thioglobus sp. | reverse complement strand
CACCTTCGAACATAGCGTTCGACCTGACCAATTCTCCAGCATAAAAAAGAGGCTAGCCTCTAATATGCTGATACAATTGGCATGTCAACTCCACCGTTAGGTTTACAAACACGGAGAAAAAATGAAAAAAATTATAATAATGTTATCTATTTTATTTATAGTAGGGTGCTCTTCTTATCCAAATTATAAACAAAATGGTGGCTCAACAATTGGCGGAGGTAGGGCAAATTTTTTTACTTTTACACTGGGAACAAGTGGGCACTTAAGTATTAAAAAAATAGACAATATAAAAACTGGCGGACTTGGATTCGATAAATATGTAGTTAAAAGTGGAAAACATATCTTGAGTGTTAATGCTACAAATGGAAAGCAAAATAGAAGTGGAAATATAACTGTAAATTTATTACCTTATAAAAAATACCAACTAGAAGCGTTTTTTGATAGTGGCAAATACGGAAGTAGTCCAGCTAGAATAGAATTAATGGATGCAATTAACAACTCTAAATTAAGAACATATTATTTAGAATGAAAACCTAGCAAATCATTCCACCTGACCGCTATCGCGTCAGGTGATTTCAAGCGTTAGGGCACTAGGAGTATTTGCTAACTATGGATGTTGAATTCTGGAAATTTGTTAATTCCTTTGCACCTTGGCTTTCGGCAATAGGGTCACTTTCTGCTGTATTTCTTGCTCTTTATTTGTCAAGACAAGATAAGAGAGTTCGTTTAGATGTTTCTGTTGGTCATAGATTAATAATTACGCCTGGAGAGCCTGGACCACATCCTGAATGTTTGGCTATTAAGATAGTAAATGTTGGACATAGAGAAGCGCAAATTTCCAATTTAACTTGGAAAACTGGAATTTTCAAAAAGTCATATGCGGTACAAATGACAACTAGGGATCTATTATCGAGTCCTATGCCTCATAGAATTAAAGATGGTGAAGAGGCTAATTATTTCATTGAGCTAGATCGCAACAATGACTGGATTAACAAATTTATCAAAGACTTTTTACCAAACTTTCCATCGCTTAGGCTTTGGTTTATACGTTTCAGAGTTCATACGTCAATTGGAAAAAATTTCAGTACAAAACTAGAGAGTAGCTTAAAAAAACTGTGCCTTGATAAATGGAGTAAAGTGCCCTAACAAGTCATTTAAACGGAACTAAAACAGTTCATCATTTTTGCAAAAAGACCGCAAAAATACTGCCCAATTTTAGTCCGCTTAATGAGGCGTTAGGCATTTAAAGGAATCTGCATGAACTTCAATATAAGTATTCTTTGTGAAACATGTGAATCCCAAACCAATTGTCGATTAGGGATGTCAAATAGAGAAATTCAACCACTAAGGTTTCGTTGTAAATCATGTGGTTCACCGATTGATATTACAATGACACCTGATTTTGAAAATGTTGGAATGGATATTCAAGTGTCAGGGGCGAAACGTATTCATGCAGAAAAATTTGAAGCTGAAGTTAATTTTGTTGATCTCCATTTAGACTTTCCTGTTTCATTTGGTGAGTATGTAATGGGCTTAACTCCATTCATGCAAGCATCAATGCGAATTGGTCATGAAGCGATGCAGAGCCATGCATTTCGTGTAAATTACTTAAATGATGTATATAGTCATGGAAAAGAAATTAAAACGATTTTTACCTTGTATTCAAATAATAAAACAGACCTTTTTAAAGAAAAAGTATTAGCATTTCTAGGTTCAAATATGGAGTGTGAAACGCAGCTTGATCAAAATAGAGCTTTGTATCATGCAATAGAAAGATCTTTTTTGCCATTTGCCGAACCAGAACGCAATATGGATGCAGTAAACTTATTCACTGCGGAGCTAATTGAAATGGAAAAAAACCATAAAGATGCTCTGGATGATTTCTTTGAAGAGATAATTTCAAATGGGTTCTTGAAAAATGTTCAGACAGACTGTTTAGAAATATATCCTCGAATTATTGATATTGAATTAATGCTTCGTCCTGCATTATTTTTAGATTTTGATCTTGCTTATGAAGGAAATCAAGTTCCATATAGAGTCTCAGCACATGAGTTTACTGATGTTAAAGATTTATACAAAGATATATCAGAAATTATTAACCGTGCGCTTGTTCTTATTGCAGGAATTAACAATATTAAGAAAAGAGGCTCTCATAATTTATTCTTAACAGGTGCTGGTGTGCCAAGTAATTTACATAAATTCGCTGACTATCCTCTCGGAAAAAAGTTAGATTATATTGATAATTGCTGGTACCCAATAGATGGAGGAGTTATAGATAACCATCTAAGAAACTCTGTAGCACATTATAAAGCGGAATATGATGAAATATCACAAGAAGTCACTTATTTCCCAAGGAGGGAGGGGATGAAACAAGACAGACCTGAAAACATATTTTTCCTGGATTTTAGTAGAAAAATATTATTATCATTCAGAGAACTGCACAGGCTTAATCACCTTACAAAATGCCTTTTCGTCTATTACTATTTAAGGACTCTAGGTGAAAAAGGCACTCCAGTTGATATATGATAAAAATAAGCCTAACAAAAAAATCCAGCGGACAGTTTAAAGGGGCACATTTTTTGCGACGCAAAAAATGTGCCCCTTTAAACTGTCCGCTGATTTAGGCGTTCACAGCGGTCTAACACTATCTTCTTGGTGCGAAGCACCTTCGAACATAGCGTTCGACCTGACCAATTCTCCAGCATAAAAAAGAGGCTGGCCTCTAATATGCTGATACAATTGGCATGTCAACTCCACCGTTATATTTAAAAAGGAAATTATGGCACAAGTGAAAATTTACGGAGTATCAGGCGTACTTTCAAAAAATAAGGCTTTAATATCAAAAGCAATTCATGAAGCGCTAATGGTAGCTTTTGGTTTACCTGAAAACAAATTATTTCATCGGTTTATATCGTTAGATAAAGACAATTTTTTATATCCAACAGACCGAACTGAAAAATATACAATAATTGAGTTATCAATATTTGAAGGAAGATCAATAGAAACAAAGAAACAACTTATTAATTTGATATTTTCAAAAATAAAAGAGTATACAGAAATAGAAGGTCAGGATATCGAAATAACTATTTTTGAAACTCCAATGACAAATTGGGGCATTCGTGGAATGCCAGCAGATGAATTAGTATTAAATTATAAAGTTAAGGTGTGAAATGAAAAATATAACAATTAAAATTCACACGGAAACAGCAAAATTGGCACGCCATTTTGCTGCCGCAAAAGCCCTGCCAACTTTGCTGTTCCGGTGATTTTGGCGTTGTGTGTCAAAAACAATCATCTATTGTGGACCCATTTTAGACCGCCAAAACTTGTTAATTAGTTGTCGTAATAAGTCAATTAGTAAGTGTTAGTACAAGGTATAATTAAAATGTTCATTTTTCTACAAATAACATCAACAAGGCAAATAACGTGAATATTTTACCAATAGCTTTACTAACTTCATCTTTAATATATAGCAGTAGCTCTATCGCTGTTGACATAGAAAGAGTTACATTCTGCAATGACGTAGAGAGAGCAGCACGGCACATATATGACATGCGCCAAAACAACGCGCCTATATCTCATGCCTTAAATTATATCGAGACTTTAAACATAGACAGTGAGTCCATGACTGAGCTTGTTGGTGATGTATATCAAATACCGATAGCACCAGAAGAGACAAGAGAGCTTATGGCTATGATGTTGACTAATGGAATTCTTGAGGGTTGTTTAGAAGAGCCAGTAAAAGAAGGCGATAAATAGAGCGCAATAATAAGGCATTTGTCTGTTTATGGTCGTTTTCACTCATTCAATATGTTATGCGTTATCATTAGACTATCAACACACAACAAGTAGCTCAAGCGGACGTAAAAAAACACGCCGCTTAGCAAAGCGTTATGCTCCACATGGAAACTCATTATGCTAACCTTTGACAAAGCACTTGATCTAATACCTGAAGGAACAAAATATTCAATATTATTGGCCAATGGATTTTCTCAAGCTTGGAATGCCGATATTTTTAATTATGCTAATTTATTAGGTGCTGCAAAATTTGAAAATAGAGATGTGGAATTAAAGTCTCTTTTTAATGACGCTAAAACTTATGATTTTGAAATTATAATGAAGCAACTTGAGTCAGCAGAATTAGTGTTAAAAGCTTACGGCAGTAATAAAAAAATATTGAAGCAAATAGAAAGTGACAAGACAACTCTAAAAAATGCTTTAATTGAAGCGATCTCAAGTACCCACCCTGAACGTCCTAGTGACATTACAAACGAACAATACGAAACCGTTAGGACGTTCTTGTGCCAGTTCAACAAAATATTTACACTAAATTATGATCTTTTGTTTTACTGGGCAAGAAATAAAGACAATCTAAAACCAGAAAATTATAATACTGATGACGGGTTTAGGACGGAAAAACTTTGGAAAGGAAGAGAAACAAATCAAAATGTTTATTTTTTACATGGGGGATTGCATATATATGATACCTACACTGATATTAAAAAACATACCTACACTCAAAATAGTGAGCCTATTGTTGATCAAGTTAGGGTAAATTTAAACAATGGAGAGTTTCCTTTGTTTGTGTCAGAACCTACTCATGAGAAAAAGAAAAGCAGAATTGAGCACAATCCTTATCTAAGTTATTGTTATCGAGAATTAAAGGATTTAAACGAGGTATTATTTATATATGGGCATTCTATGAATGATAATGATAGGCATATATTTAATGGAATCAAACTTAGTGGAATAAGTAAAATATTTGTAAGTATTTTTGGCGATGAGAATAGTGAATCAAATGCTAGATTAAAAGAAAATGCTATGAGCTATTTAAAAAATAATAATACAGTAGAGTTTTATCAAGCTGAATCAGCAAGAGTATGGGCATAATAATAGTTAGATAGCTGTCTCGCACCTTTCTTATCTTTTTACAGAAACATTTAGAGGAATAAAATGAAAAAAATAACATTAATTGGCTTATCATTGCTTGCCTTTCAAACACAAGCAGAAATGCAGATTAAA